>JAGQJA010000181.1 GCA_020430845.1 Myxococcales bacterium
GCGTGCGCGCCGCCCACGACGGGCTCCCTCCGCCCGAGGACGGCTACAAAGGCGCCTACGTCGCCGAGGTCGCGCGCGCGCTCGACGCTTCGAGCCCCGAGGTGTGGAGGGACGACGAGGCGCTCGCGCGCGCCGCCGTCGGCGCCATGGTGCGCGGCCTTCCGGGCTCGACCACGTTGCCGGGTCTCCGCGCCACGCTCGCGCGNNCTGGGCGTGGTCTTCGACGTGTGGTTCAGCGAGGAGAGCCTGCACCGCTGGGGGCACGTCGAGGCGGCCCTCGCGCGGCTCCGCGCCGGCGGCTTTCTCGAGGAGCACGACGGCGCGCTCTGGTTCGTGACCAAGGGCGAGAGCGCCGTCGAGGACAAGGATCGCGTCGTCCGCAAGTCGACGGGCGCGTACACCTACTTCGCGAGCGACATCGCGTACCACACCGACAAGATCGAGCGCGGCTACGACCGGCTCATCGCCGTGCTCGGGGCCGATCACCACGGGTACGTGGCGCGCATCCGCAACGTGCTCGACGCGCTCGGCCTGCCGAGCGACCGCTTCGAAGCGCTGCTCTACCAGCTCGTCTTCGTCTATCAGGAGGGCGAGCTCGTCAAGTCGTCCAAGCGCGCGGGCAACGTCGTCACCGCCGACGAGCTGATGGGCGACATCGATCAGGCGGCCGGTCGTGTGGGGGCGGGGAGGGACGCGCTGCGGTTCTTCTTCTTGTCGCGCGCGGCCTCGACCAACGTCGACATCGACGTCGAGCTCGCCAAGAAGAAGAGCCTCGACAACCCGGTCTTCTACGTCCAGTACGGCCACGCGCGCCTCTGCTCCATCTTGCGCAAGGCCGACCGCATCGGCCTCGGTGACGTGCCGGCGACGATCCCCTGGGACAAGCTCGACCACGAGGACGAGCTGCGCGTCGCGATGCGCCTCGCGGCCTACGCAGAGGTCGTCGCCGAGGCGGCCGCGCTGCGCGAGCCGCACCGGGTGGTGTTCTACGTGCAAGAGCTCGCGCGCGAGTTCCAGAGCTACTTCACGCGGCTCAAGGCCGACCCGATCCTGCCGCGCGACGCGACGCGAGACGATCCCACGTGGCGCGATCGCTGGGACGTCGACAAGACCGTCGCGCGTCTCGCGTGGGTACGCGCCATCCGCGCGGTGTACGGCTCTGCGCTCGCGCTCATCGGCGTCGACGCGCCCGAACGAATGGACCTCCCGGACTCCGCCGGGGACGAGGAGTGAGGAAAGCCATGGAGCAGACCAGCGTGCGCAATCTCGAACAGATCCAAGAAGCGGACGGCGGCCGGTCGACGCCGCGCGGCGTGACGATCCTGCTCGTCGCGCTCGGCGGCGCGTGCGTCGTCTTCGCGGGGATGGCCTTCACCGGGCGCAAGTCGACCAGCACGGCCAAGACCGATCCGCTCGGCGAGCTCGTCGCCCAGCAGGCGAAGGCCGGCGGCGCCAAGCCCGTACAGCCGACCGACCTGCACTCCGACGACGTGACCTTCCCCGGGATCCTGAGCGATCAGGGCGCGCCCCCGACGGCGATGGCGGCCGTGCCGCGCGGCCGCGACGGTGCAAATCCTGCGCTCCGACCCGCGCCCACCCCCACGGCCGATACGGTCGCGGTCGCGCCCGGCACCGCGCCGCCTCCCACCGATCGACTCACCGTGGTGCCGCTGCCGGCGCAGCACGTGCTCGAGGCGAGCCCGGTCGTCAAGCGCCCCCGGGACAACCTCACGCGCGCCGCCAACGACGCGACGCAGAGCGCGCCGCAAGCTCAGGCCGCGCCGGCAGGACGCGAAGGCGGCTACCAGCTCCAGGTGAGCTCGTTCCGCACGCAGGCCGAGGCCGACAGCTTCTCGACGCAGCTACGCGCGCGTGGTCACAAGGCGTACGTCGTCGAGGCGCACGTACCTGGGCGGGGCACGTGGTACCGGGTGCGCATCGGTCCCTTCTCCACGCAGCGCGCCGCGTCGGTCTATCGCGCCGGCTTCGAGGGTCGCGAGCACGTCGTCCCCTTCATCGTGCCGCCGCACAAGTGATCGGCCTTGTGCCACGCCCCGCATGTGGCAACACTTAAGGGATGGGCGCGATGCCGATCCCGGCGTGGCTCTTCGCCCTCGTGCTCGCGGCGACGGCGCCCTTCGTGGTGCGGGCGTTCGCGACCGAGGTCGACCGCCGCGCGCGTGAGCGCACCAAGCGGGTGCTCGCTTCGCGTCGATCGAACGACGAAGCCGTCTGACTGCCTCTACCCATCGCGCGCGGAGTTCTCTAGAGTTGAAGTGATCCTGCTGGGTCGTCTAGGAGTGTGAGTCCCATGGCACGTCTGTTCGGTCTGATTGGCAACCGCTCCGATCTCGCCGGTCGAGTGCTGGCGCACGAATCGGACGCGCTCATCGCACGCTCGGGTGGCGCCCAGCTCGGCTGGGGCATGGGCTTCTACCAGGGCGGCGAGGTGCTCATGCGCCGCCGCCCCATCGACGACAGCCCCGCGGTCGACATCGCAAAGGCCGCGGCCGACGTCCGCGCCGATCTGCTCGTGGGTCAGGTGCGCAGCGCGACCGTGGGCGGCCTCCGCACGGAGAACACGCACCCCTTCCGCTACCGCCAGTGGCTCTTTGCCCAGACGGGGACCTTGGCCGCGTTCGACGTGGTGCGCGAGCGCCTCGTCGCGAGCGTGCCCGAGTTCTTGCGCTCGTCGATCCGCGGCGAGACCGACGCCGAGATCCTCTTCTACGTCTTCTTGTCGTTCCTGCACGACGCCGGCCGTCTCAACGACGTGGTGGTCGAGCCGGCGCACGTGCGCGAAGCGATCCGCTCGAGCGTGGCGGTGGCGAACGGGATGGCGGCAGAGGTCGGCGCCGACGCCGCGCAGATCAACGTGATCATCTCCAACGGCGAGTTCCTCGTCGCGCTCCACTGCGGCGCGCAGATGGGCGTCCGGGTCTTCAAGGGCAAGTCCGACGCCGACCTCATCATCGGCGACGACATGGCGCTCCGGCGCCGCACCCCCGAGCTCGGTCAGGTGCACTTCTCGCTCCTGGTGAGCGACTTCGACGACGAGTGGTCGATCGCGTCGTCGTCTCCCACGGCGCAGGCGCACTGGAACTTGATCCCCGAACGTGCGATCGTGACGCTCGAGCGTGGAGTGGATCCGAGCATCGAACCGATCTGACGGTGCGCGCCTCGCGCTCGGCGTGACGCTTTGGCTCTGCGCGGCGTGCGGCGGCGGCGCGCTCGAGACGGCGACCGAGCTGCCCAAGGCGCCGCGTCGCCCCGACGGCGTGGTGCTCGAGCCCCCGCCGGCCGTACCCGAGCCTCACGACCACGCCACCGCGGGCGGCGTCGTCGGTTTGCGCGCGCCCGTCGCCGATCGCGACGTCGAGGAGGTGGTCGCGTCGTACTTTCGCGCCTTCGTCAGCGAGGACCTCGAGGCCCTCAAGGGCATGCTCGCGAGCGGTGCCACGGCCATCGGCGCGTCGAGCGCGAGGGCCAGCCTCGTCGACGTGTGGCGCGCGCGCTTTCGCAACTTCGAGTACCAGCAGCTCGCCGGCACCGAGATCTATCGGCCGAGCGAAATCGAGCGGCACACGTTCGACACGCTCGGCTCGCCGGGCGCCCCACCGCGGCCGCCGCAGATGGTGCCTGGCGACGTCCTCGTGCGCGTGCCGGTCGGCGTCGCGAACGTGACCGGAGAGCAGCTCTTCGGCGACGTCGTGGTGCTCCTCTTGCGGCGCGAGGACGGCCACCTGCGCATCGCTGCGGCCGCCGACGAGTCCGCGCACTGAGGCGGCGGGGGGCGCCGCTCAGCCGTCGGAGCGGTAGTCGCCGAGGTCGATGTTGTACTTCTTGAGCCAGCGGTGCACCTGCATGCGCTCCTTGCCCAGCTCGCGTCCGACGGCGGCGACGTTGCCGCGGTGGCGGGTCAGCATCTCGCGCAGCTCGTCTTCTGTCGGCGCGCCCCGCTTCGGCTGGCTGGGCACGCTCGACCCCGACGCGCGCGGCCCCATCTGCCCCGGCGGGCCGATGCTCGGCGCCATGATGCGCGGTCGCTCACCGTAGCGCTTCATGTGCTCGCTGATCGCGTCGGGCAGGTGCACCGTGTCGAGCTGTCCGTCGGTCGTGAGCGCGGCGGCCCGCTTCACGCAGCTCTCGAGCTCGCGCACGTTGAACGGCCAATCGTAGTGGAGCAGCGCGACGAGGAACGAGAAGGTGAGCCCGGCGTTGGCGCGCCCGTAGCGTGCGAGGAACGCCTTGGTCAGCTGGTAGATGTCCTCTTTGCGCTCGCGCAGCGGCGGAAGGCGCACGACGTGCTCGTTGAGCCGCGCGAGCAGATCTCCGCGGAAGCGCTCCTCTTTCACGTACTGATAGAGGTCGCGGTGCGTGGCGCACACGATGCGGATGTCGACGAGCTCCGGCGTGGTCGCGCCGAGCGGGAACACCTCGCGCGACTGGAGCACGCGCAGCAGCTTGGCCTGAGCGTCGAGCGGCATGTCGCCGATCTCGTCGAGGAAGAGCGTGCCTCCGTCGGCGAGCTTGATGAGGCCCGGCTTGTCGCGATCGGCGCCCGAGAACGCGCCGCGCCGATAGCCGAAGAGCTCGCTCTCGAGCAGGTTGTGCGGGATCGCGGCGCAGTTGATGGCCTGGAACGAGCCGCGGCGCCCGCTGAGGGCGTGCACGCCGCGCGCGACGACCTCCTTGCCCGTGCCCGTCTCGCCCAGGATGACGGCCGAAAGGCTCGTGGGCGCGATGCGCTCGATGTCGGCCGCGATCTGATCGATCTGCGCGCCGCCCACCAGGTCGGGCAGCGCCTTGGACTTGCGCTCGCCCGTGACCTTCCCGTCGATGCCGTAGTGGACGTACTTGTCGGCGCCGTGATCGACGAACTTGAAGATCGCGTCGCCGATGCGGATCTCGTGGTTGGGCTCGAGCTCGACCTCGCTCACGTACGTGCCGCCCACCATCGTGCCGTTGCGGCTCCCGAGGTCTTGCAGCACCCAGCAGTCGTCGCCGCGCAGGGCGATCCGCACGTGGTGGCGGCTGACGGCCTGCTCGGGCACGCACACGGCGCACGTCGGGTCTCGTCCGATCGTCAGCTCGGGGCCCATGAACACGTAGGCGGGCGCGAGCTGGTCGAAGTTGGGCGCATAGAGGAGCACCAGGCCCGCGCGCGCGTCGTTGGTCGGCGTCGCGGCCTCGGCATCGCCATAGCTCGACGAGACGCCGGTTCGATACTTCATCGACGGCGGCAGCTTATCAGGTTCCGGCGCCGGGCGCGTCGGTCGGATAACGGCTCGGGTCGACCCCCTGGTCGCGGCAGATGGCCGCGAGCACCTCGTCGGTCCGCCGATCGAGGTCCTCGAGGGTGCCGCGGTTGTCGATGACGTGGTCGGCGGCGGCGGCCTTGGCGGCGAGGGGCGCCTGGGCGGCCAGGCGGGCACGGGCCTCGGCCTCGGTGGCGCCGTCGCGCGCCATGGCGCGGGCGATCTGCACGTCGGCGGGCGCCGACACGACGACCAGCGGTCGGAAGGCGTCGGCCACGCCGTTCTCGACGAGGAGCGCTGCCTCGTAGCAGGCGAGGGGCTCACCGCGTTCGGCGAGCGCCGCCGCGCGCTCCATCGTCAGGGCCGTGACGCGTGGGTGGACGATCGCGTTGAGGGCCGCGCGCTTCGCGTCGTCGCCGAAGACCAAGCTCGCGAGCGCCTTGCGGTCGAGCTTGCCCTCGGCGTCGAGCACGCCGTCGCCGAACGTCGCGACGATGGCCGAGAGCCCGGGCGTGCCGGGCATGACCGCCTCACGCGCGAGCTGGTCGGCGTCGATGACGGGCACGCCGCGCGCCCGCAGGCGTCGCGCGACGGCGCTCTTTCCGCTCGCGATGCCTCCCGTCAGTCCGAAGAGCCGCACGCCGCGAGGATACCAGCCAGGACAGGGCTTGCGGGGGCAGCGTCGCCTGGGGCATCGTCCGTCTCATGTCCTTGTCGCGGCGACGTGTGCTCGAGGCGTTCGGCGCCGCGCTCGTGGCCGGCGGCGTGGGCCTCGCGTTCGTGCGCTCTCGCGGCTATCCCGCCGTGCCCGGCCCCGCGCCCTCGGCGCTCGACCGATCGAGATACGCGCTGGTTCGCGCCGTGGCCGCCCGCGTGTGCGCGCCCGACGCGGCGGGCCCGCCGAGCGCCGACGACGTGGACGTGGCGGGCTTCGTCGACGCCTACGTGTCCAAGATGGCCGGCCCGCAGCGCGGAGACCTGCTCAAGTTCCTCGACTTCATCGAGCAGCTGGCGCCGGCGATGACCCTCCGCGCAGCGTCGCGCTTCACGCGGCTCTCGGCCGGCGACCAGGATCGCGTGCTCGCGGCGCTCGAGGCGAGCGAGGTCGACCTGCTCCGCGGCGGCTTCGCCGGCCTCAAGGCGCTCGTCTTCATGGGCTACTACCGCGACCCTCGCACGTGGTCGGTGCTCGGCTACGAAGGCCCGTCGCTGGGCAGGACGGTGCCTCCGTGGCCGATGCGCGTGGGGGGCGTGCCCACGTGACGGTCGTGCTCGGGCGCGAGCTCCATGGCGAGGTCCGTCTCGACGTCGACGCCGTGGTCGTGGGCACTGGCGCGGGCGGCGCCATGGCCCTGCGCGAGCTGGCGCGCGCCGGGCTCTCGGTGATCGCGCTCGAGGAGGGCGGCTTCCACCAGCCCAAGGACTTCAACCAGCGCGAAGAGCAGATGCTCGCGATGCTCTTCGCCGATCGCGGCGGCCGCGTCACGGAGGACCTCGCGATCCGCGTGCTGCAAGGCCGCGGCGTCGGCGGGAGCACGGTGCACAACACCAACCTGTGCAAGCGCGCGCCGTCCGAGGTGCTCGACGCGTGGGCCGAACGGCACGGCGTCGAGGGCGTACGCCCCGCGGAGCTCGCGGCGTCGTACGAGGTCGTCGAGCGAGACCTGCGCGTCTCGGAGATCCCCGCGTCGATGGTCAACGCGAACAACGACGTGCTCCGCCGCGGCGCCGCGGCGCTCGGGTGGCGTCACGGCCCGCTCAAGCACAACCGCGTCGGCTGCCAGGGCAGCGGCTTCTGCGAGCTCGGTTGCGTGTACGACGCCAAGCAGAACGCGCTCAAGGTGCTCGTCCCCGAGGCGCTCGCCGCTGGCGGGCGCGTGTACGCGGACGTCGAAGCGCGCGCGATACGCTCGGCGGGCGGGCGCGTCACGGGCATCGACGCGATCGCGCGCGACGGCGAGGGCAGGCGCATCGCCGACGTGACGGTGCGTGCGCGCGTCGTCGTGCTCGCGGCGAGCGCCGTCGGCTCGGCGGCGCTCTTGGCTCGGAGCGGCGCGCCGGACCCGTACGCGCAGGTGGGGCGCCGCCTGCGCATGCACCCGGGCGCGGTGGTGGCCGGCACGTTCGCGGGCGAGGTCGCCGCGCACCTCGGCGTCCCGCAGTCGTGGGAGTGCACGGAGCTGCTCGACTTCTCGCCGGGCGCCGAGCAACGCACGTGGATCGTGCCCGCGTTCGCGCACCCGATCGGCACGGCCGCGACGCTGCCGGGCTTCGGCGCCGCGCACATGACGGCGATGCGCGGCTACCGTCACCTCGCGGTCCTCACCGCCATGCTCCACGACGAGACCGAGGGGCGCGTCGTCACCGGGGCCGGCGGAGCGCCGGTGCTCCGCTACGTCATGAGCGAGGCCGACCGCGCGAGCCTGGCGCGCGGGGTGGTCGGTTGCGCGCGGCTGCTCTTCGCCGCGGGCGCGCGCGAGGTCACGATCCCCGCGATCCCGCCCGTGGTGCTCCGCGACGCGCGGGCGCTCGAGGGGCTCGACACGAGCTTCGTCCGCCCGTACTCCGTCCCGCTCTCGGCCGTGCACCCCATGGGCACGCTGCGCATGGGTCGTGATCCCCGCGTGAGCGTGGTGTCTTCGACGGGCGAGCACCACCACGTGCGCGGCCTCTTCGTCGCCGACGGCTCGCTCTTCCCCACGAGCCTGGGCGGCCCGCCGCAGCTGACCATCTACGCGCTCTCGCACCACCTGTCGCGTCACTACGTCGCCGCCGCACGCGGCTGATCGCGCCACAAAAACGAGAGAGGGCACCCCGCGAAGGGCGCCCTCTCCAGGATCACACGCCGAGGCGTCGATCAGTCGGTGGCCGCGTCGCCGCTGCCCGAGTCGGTGCCGCCACCGCCCGAGTCCGTCCCGGCGTCGGCCGGCGGGTTCGTGCAGGGGTCGGGCGACGGCGGGTCAGGCTCGGCGACCTTGTTCGGGGCGCCGATCTGCTTGCCGGTGAACCCGAGGCCGATCGAGATGGCGTCGCAGGCCACGCCGGCCTTGTTGGTGCCGTCGGCGTTGATGTCGCTCGCCTGACGGATCGTGTTGAGGATCGACTCGAGGGTGCCGCCCTGGCAGAGCGAGGGCGAGATGCGCCCGGCGACCTTGGTGATGCCGTCCTCGAGCTCCTTCGTCGAGACGACGCCGGCGATGGTGCCGTTCGTGATCTCGGCGGGGGCCGTGTGATCGAAGGTGATGATCGCGCGGTTGATGGTGAGGTCGAGCGACACGCCCTGGATGACGAGCGCGAGCTTGACCTGCGCGCCGCCCGAGCCGTTCACGAACGTGCCGTTCGTGATGTAGGCGTCGGTGATCGGGACGATCGGGTCGGCGCGGTACGGCCAGTCGTCGGACGCGGTGAACCCCGGCTTCGCGTTCTTGCCGTCGGGGCCCTTGAAGTTGGCGCCGACGAGCAGGCGGCCGCCGAGGCCGGTGTTCGTCTGCTTCGGGTCGTCGGTCAGGCCCTTGATGTCGAGCATGATCGTGAACGAACCGTCCTGCAGGCTCTCGTTGATCGTCTTGGACGGCGTCGACGCGAAGTTCTGGAGGATGGGGAGGATGTTCTTGCCGAACGAGTTGTCGATGCCGTTGTCGCCGTCCTCTTGCGTGGCCGACGAGGCGCCGGGCGCGAGCTTGCAGACGTCGGTCGACGACTTGGTCGAGACCACACCGTCGAGGTTGTAGCCGTACTTCTTCCACGCGTTCGGGTTGGTGGCGCCGCTGCGGTCAGCCTCACCGAGCGAGAGCGAGTAGAGCGCGAAGTTGCGCGCGGGGGTGTCGGACGGCGCGGCGCCGCTCGGCCGCTCGGGCGGCTGCCCGACCTTCGCTCCGCCACCCGACGGGGTGTCGTCGCTGCTGCAGCCCTGGTTGCTGACCGCGAATCCTGCGACGCCCAGCCCAAGGCCGAGCAAAGAAATGCCAGTTGAAAGCTTCATTCCGGTGCCTCCTCCAAGAACGCTGGCCCGGCGAACGAGCCGCGCAGACCGCCCAGTGAAATGGTCGCGAATCGTACGCAGGTCTTCCCTGCGTAAGCAAGCAGAGAGAGTGTTGCAGACATCTCGCGGGCGCGCACGTGTGCCGCCTATACACAGGTAGTCAAAGGTAAGCCTGCCGGGCGGGGCGAACGGTCGGGCCGGACCCTTGGTGTAAGATGCGGGAATGCTGCTGTCTGCAGATGCCCCGAGCTCCTCGCCCGACCCGAGCTGGAGCCCGTCGTCTTGGCGCGCGCGGACCGAGGCGCACGCCATCACGTACGACGATCCCGGCGAGCTCGAGCGCGTGCTCGCGCGCCTGTCGACGCTCCCGCCGCTCGTCACGTCGTGGGAGATCGAGCGCCTCAAGAGCCAGCTCGCCGAGGCCCAACAGGGCAAGCGCTTCTTGCTCCAAGGCGGCGACTGCGCCGAGATGCTCGACGACTGCGAGGGCAGCGCCATCACGCGCAAGATCAAGATCCTGCTCCAGATGTCGCTCGTGCTCCTGCAGGCGAGCGGCAAGCCGGTCATCCGCGTCGGACGGCTCGCCGGCCAGTACGCCAAGCCCCGGTCGAACCCGGTCGAGACGCGCGGCGAGGTCTCGCTGCCGAGCTACTTCGGCGATCTCATCAACGGGGCAGAGTTCGACGCCGCGAGCCGCCGGCCCGATCCCGAGCGGCTCCTGCGCGGCTACGCGCACTCGGCCATGACGCTCAACTTCGTGCGGTCGCTCAGCGCCGCCGGCTTCGCCGATCTGCATCACCCCGAGTACTGGGACCTCGGCTTCTTCGATCGCGCCGACCTCACCCCCGAGGTGCGCGCGGACTATCAGCGCGTCACGTCCGAGGTCTCCCGCGCGATGCGCTTCATGGAGGCGCTCGGCGAGGACAGCGTCGAGAAGCTCTCGCGCGTCGAGTTCTTCACCAGCCACGAGGGGCTGAGCCTCAACTACGAAGAGGCGCTCACCCGGCAGGTACCGCGGCGGCAGAGCCGATACGCGCTCTCGTGCCACCTGCCGTGGATCGGCGAGCGCACCCGCGCGCTCGACGGCGCCCACGTCGAGCTGTTCCGCGGCGTCGGCAACCCGATCGGCGTCAAGGTCGGGCCGTCGGCCGATCCGGCCGAGGTCGTCGAGCTCGTCGGTCGCCTCAACCCGATGAACCTCCCCGGGAAGACCATCCTCGTCTCGCGCGTGGGCGCGCGCCGCGTCAAAGAGGTGCTCCCGCGCCTCGTCGAGGCCGTGAAGCGGGCCGGCAAGCGCGTCCTCTGGGTCTGCGACCCGATGCACGGCAACACGGTCTCGGCAAAGAGCGGCCTCAAGACACGGAACTTCGAGGACATCCTCGCCGAGGTCGAGGCGTGCTTCGACGTGCACGAGGACCTGGGCACGGTGCTCGGCGGCGTGCACTTCGAGCTCACCGGCGAGGACGTCACCGAGTGTACGGGCCGAGGTGTCGACGAGTCGCTGCTCGACAAGCGATACGCCTCGCGCTGCGACCCGCGGCTCAACTACGCGCAGGCGATGGAGATGGCCTTCGCCGTCGGCCGCCGCATGGCCAAGGGGCGCGCGGCGAACGGCGCGTGAGGGGTTGGGCGCTCAGAGCGCCTCGACGCGCGCCGGGACGTGCTTGTGCCACGGCGTGCCCGCGAACGGATCGCGGTCCTCGGACGCCGTCAGCTCGTTGAGCGCGACGCCCGAGCGCACGAGCGCCCCGGTGTCGTCGGTCGCGTCGGTGCCCATGCCGTTCGGCAGCGAGACGTGCCCGGCCTGCATCCGGTCGGAGATCTCGACGGGGACCTCGACCGATCCGCGCTTGGTCGTCACGCGCACACGTCCGCCGTCCTCGACGCCGAGCTTGTTCGCGTCCGCCGGGCTGATCCGCAGCGCGCCCGCGGCGTCTTTGCGTCGCCACGCGGGCTCGCGAAAGATCGTGTTCGCCGTGAACGATCGGCGCTCGCCGGCTGTGAGCACGAAGGGGAACGCGTCGGACGTCGCGGCCTCGGTGCCGACCTCGAGCGCCGCGAGCTCGTCCCAGAGCTCGGGCACCGCGAGGTGGATCCGCCGGTCGGACGTCTCGATGCGCCGCGCGCTCTCGTCCCACGTGTCGACCGAGAACACGACCCCGCTCGGCGCGTCGATCACCGCGTCGAAGAGCGCGTCCCCCAACTCCTCGTCCGAGCCCTCGACGCCCGCGCGGCGGATGGAGGCGCCGGAGCGCTGCGCCGCGAGCTGCGTGAGGGCCCAGAGCACCGCGCCCTCGCCGAGGCCGTGCGGGAGCTCGGGGCCGATGGCGCGGTAGAGCGCCACCGGCGCGAGCGCCATGAACTGGGGCACGGTCCCGAGACACTCCATGAACTTCATGCGGAACGCAGAACGTCCCTCCCGCCACGCGGCGCGCAGCGCGTCGACGGCCGCGTTCGGCATCGCGCCGAGCTCCTCGACGAGGCGCGCGTGGAGCTCCGCCTCCGAGAACAGACCCTGCGGCGGCGGCAGCAGCGGCCGGCGCAGGTGGAAGTAGTTGTCGGGGAAGTCGAAGTTGAAGAACGTGGCCTCGGCCTTCTCGTACTGGGTCGATACGGGCAGGACGTAGTGCGAGAGGCGCGCGGTCTCGGTCATCGCGACGTCGATCGTCACGACGAGCTCGAGGGCCTCGAACGCCTCGCGCATGCGGGCCGTGTCGGCGAGCGAGTGCGCCGGGTTGGCCGACTCGACGAGCATCGCGCGAAAGCGCCCCGGGTGGTCGGTGAGGATCTCGTCGGGGATCACGTTGCACGGCACGAGGCCGCCGATGATGCGCGAGCCCGTGACGGGGCTCCGACGGTCTTTGCCGGGCGCGGCGTTGGCGAGCGGTTGGAGCGGCGCCGGCGCGTAGGTGGACCCGGGCTTGCCGAAGTTCCCGGTGCCGAAGCACAAGAGCCGGTGCAGGTAGCTCACCAGCGTCGAGTGCCGGTTCATCTGCACGCCCAGGTCCTCGAAGAACGCGGCGCTCTCGGCCGCCGCGATGCGCCGCGTCGTCGCGCGGATCGTGGCCTCGTCGACGCCGCACAGGGCCGCGTACCACGCGACGTCGATCTCCGCGAAGCGCGACGTGACGTCGTCGAGGCCGGTCGCGTGGGCGTCGAGCCATTCGCGCGCGAGCAGACCCTCTTGCACGAGCACGGCGACCATCGCCGCGAGCAGCCACGCGTCGGTGCCCGGCTTGACCTGCAGGTGCACGTCCGCGAGCTCGGCGGTCTCGGTGCGTCGGGGATCGATCACGACGAGGCAGCGCTCGGGATCGCGCGAGATCTCGCGCAGCGTGACGCGCGCCCGAGGGATCCCGTGCGAAAACCACGGATTTTTCCCGATGAAGACGCCCACCTCGCAGCGCTCGAAGTCCCCCCGCGTGAAGCAGCCCGTCATCTGCGACGCGACCCAGAGCTCGCCGGTCTTCTCCTGCGCGAGCGCGTTCGACCGGTACGCCGAGCCCAGCACGGCGCGCGTGGACCGCGCGTAGCCGCCCGGCAGGTGGTTCCCCTGGCCCCCGCCGCCGTAATAGAAGATGGACGCGCCGCCGTGCACGTCGCGCACGCGCGAGAAGCGCTCGGCCACCTCGCGGATCGCGGTCTCCCACGAGATCTCCTCGAACGTGCCGTCGGGCCGTCGCCGCAGCGGCGCCGTGAGCCGATCGCGCCCGTTCTGGTAGTGGTCGAGGCGCAGCGCCTTCTCGCAGGTGTACCCGCGCGACGCCGGGTGCGCCTTGTCGCCGTGCACGCGCTCGAAGCGCCGCCCGTCGGGGCCGCCGAGCTGCACGAGGATGCCGCAGTTGCACTCGCAGAGGATGCACGCGGTGGCGTGCAGCGTGGGGGCGGTCGCGTCGCTCATCGGAGACTCCTTCATGTGGCGCAGCCCTCGAAGAACCCCGCGGCCGGGATGCCGAGGCCTTGGTTGAGCCGCGCCCAGTAGTTGACCTGGGCCACGGTCGACGCGAGCACCACGCCCTCGCGCGCAGAGAAGTGCTCGCGCATCGCGTCGCGGAGCGCGCCGTCGACGACGATCGGCGTCACCGAGAGCGCCCGCGCGAAGGCGATCGCCGCGCGCTCGCGGTCCGTGAGCCCTTGGACGTCGGCGCCGTCGAGGAGCGCCTCGATCTCTTTGCGCGAGACGCCCGCGTCGTCGTGTCCGGCCGCGTTCATGTCGACGCAGAAGGGGCAGCCCGTCGCGACCGAGGCGGCGAGGCGCGCGAGCTTGAGCGTGCGCGTCTCGAGATCTCCCGGCCCGTGCGCGGCCAGCGCCTCGAGCAGGCCGCCGGCGATCGCCGCCTTCGGGGCGTGGGCGAGCATGCGCGCAGGCATCGGGTCCTTGCCCGTCACGCGGCGGGCGACCCACAGCGCGGGGCGGAGGTACCACGGCGGGCGGGGAGGGGGGTCGTAGAGGAGCATCGCGTCCGCCGTGAGCATACCGCCGCGGCGACCCTTTCGCCCCGGCGCGCCTCCTGTTACCGATCCGCTTCGATGAGCGAGCCCGAGTTCGTCCACCTCCACGTCCACTCGCAGTACTCGATGCTCGACGGCGCGGTGAAGGTCAAAGACCTCGTCAAGCGCGTGGCCGGCGCGGGCATGAAGGCCGTCGCGCTCACCGACCACGGCAACATGTTCGGGGCCATCACCTTCTACAAGGCGGCCAAGGACGCGGGCGTGCAGTCGATCCTCGGCGCGGAGCTCGAGGTGCAGGTCGGCGCGCACGGGCACCACCTGCCGCTCATCGCCGCCACCGAGGAGGGCTACAAGAACCTCGTGTGGCTCGTCTCGCGCGGCTTCGTCGAGCCCGCGCCCGGCGGGCGGCCCGGCGCCGCGGTGGTGGCGTTCGACGACATCGCCGGTCGCACCAAGGGCCTCGTCGGGCTCACGGGCTGCCTCGGCGGCGTGCTCGCGCAGAGCGTGCTCGAAGAGGGGGTCGAGGCCGGCAAACGGACGCTGGGCAAGCTCACCGAGCTCTTCGAGCCGGGCGCCCTCTACGTGGAGCTGCAGAACCACGGGCTGCCCGAGCAGCCCATCGTCAACGGCATCCTCAAAGACCTCGCCAAGCGCGCGTCGCTGCCGATCGTCGCGACCAACGACGTCCACTACGGCAGCAAGGACGACGCCGAGGCCCACCTCTACCTGTCGTGCATCAAGAACGGACGTTCGTACGAGGACGCCAAGGATCGCCACCACGGCTCGAGCGAGATGTACCTCAAGAGCGCGGCCGAGATGGCCGCGAGCTTCCCGGACGATCCGGGCGCGCTCAAGGCCACGCTCGAGATCGCCGAGCGCGCGAAGCTCAAGCTCGCGCTCGGCAACCCGATGCTCCCGAGCTTCCCCGTGCCCGAGGGCTTCGACACCGAGACGTACTTCCGGCACGTCTCGCGCGAGGGGCTCGAGGCGCGCTTCAAGGAGTTCTCGGCGGCGGGCAAGAAGGTCGACCAGGCGGCGTACATCGCGCGCCTCGAGCTCGAGCTCGACGTCATCTGCAAGATGAAGTTCCCCGGGTACTTCCTCATCGTGTGGGACTTCATCCGGCACGCGAAGGAGAACGCCATCCCGGTCGGCCCCGGCCGCGGCTCGGGCGCCGGATCCATCGTCGCCTACGCGCTGCGCATCACCGACCTCGACCCCATCCCGTTCAACCTGCTGTTCGAGCGCTTCCTCAACCCCGAGCGCGTGAGCATGCCCGACTTCGACGTCGACTTCTGCATGGACAATCGCGATCGCGTGATCGCGTACGTGCAGAAGAAGTACGGCGAGACGAGCGTCGGTCAGATCGCCACCTTCGCCGAGCTCAAGGCCAAGAGCGTCATCAAGGACGTCGCGCGATGCCTCGCCATCACGCCCTTCGACGCGCAGCAGATCGCCAACCTCATCCCCAACAAGACGCCCGCCGAGACGTACACCATCGGCGAGAGCCTCGAGATCGAGCCCAAGCTCAAGGCGCGCTTCGACACCGAGCCCACGGTGCGCGAGCTGCTCACCCAGGCGCAGAAGCTCGAGGGCCTGACGCGTCACGCGGGCAAGCACGCGGCAGGCATCGTCATCAGCGAGGGGCCGCTCTGGGACACGGTGCCCGTCTTCAAGGACGGCAAGACCGACGGCTTCATCACGCAGTACTACAAGGACGACGTCGAGCAGGCCGGCCTCGTCAAGTTCGACTTCCTCGGCCTCAAGACGCTCACCGTCATCGACATCGCCGAGCGGCTCATCCGCGCGCGTCCCGACCAGGACCCCGAGAGGCCCTTCAGCGTGTCGAGCGTGCCGCTCGACGACAAGGCCGCCTACCAGCTCATGGCGAGCGGCGAGACCAAGGGCGTGTTCCAGCTCGAGTCGAGCGGCATGCAGCAGCTCTTCAAGGACCTGCACCCCGACTGCTTCGAGGACGTGGTCGCGGCCGTCGCGCTCTATCGCCCGGGCCCGCTCGGCAGCGGCATGGTCAAGGACTTCGTCGACTGCAAGCACGGGCGCAAGCCGATCGCCAAGATGCACCCGCTCGTCGACCACCTGCTCGAGCCGACGTACGGCGTCATCGTCTATCAAGAGCAGGTCATGCAGATCGCGCAGGCGCTCGCCGGCTACTCGCTGGGCGGCGCAGACCTACTCCGCCGCGCGATGGGCAAGAAGAAGCCCGAAGAGATGGCCAAGCAGAAGGACCTCTTCATGGCCGGCGCCAAGACCAAGGGCGTCGACGAGGCCGACGCCGAGCGCATCTTCGGGCTGCTCGAGTACTTTGCCGGCTACGGCTTCAACAAGAGCCACTCGGCCGCGTACGCGCTCATCACGTACCACACGGCCTACCTCAAGGCGCATTACCCCGTCGAGCTGCTCTGCGGCATCATGAC
>JAGQJA010000182.1 GCA_020430845.1 Myxococcales bacterium
GGACTGCTCGGCGCGAGCACCGCGCTCGGCGTGGCGGCCCGCGTGCCGTCGCGCGAAGACCTCGCCGTACGCGGCGTGGGTGCCAAGGTGACGACGCCGATCCACGTGCGCGTCGTGCTGCTCGGCGCGTGGGGTGCCGACGGGCCCAAGGCGGCGGAGCGGCTCGCCGCCGCGGCGAACGTGCTCGCCGAGAGCGGCATGGGTCACCTGTTCGGGCTCGACCGTCCGGTGGACGGCCCGAGGACACGCGCCGAGGGCGACGCGCTCATTTTCGAAGCGATATTCGACGGCACGCTCCTCGCCCATGGCATGCATGATGCTATCGACGCCGAGGTGCGCGATATCATGGGCCACTGAGGTTCGACGCGGTGCGCCGAGGGGGCCGTTCGCGCCGCCGGCAGAGCCTCGCCGCGCGCCAGTGCCGGTTGACGCCGAATCGAAAGCAGTAGTACGCGCGCGAGACGCATGGCCCAAACCGCTCGCTCCTCCAACTCCTCCGCCGCCCGTGCTTCCACCAAGTCGTCGTCGCGCAGCGCCGCCGCCGCCAAGGCGTCTGTCCGGCCCAAGGCCGCAAAGACGACCACCGCGCGCAAGACGACGTCCAAGCCCAAGCTCGTCCCGCTCGCGGGGGGCAAGGCCAAGAAGACGAGCGTCGCCCCGGCCGCTCGCGTGAGCACGCGCCCGCGCGCCGCCACGCCCAGCGCGCCGCCGGTCACCTCTGCGTCGGTCGCGCCCGCGCCGGCCACCATGCCCCCGCGCGCGTCCACGGTCGTGGCGCGCGGCTACACGCCGCTCGTCGACATCCCGCCGCCGCCTCCCACGCCCAAGGACTTCTCCCTCGAGGTCGGCGACAAGGCCGTCCACCCCAAGCACGGCCTCGGTGAGGTCGTCGCGATCGAGGAGCGCGACATCGGCGGCACCTGCGGAGAGTTCTACATCCTGCGCATCCTCGACAACGGCCTGCGCGTCATGGTGCCCCGCGCGGCGGCCGCGCACGTCGGGCTCCGCGGCGTGATGACCGCCAAAGAGGCGGACCGCGTGCTCGAGACGATGCGCGCGCGCGAGGTCGCCGTCGACCTACAGCCGTGGAGCCGTCGTTTCCGCGCGTACACCGAGATGATCAAGTGTGGCTCTCCGCACGAGATCGCCAAGGTGCTCCGCGACATGTACCGCCTCAAGTTCGACAAGGACCTGAGCTTCGGCGAGCGCCGCCTGCTCGATCAGGCCAAGAGCCTCCTCATGAAGGAGCTCGCGCTGGCCAAGTCGATGTCGGAGGCCACGCTGCAGGCCGAGGTCGACGAGATGTTCCGCACCTGACCGTGAAGCGCGTCGGGGAGGACTCTCATCGGAGACCGGCCGCGCGCGGTCGCGCCGTCGCGCGCGCGTCGTTCGCGGTCGTCATGCTGCTGGGCCTCGCTCACTGCAAGACCGATCCGCCCAAGGGCGAGGCGCTGCGCGTCATCCAGCGCGACCTCAAGCCCCAGGGGCTCTGCACCATCAGCGCCGACATCCTCGCCTCGTTCAAGACGCAGTACCGCACCAAGGCCACGTGCCTGCCCCTCACGGGCACGCCGCCGCGGGCGAGCGAGTGCCTCGACGCGATGGTGAAGGCCGGGGTCACGCGCGACATGCCCGCGTCGTACATGGTCGAGTGGCCCGACGAGGTCGCGACGGCGGGGCTCGACCTCATCCCCGCCTACGATCGCAAGGCGCGCAACCTCATCTTCAAGCGGTGCGTGGCCGCGTCCGACGAGCTGCGCGTGGGGAGCATCGAGTGCGCGCGCGCCGAGTACGCCAAGGTGTCCAAGGTCACGACCGACGACCCCGAGCACGCCACCGTGCGCGTCGACCGCGAGCTGTCGATGCGCGCCGACATCGCCGACCTCGAGAAGGCGTGCGGCCCGCTCGTACGCCCGTCGGTCGTCGAGATCGTCAAGATGGTCAAGCGCGACGGCGCCTGGTTCGTCGACAAGCCCGAAGGCGGCTGAGCCCGTGAGCGTCGTCGCCGTCGACGTGGGGACGACGGGCGTGCGCGTCTCGGTCTTCGACGACGCGCTCACCGAGACGCACAGCAAGGCGCTGCCCTGCCCGCCGCACGCGCCGGCGCCGGGCTGGGCCGAGGCCGACCCCGAGCTCTGGTGGGACCGCGCCACGGAGATGCTGCGCGCGCTCGCCGACGAAGGCGCCCTCGCAGACGTGCGCGCCGTCGCCGTCACGGGGCAGGCGCCGACGCTCGTGCTCGTGGGCGACGATCACGCGGTCCTCTGCCCCGCGATCCTCTGGCTCGACACGCGCGCGGAGCTCGAAGCGACAGAGCTCGGCGTGCCGACGTACTACCTGGGCCCCAAGCTGCTCTGGACGTTCCGCCACCGTCACGCCGCGCTCGCGCGCGCCAAGTGGGTGCTCCAGTCGCACGCGTTCGTCGCGCTCCGGCTCACGGGCGAGGCCGCGATCGACCCCTCGACCGCCGCGCTGTGCTTGCCCCTCTTCGATCTCGCGAGCCTGCAGTGGACCGTGCAGGGCGCGGCGGCGGCGCACGTCGACCCGCGCAAGCTCCCGCGGGTGCGGGCGGCGCACGAGATCATCGGTCACGTCACCGCAGACGCCGCGGCGCGCACGGGGCTCGCCGCGGGCACGCCCGTCGTCGGCGGCGGCGGAGACTTCGCCGCGAGCACGCTCGGCGCGGGCGTCACGAAGCCGGGACAGGCGTGCCTGATGCTCGGCACCGCGGGCAACCTGCTCTTACCGCGCGCGCAGGCCGGCACGGACGACCGGCTCATCCACGCGCACCACGTGGGCGCGGGCACGTTCCTCTCTCTGGGCGGGACGCTGTGCGGCGGGGCGATCGAGTGGGCCCGCCGTGCGCTCGCCGAGGTCGGGGGCGCGCCGATCGATTTCGCGACGCTCGAGCGTGAGGCCGCCGACGCGCCGCTCGGGGCCGCGTCGCTGCTCTTCGTGCCGTACCTCGCGGGCGAGCGCACGCCCGTGTGGGACGCCGACGCGCGCGGGGCCTTCGTGGGGCTCGGCCTCGAGCACGATCGCCGTCACATGCTCCGCGCGGTGCTCGAGGGCATCGCGCTCTCGCTGCTCGACTGCGCCGACGCGGCCACGGCCGACGGCGCGGCGGCGCTCACCGAGGTGATCGCGGCCAACGGCGCCGGCAAGAGCGCGCTCTTCCGGCAGATCCTGTGCGACGCGCTCGGCGTGCCGCTCTTCTACGCGCCCGACGCCGGGGGCACGCTCTCGGGCACGGCGGCGCTGGCGGCCCTTGGCGCTGGCATCGTCGCCGACGTCGACGCGATCGACGCGATGCACCAAGGTCGCTCGCGCACGCGCGTCCGGCACGAGCCCGACATGCACCACCACGGCGTGTACCGGCACCTGCTCGAGGTGCGGCGCGGGGCCTACGAGGGCCTGCGCCGTACGTTCACGAGCCTCGCCGCGCGCCGCGTGGCGTCGAGCCCTACGAGCTGAACCGTGGACCGCGCCACGACGTGCGCCCACCGCGCGCAGATTCGTGGCAAGCTCGCGGCGATGAAGATCTACACGAAGACCGGCGACGACGGCACGACGGGGCTCTACGGCGGCGGCCGCACCAAGAAGACCGACCCGCGCGTCGCGGCGTACGGCACGACCGACGAGCTCAACTCGTGCATCGGCGTCGCGCGCGCGACGAAGCTCTTGGCGCCCATCGACGAGGTGCTCGAGCGCGTGCAGCAGGACATCTTCGTGCTCGGCTCCGAGCTCGCGTGCACCGTGGGCAAAGAAGACAAGCTCAAGATGGATCTCATCTCGCCCGCCGACGCCGAGCGCCTCGAGCGCGCGATCGACGACGCCACCGAGGCCGTGCCACCTTTGAAGTACTTCGTGCTACCGGGCGGCTCGCCCCAGGCCGCGGCCTTGCACGTCGCGCGCACGGTCTGTCGGCGCGCCGAGCGCGAGGTGCTGTCGCTCGAGCCGCCGGTGCGCAGCGAGCTCGTCATCTACCTCAACCGCCTGAGCGATCTCCTCTTCTCGCTCGCGCGCCGCGCCAACGTCGACGCCGGCGTCGAGGACGTGCCGTGGAAGCCGGGTAGCTGAGGGGGGCGCCACGAGTGTGATGCGCGTGCGAGCGTCAGGCCGCTTCGCGGAGCTGCTCGGCGAGAAGGCGGCGGCCGCGGTGCAGGCGGCTCATCACCGTGCCCATCGGCACGCTGAGCTCGTCGGCGGCCTCGCGGTACGTGCAGTCGCCGAGGTCGACGAGCTGGATCACCTGACGGAACGCGGGCGGGAGCGCGTCGAGCTCTGCACGCGCGCGCTTGCCCAGCGACACGCCCACCTCGGGCGACGGGGCGCCGTCGGGGTGCGTCCACGCGCACGGGTCGGAGGTGAGGGCGCGCACGGCGTTGCGATCGCGCTTGGCGCGTCGGTAGCGCGTGATGAAGACGCTGAAGAGGATCTGGTGCACCCACGCGCGCAGGTTGGTGCCGCGCTCGTACTGGGCGGCGAAGCGGATCGCGCGCTCGACGGCGTCTTGCGCGAGATCGTCGGCGACGTCGGGATCGCGGGCGAGGCGGCGGGCGCGACCGCGCAGCTCGGGCAAGAGCGCGCCGAGCGCGGCGTGGAGCTCGCGCTCGTCACGGGCCACGAGGGGCGCGCGGCGGGGCGGGTTCGGCGAGGCGGGCGGCGTGTACGGCTGAGCTGACATCGTGTTCCTCCGCACGGGGCTTCAGCAACACGGGTGCCATGGATCAACGGACGGGAATCATTGATGATTTTCGGACGATAGCGCGACCAGGCGTGTCCCCGCGGCCAACCTGTGGGTCGCGGGAGACACGGCGCCCGGGTGGGTGCGTGGGCTACGGCGGAGAACCACCGTCCTCGTCGCA
>JAGQJA010000183.1:0-6692 GCA_020430845.1 Myxococcales bacterium
CAGGGCGTGGTCTCGTCGTTCACGCCCGCCTACGGCGCGCCCGAGCAGTTCAGCCGCGCGCACGGCGCCACCGGGCCGTGGACCGACGTCTTCGCGCTCGCGCTCATCGCCGTAGAGCTGCTGACGCACCGACCGCCGCTCGACGGCGACGATCTCGCACAGCTCGGCTTCGCCTCCGGCGATCCCAACCGTCGGCCCACGCCGCGCACGTTCGGCGTGCAGGTGTCCGACGCCGTAGAGCAGGTCTTTGCGCGCGCGCTGGCCGTGAGCCCCAACGACCGGTACCGCTCGATGGGCGACTTCTGGGACGCGCTGCGTCGCGCGATGCAGCTCCGGCCGCTGCGCTCGTCCGATCCGCAGCCGCACGCGCCGAGCACCGACCCTCAAGGTGCGCCGCCGATGACCGTGCCGCTGCTCGACGGCGCGACGGTGTCCGAGCCCGTCCCCTACCGCGCGCCGCTCCCGTCGGGCGCGCCGTCGTCCTCGTCCGCGCACCTCAAGCCCACGCTCCTCTCGAGCGGCGGCGGTCAGATCATGCCCCCGCCCCACAGCGGCGCGAGCCCCACGTCGGCGCAGCCCAGGCCGGGCGGAAAGGGCGCGATCATCGGCCTCGCGGCGGCGGCCGCCGTCGTGGTGCTCGGCGCGGCGGGCTTCGTCGCGCTGCGCAAGGGCGCTCCGCCGACGACGAGCGCGCCCGCGGTCGAGAGCGCCGCCGTCGCCGACCCGGCCCCTCCGCCCGAGCCCACGTGCCCGCCCGACATGGTGAAGATCCCCGAGGGAAAGTTCTTCATGGGGTCGGACGACAAAGAAGACTTCGAGTTCGAGCGCCCGGCGCACCAGGTCACGCTCGGTGCATTCTGCATGGATCGGTTCGAGGTGAGCGTCGAGAAGTACGTCGCGTGCAGCGACCACGGCGAGTGCAAGCGCGCGTCGAAGCTCAACGACTGGAAGGGCATCACGGCGCGCGAGCGCAAGGTGTTCGACCCGCTCTGCAACTTCAACGACCCAGAGGGCAAGGCCAAGCACCCCATCAACTGCGTCGATTGGGAGCAGGCCACGCAGTACTGCAAGGCGCAGGGCCGGCGGCTCCCGACCGAGGCCGAGTGGGAGTTCGCGACGCGCGGCTCGGACGGCCGCCGCTTTCCGTGGGGCGACGAAGTGCCCACGGGCGGGCACCTCAACGCGTGCGGCACGGAGTGCCTCGCGTGGGCCAAGAAGAACGGCCAAGAGCTCACGGCGATGTACAAGCAAGACGACGGCTACGCCAACACGGCGCCGGTCGGCTCCTTCCCCGCGGGCGCGTCGCCCTTCGGCGTCCAAGACGTCGTGGGCAACGTGTGGGAGTGGGTCAGCGACTACTACGCTCCGTACACGGCGGACGCGCAGGTCGACCCCAAGGGCCCCTCGACGGGCGACGAGCGCGTCATCCGCGGCGGCGCGTGGAACGGCTCGCAGCCGTCGTGGGTACGCCCCACGTTCCGCTACCACGACGACGCTGCCAAGCGCAGCTACGGCATCGGCTTTCGCTGCGCGGGGCCGCTCGTCACGCCCGACGCCGGCTGACGCGCGCGCCGGACGTCAGG
The DNA here is from genome assembly GCA_020430845.1 of Myxococcales bacterium. Lineage (GTDB taxonomy): Bacteria > Myxococcota_A > Polyangia > Polyangiales > Polyangiaceae > Labilithrix. Next base: position 1,584 of record JAGQJA010000183.1, read on the forward strand.
GCTCGGTGATGACGATCTCGTCCTCGGCGCGCACCGGCACGCCGTCGACGATCGCCTCGAACACGACGACGTACTTGCCCTCGCGCGGCAGCTTGGTGGCCACCTTGTAGGTGCCCGCGCCGCTCGGGCCGGCGTTGAGCACCGCGCCTGCCGCCGGGAGCCCCGGACCCGTCACGGTGAACTTCGCCTCGGTCGCCCGGCCCGTGGCGGGCTTCGAGCCCACTGTGACCTTTCCCACGAGGTCGACGCGCTCGCCCACCTTGGCGCTCTCTTCGATGTCGGTCAGCGCCTTGGGCACCCCCACGCCCGCGCCCGCGCCGCCGCCGTCTCCCGTGCTCGCGATCTCGTCCTTGTACTGGTCGAGAAGCACCTTGGCCGAGTCCTCGCCCGGGTCGAGCACGAGCGCCGTCTCTACCAGCTTGCGTGCTTGCAGCACGTCGCCCGACGAGCGCTTCGCGATCGCGCTCGTCACCAGCTCGTTCGCCGCGTCGCTCTGGATCTGCGTCAGGCGCGCCTCGTCGGGCCAGCGACGCAGGCCGTCGCCGCAGATGTCGTGCACGTTCTCGCCTGGCGGCTTGACGTAGCGCCCCTCTGCGAGCGCGCGCCGCGCGCGGGCCACGACGGCCTCTCGCTCGGCGTCCTTCTGGTGGCCGTAGTGCTGGAGCACCAGCGCCGTGAGGGCGATGCCGAGCAAGAAGGCCAGCAATATCGGGATGATGGTGCCCGCACGACCTTTGGGCGCGTCGCGCGGGGGCGGGGCGGAGACCTTCTCGGCGGGCGGCGGGGACGGCGGCGGCGCGGGCGGCGCGCTCTCGATCGGGGAGATGGCCGGCACCTGCGCCATGTCGTCGAGCGTGGGGTCGAGGCCGATGTGCGCGCTCATCGGGTCGACGATGCTCATGCGCGCGACGACACCCACGTCGGAGAACGAGACGTTGGCCTCCTTGGCCGCCATCGCGAGCGCGTTGCCGAGCGCACGCGCGCTGCTCTGCCTTCGCTCGGGCACCTTGGCGAGGTTCGCCATCAAGACGTCGACGATCGGCTGCGGCAGCGCTGCGGCGTTCGCGTTCGCGCGGATGTCGATCGGCTCCTCGTGGATCTGCTTGACGAGCAGAGCCACGGCCGTGTCCGCCTGGAACGGCGTCCGCCCCGCGAACATCTGGTAGATCATCGTCGCGATCGAGTAGACGTCGGCCGGCGGCCCCACCGGGGCGCCCTGCGCGCCCTCGGGCGAGATGTAGCGCGCGGTGCCGAAGATGAGGCCCGCCGCGGTCTCCATCGACTGATCGCCCAGGTTGACGCGCGCGATCCCGAAGTCGAGCACCTTGACCCAGTCGCTCGTGTCGGCGCGCCGCACGAGCATGACGTTCTCGGGCTTGAGGTCGCGGTGGATGATCCCGCGCGCGTGCCCTTCGCCGACCGCGTCGCAGATCTGCAGCGCGATGGGGATCGCCCGCTCGAGCGGGAAGTGACCGCCGGCGGACGCGAGGGCGCTCGCGAGGCTCATGCCGTCGAGGTACTCCATGACGATGTACATGGCGCCGTCGGGCAGCTGGCCCGCCATGTACACCTCGACCACGTGCGGGTGCTGGAGCTTGCTGGCGATCTTGGCCTCGCGGTGGAAGCGCGAGACGAGCGACGTGTTGCTCCCGAGCTCGCGGTGCAAGATCTTCACGGCGACGTCGCGCTCGATGCCACGCTGCCAGGCGCGGTAGACGCGGCCCATCGCGCCTGCGCCCGCGACCGACCGGACCTCGATGTCCCCGGCGATCACCTTGCCGAGGTACGGGTCCGACGGCGGCGGGACGAGGTCGAGCTCTTCGAGCGGCGCGCCGTCGTCCGGGCAGAACGCCGCGTCGTTCGGCTGCTCGGAGCCGCACTTCGGGCATTTCTTCATGGGCAGGGGCGCCGTCGCTCCCATCTCGCGCCTGATGCTACCTTGGTTCGGCCATGCCCACCACGCACGGACGCACGCGCTGGGCCCGGCGCGCGGTCATCGCGAGCGTGGCGACGTTCGCGCTGCTGATGAGCTCGGCGATGGCGCTCTACCCCGGCGGCACGTGGTGCGACGAGCGCACGATCGGCCACCGCTTCTGGAAGAACTACCTGTGCGACCTCACGTGGGAGACGACGCTGGGCGGCGGCGACAACCACCGCGGCGCGATCGCGGCGCGCGCGGCCATGGTGGCGCTCGCGATAGGCCTCGGGCTCACGTGGCGCCTCGCCGCGCGCGCCGGCGCGGGCGGGGCCACCTCGCGTGTCGTCTCCGCGTGCGCGCCGATCGCCGTCGCGGGCATGATCGCGGTGACGATCCTCTCTTCGGAGACGATGGGCCGCCTGCACGGCGCCGTGGTGCTCGCGGCGGCGGGCCCGGGCCTCGTCGCGACGGGCCTCTCTGTGCGCCTGCTCGCGCGCGCCGAGGCGCGACCACGTGTGATGACCGCGCTCGGCGTCGCGATGATGCTCGTGGGCGCGCTCGACCTCGCGCTCTACACGTGGCACCTCGCGAGACCCGCGGGCTGCGACCCCTGGACACCGCTGGTCCAGAAGGTCGCGCTCGCCATGGTCCTACAGTGGATGCTCTTCGTCGCGTCGCGCGCCGGTCACTTGGCCAAGCGCGTGTGAAGCAGCTCCGAGAGCGCGCGGCACGCGTCGACGGTCGTGAACACGCCGACGACCTTGGCGTTCTGGATGATCACCGCGCAGCCGTACTTGTGCTCGGCCATCTCGCCTGCGACCTCGTCGAGCTTCGCGTCGGGGTCGATGGCGTACACGTCCGTCGTCATCGCGTCCTCGACCGTGACCTTGGTGGGGTCGACATCCTTGAGGCTCTCGACGAGGGCGAGATCGCGCGCCGTGACGAGGCCGACGAGCTTACCGGCCTCGAGCACGGGCAAGTGACGGAAGTGGTGCTCGCGCATCATGTCGTGCGCCGTCTTCAACGTCTGGTCCTTGCCGATCGAGTGCGGCGACGTGGTCATGAACTTGGAAATCGTGGGAATCGGCTTGCTCATGCGCGTGCGCACAGCACCTCGCGTGCCGACCGCTCGAGCCTCGTGAAATACGGTCGATCGTCGTGATCTCGGGCCTCGCGCGTCGTGCAGGTCGCGCGCGCCCGCGCAGCGTTTGCGCGGCCGCGGCAGCTAGAAGCGGAAGGTGAGCTGCGGCTCGGGCGCGAGCGGGGCGTCGGCGGTCGCGGGCTCGAGGCACGCCGCGTCGTCGTGCTCGGGGCGGTTGACCCGTGGCGACACCGCCCTGCACGCGAGCCCCTCGGCGCTCTCTTCCGCGATCTGCGAGAGCAGCTCGGACGCGCCGGTCGGCGACGCGGCGAGCCACGCGGAGAAGCGCTCGCGGGGCACGACGACAGGCATGCGGTGGTGCAGCTGCGCGACGTCGCCCCGGGCCTCGGTGGTGATCACGGCGCACGTCTCGACGCGCTCCCCCTCGGGCGTCGTCCAGCGCTCCCACACCCCCGCGAGCGCGAACGGCGCGCCGTCGCCCCGGTGTACCCAGTGCGGCGTGGCGGCCCCGGTCTTCTTCTGTTGCGGGTGGGCGCGCCGCCACTCGTAGTAGCCGTCGACCGCGACGAGGCAGCGCCGCGCGCGAAACGCATCGCGGAACGCGGCGCTCTGGGCGATGGTCTCGCGGCGGGCCTGCGCGCACCGCGCCCCGATGCTCGCGTCCTCGGCCCAGTGGGGCACGAGACCCCAACGCGCCATCACGGCCTCACGGTCGGCGGGGGAGCCGGACCTCGTCGCGCGCACGACGAGCATCGGCTGGCTCGGCGTGATGTTGAAGCGGGGCAAGACGAGGCTGGCTGGGAGCGCGACACCGAAGTGCTCTGCGAGCACCTCGGGGGGACACGTGAGCGTCGCGCGACCGCACATCTCTCCTCTTTAGCGTGGCCTGCGCCGCGTCGCCCGCGAGGGCTCGTCGGTTCGGTCGATGCCGTGGGGAGGCGCCCCCGTTCTGTGCGCGCTCCGTGGTCGATCCGTGGGGCGTTTTAGATCCAATGGTGGATCATGTACGCCTCATGACCATATCCACCTACACGGCCCCACAACGGCTCACCTGTTCGCAACTGCTGGAATTTTCTAGCGCGAGCACGGGAGCATGTTGTCGCACATCTGCGGCATGGTGTGTGCTCTAGACCCACTCACCTACCGACGCTTACTCGGGACAGGGGCGACGGTAGCAGACAAGGGACACGGGCCCGGGACGGCCCGCAAGAAAAACGGACGGAGGAGAAAAGTCATGCGCGCTCACACGTTTACCAACGCGTTTCGGATGGGGATGATCATCGCGGCGGCTGCCGGCACCACCATGGTGGCGTCCGAGGCGAGCGCGGCGACGTCCTGCTTCGAGGACGCGGCGGACTGCTCCACGGGAACGAGCGCGCTCAACGTCGAGGCCGACCGCGGACTCGACACGACGATCGACAGCGGGTGGATGGGGCCGAGCGTCGTGCAGGCGCGCGCGCTCATCAAGATCGACCCCGTCAAGAACGGCGGCCCGCTCTACACGGTCGACATGCCCAAGGGCGCCGTCCTCGAGGCGAGCTGGCCCGACAAGCAGAACTTCGTCCTCAAGGCCGCGACGGGCTCGCAGTCCGACGGCTCGATGAAGGTCCGCCACACGCTCACGCCGTCGGTCGACGTCAAGGTCGACGTCTTCGGTCTCAAGGCCACGTTCGCCTTCGACGCGAACAAGCTCGTCAACAAGATCCCCGGCGCGCGCTTCAACTACGACTCGCAGGCGACGCAGGCGTTCGCCCCGTGGGCCTTCGGCGGCGTCGACACCAAGCTCAACGCGCCCAGCCTCGACGGCGCCACGCTCTTCTCGGTCGGCTTCGACAAGTTCCCCGACATCGTCGCCAACAACATGGACGGCGAGCTGAGCCTCAAGGCGACGACCAAGCCCACGTTCTCGTACCGCACCACGAAGGTCATGCTCTCGGGCGCTTCGAAGGACCTGGCGGCCGAGGGCGAGACCCTCACGCTCCCCATCGTCGACGGCGACTACCTCGAGGTCATGGCGGCCGTCGAGGGCGAGGTCAAGGTCTCGGGCGAGATGGACATCCAGCCGTACGTGCGCCTCACCCGCGTGCTC
>JAGQJA010000183.1:6834-7723 GCA_020430845.1 Myxococcales bacterium
GTGAAGTCCGGCGGCTCGGCGACCAAGACCGTCACCATCGAGAACAGCGGCGAGAAGTCGGCGCAGCTGACCTTCAAGAGCGACGACGCGAAGTTCGAGGTGCCGAGCGGCACGATCACCGTGCAGCCCAAGAGCACCTACGAGCTCAAGGTGAAGTTCCGCTCCGACGGCCCCGGCGCCGCGGCGTCGACCATCACGGTGAGCTCGAACGATCCGGACAGCCCGGAGCAGAGCTTCAAGATCGGCGCGAACGGCGCCGAGGTGGGCGACACGGACAACGCGCCGGGCAGCACCCCCAAGGCCTCCGAGGCGGGTGAGGACGGCTGCGGCTGCAAGGCCGCGGGCGGCACCAGCAAGGTCCCCGGCTACGCCGGCTTCGGACTCCTCGGCCTCGGCCTGGCGGCCCTCGTCCGCCGCCGCCGCAGCGCCGCCTGACAGATCGAAGGTCACGGACCCTCCCGGGGGATCGTCTCCTCCTCCTCCCACCGACCCTCCTACGAGGGGCACCGTTGACTCCGCGACCCGCTCGGCCCCCGAACCGAGCGGGTCGCTCCTATTTTGTCGTGACGACGCTTCGTGATCACGACGTGTACGCACGACGCCAGCCGCCGCGCGTCCACCGCAGCCACAGCACGAGCGCGCCCACGGTGGTCTCGCCCACGAAGCCGACCCACCCGCCGAGCGCGCCCCAACCCATCCAGCGACCCAAGACGAGCGCGCTGGTGGGTATGAAGAGCCACACGACGGCCGAGCCGACGAGCGCGGCGACGCGGACGTCCTTCGCGCCGCGCAGGGCGCCGCGATAGACGATGTTCACCGCGTCGAGCACCTGGAAGGCCGCGGCCAGCAGCAGGAGCTTCTTCGCGATGGCCACGACGTCGGCGTCGGA
>JAGQJA010000184.1 GCA_020430845.1 Myxococcales bacterium
TCGTCGCCGACCATGGCGAAGCGCTGGGCGAGGACGACTACTGGTTCCGCCACGGCAGCCTGCTGCACGACGCGGCGCTGCACATCCCACTGATCGTCGCCGGTCCGGGCGTGCCGTCCGGTCGCGTGGAGACCGATCCGATCCGCACGCTCGACGTCGCGCCCACGCTGATCGCCCTCGCGCGCTGGTCGCACGCGTTGCCCGACGCGGAAGGCGGCGCGTGGCGGCCCGGCACGCCGGTCGGTGCGGCGCGCACGCGCATCGCCGAGGCGCGCGCCGAGATCGCCGCGCAAGACCGTGCGAGCCCGTTCCCCGCGCCTCCGCCGGTCCTTCACGCGCTGCCCGAGGAGGCCTCGCACATCCACTCGTTGCGGCAACCGCCCACGCTCGGCGCGGCCATCGCGCCCGCCGCGGCCGCCACTGCCGAGCGCTCGAGCCCCGAAATCGAGCGCGCGCGCGCGCTCGTCGCCGAGGGCAAGCGCGAGGAGGCGGAGCGGGTCCTCGCGGCGGCCGCGCAGTCCGGGGCCGCAGACGCCGCCGACATGCTCGGCGACCTCATCGCCGAAGAGCCCGGCCGCGTCGCGCAGTTGGTGAAGGTCCGCCGGCAGGCCGTCGAGCTGTCTGCGGGTGACTTCACCCGCCTGCGCGCCCTGATGACGGCGGCGCGACGCGATCAGAACCACAACTACGCCCGCGCGATCGATCACATCATCCGCGCGTTCGACCCAGCCGCCCAGCCGCTGCTGCCGCCTCCGCTCAGCGCGCAGAGCGAGCAGCCCGGGATGCTCGGGTTGCTGACGCGCCACGCGCAATCACCAGCGAATGCCGCGATGGGGCTCCTCTGGGAAGGCGCGTCGGGCGTCTTCGTGCGGCCCCCCTCGACGTTCGGCACGAGCGGCCTCGATCGAATCGTCCCGGGGCCTGCCACGGCGCTCAGTCGCCTCTACGAGGTGGCGATGCGTCTGCTCGACGTGCCGCGCTGCCCGCTCTTCGTGCGTCGCGCGTCGACGCCGCCCGCCGTGAGCATCGCCCTCATGTCGACCCCGTCGGCCGTGCTCGACGGCGACGTGCGCGATGACAGCCCCGAGCTGCGCTGGGCGCTCGGCGGTGCGCTCGCGGGGGTGCTTCCGGCGAACGCGCTGCTCATGGGCCTCGATCCAGACGACGCGATGCGTGCATGGCGCGCGCTCGTGAGCGCTTTTGGTCCGCCCAAGAAGCACGACCTCGACCGCGCGACGGCGGAGCTCGCGACCACGCTCTGGCAGACGGTGCCCGGGCGCAGCCAGCGCCGTCTCCAGCAGCTCCTCGCCGAGTCCGCCGATACCGAGTTCGGCGCGGTGGTCGAGCGCGCGCGTCAGTGCGGCCGCCGGGTGGGCCTCTTCCTCACCGGGGACATCGGCTTCGCCGCGCGGCAGATCGTGACCTCGGACGAGGACGCCCGCGATCTCCGCGAGGCTGGCGGGCTCGCCCGCGCGTGCGCTCGTCTGCCGGCGCTCGCAGATCTCCTCAGGCTGGCCGTGCGGCCCGAGTACGCCGACGCGCGCTGGCACGTCCCGAGCCCAGCTTCTGTCCGCTTCACGGCGTCGAACATCGGGCGGGTGCCGGTGGTGTGATGGGGCGTCGCGCTCGAGTCACGGTCGGTGCGACCGCGTGCGTGGGCGTGGCCGGAGCCCTCGTCTTCGCGTGCATCATCGCCGAGCCGCCGGGGGCGCTGCCGCGCCTGCCTGCGTCACGCCCCACGATCGTGCGATCGGCCGCCGTGCCGCCGCCGTCGACAGTGCTCGGCACGTTCCCCGAGAAGTTCGTCGTCCCCGTCGAGCTCGCCGACCCCACCGCTTCGTTCCGGTGGCGAGCGTTCGTCGACTACAACCCCCTCACCGGCGCGGGCTTCGTGGCGGGAGGCGAGAGCAAGTTCGATCGCGCGAGCCTCGACGGCGGCGCGCGCGTGCTCGAGATCCCCGTGCCCCCGCCGCCGGATCTCGATCGCTGTCACGTGGTGGAGATCCTCGTCGCGCTGCGGTTCGCGGGCGAGTTCGAGGGCAAGCAGGCCCATACGCCCGAGGAGCCGGGGGGCGACAACGTGTCGTGGTTCTACAGCCCGACGGGGGACCTCGAGGGGTGCCCCAAGATCGACGCCGGTGGCCTCTCCCCCGAGGCAGGCGCCGGCGAGGGAGGTCCGCCTTGACCCGCGTGCTGCGCGCGCGCGCGGGTGTCGGCCTCGTCGCGCTCTTGCTCGCGTGCTCTCCGATCGAGGGGACGCCGCTGTCGCAGCCCCCGGAGAACGCGTGCCCGTGCTCGGCCTACCCGCAGATCGGCAGGCTGCGCGCCACGTGCGCGAGCGGCAATCGGTGCGAGGTGCTCGGTCAGCCCGACTACCCGTTCACGCTCGTCGTGCACGTCCCCGAGACCTCGTTCTTCGCGGCGGGCGTGTCGTACGCGATCCGCAGCACGGACATCTTCTCGGGAAAGGGCACGCCGCGTTGCCCGCCCGCGAGCTGCATCGCCCTGCCGTCGCTGGTCGAGGTGACGGGCGAGTACCTCGTGACCGCACAGGCGTCGGCGCAGATGGGAGCCGTGCTGCCGACCAACGATCCGGTGCGCGTTCCGGCCCGCGTCACGTTCGTCCCCCTCGCCGCCGCGGCGTCCGGCGCCGAGCCCAGAGACCTCGGGCTCCCTCTCGACGTCGCGTTCGCCCAGCCCGTCCGACTCGACGAACAGCGCGCCGATCTCATCCAGTACCAGCGTCCCGTCGGCGTCGGTCGATATCGCCGCATCGCCGAGCCCGAGCCCCCGTTCGACACCGTCTACCCGCCGGTCGTGTCCGAGATCAGCGTCTCGCCTACGTCGGTGCGCCGCGGCCCCCCCGACATCCCGCTCTTCACGGAGTCGCTCGTCGTCGGCGGGCCCGACTTGCCGCTCGACGATCCGCAGGGAGACAACCGCATCGCCACGGCCAAGCGCGCCGCGGGGCTCGATGACTGGCGCCTCTGGCTGATCGACACGGCGACGCGCCGCCAGATCTCGTCGCGACGTCGCCTCTCGGGCTTCGAGATGCAGGCGCGCCTCGACACGGTCGGCGCGAACCGGGCGGGGACGACGGTCCTGCGCGACGGCGTGAGCGTCGTGCTCGCGCCCCCCGACGGGTTCATCGCGGTCCCGTCGCTCGAGAGCCCGATCATCGGCGGCCAGGGCCTGAGCCTCGACTATCCGGAGCTGCCCGTGCCCGCGCAGGTCGCGGCCGTCGCCGTCTCGCCGGGCCCCACGCCGTCGCCGATTCGGGGCCGCGTGGTCTTCACGAGCCGCAAGCTGCGCCGACTCGACGGTCTGCTCACCGACCTCCTCAAGTACACGACGCACGTCACCGCAGACGACCGTGGTCAGCTGCGCACGGTGTTGCCGCCCGGGCAGTACGACGCCTATCTCGAGCCCGAGATCGGGAGCGGCTTCGGTCAGTCACGCACGCCCATCGAGGTGGTCGGGGCCCTGTCGCTCACCCTCGTCGCCGCCGACCGCACGCTCGTCCGCGGCAAGGCGGTCCTCAGCGACGGTCGCCCGCTCGCGGAGGCGACTGTGCTCGCCACGGCGGCCGCGTCGAGGCGGGCTGCGGCAGCGCCCTGGGAGCTACCACGCTACGGCCAGGCGACGACCGACGCGCTCGGGGGATTTTCACTGTTCCTCGAGCAGGGCGACTACGATGTGGCTGTGGTGCCTCAGGACGGAACGGGCTTTCCCCGCGTGGTCACGCCCCGAAACGTCGGGCCAGGGCAGGTGGACCTGGGCACCGTCACCGTTCCGGCGCCGACGCGCCTGGCCTACACCCTGCGCGATCCCAGCGGAAATCCCATCGTCCGGGCCGTGGTGCGCGCGTTCGCGCAGCCGGCGAGCGGCGCCGCCGCGGTCGAAGTGGGCCGTGGCCTTTCGGGCAGCGATGGCCAATTCGAGATCCTCCTCGCGCAGCAGCCGAGGTAGGGGGTAGACTCGCGGAGCGCGTCATGGTGACGGACGACAAGATCAACCAGATGGCGCGCGTCGCCAAGGCAGGCGAAGAGCCGCGATCGATCCTCGCGCTCGCAGCCGCCGCGTACGGCGCGCGACCCGTGGACGAGTCGACCGTCCCGACGGGCTTCGATCCGCTCGCCGCGGCGCTGTTCGAGTCCATCGTCGAGGGCGCCTTCCTCGTCGCGTCGGCCGACGGCGTCTTCGACGCGCAGGAGCGCGAGGTCTTCGAGCGTGTGGTGACCTTGTCGTGCGGGGGCACGGTCCCGCCCAAGCACGTCGAGATGCTCGTCTCCGACCTGTCCGACCAGCTCGCCGAGGACGGCCTCGACCGGCGCATCGCGGCGATCGGAGAGACGCTCCAACGACACGAGCAGGCGGTCGAGGTGCTGCGCATCGCTGCGCTCATCGCACACGTCAGCGACGACGTGAGCGACGTCGAGCGCGCCGTGCTCGAGAAGCTCGCGAGCGCGTGCAACCTCGGAGACGGCGCCGTCGACTCCGCGCTCGACGACGTCCGCGCGGCGCTCGCTCCGTAGTCGACCATGAGCGAGGCGGGCCCCACGGAGCCGCTCACCTTCGAGCGCCTGACGCCGACCGAGATGCTCCGTCGCGCCGAGGAGCTTCGTGACCGTCTGCGGGCGCGCCGGAGCGTGCGCGATTTCTCGAGCGAGCCCATCGACCTCGACGTCGTCCGCGCATGCATCGACGCCGCCGCGAGCGCGCCGTCGGGCGCGAACAAGCAGCCGTGGACGTTCGTGCTCGTGACCGATCCTGCGGTCAAGCGCGCCATCCGGGAGGCGGCCGAGAAGGAGGAGCAGACCTTCTACGGGGGGCGGGCTCCGGAGCGCTGGCTCGCCGACCTCCGGCCTCTCGGCACGGATTGGCGCAAGCCGTTCCTCGAGGACGCGCCGGCGCTCATCGTCGTCTTCGCGCAACGGCACGGCGGCGACGAGGGCGACAAGCACTACTACGTGAGCGAGTCCGTCGGTATCGCCGTCGGGATGTTGATCACTGCGCTCCACGTGAGCGGGCTCGCCACGCTGACCCACACGCCGAGCCCGATGGGCTTTCTCGCGAGCGTGCTGGGGCGTCCCGACAACGAGCGGGCGTACGTCCTCTTGCCCGTGGGCTATCCGGCCGACGGCGCGACCGTGCCGGCGATCACCAAGAAGCCGCTCGACGCCGTGCTCGTCGAACGTTGAGCCACGAGGCGTGAGCCGCCCGCCGCTCCGGGGCGCCCGTGATCAGCGCTCGGTGGGCGACAGGACGACGGCGCGACGTGCGGCGACGCGGATGGTGGTCTCGCCGTAGAGGTCGGGGGCGTCCTCGCCCGGTCCGCCGAAGCGGGCCTCGGCCGTCGACAGCACGCGGGCCCACGCCGTCCCCGTCACCGGTACGCTCGCGTCTCGGTCACCCAGGTTGACGGCGACCACGTGGTGGCCGCGCGAGAACGAGAGCCAGTCGTCTCCCGCGACGACCTCGACGCGCTCGAGCGCCGCGCCGCCCATCTCGCGTCGCAGCGTCGTCAGCGCGCGGACGAGCTCGCGCCGTCGCGCGTCGGCGTCGTCCGCAGGCGCAGGCTTGCACATCGCGAAGGTCGCCGCCGCGTCGGGGTCGGGCATCGAGCCGCCGTACGCGGCGTGCTCGCGCGCGCGCCCTTCGCGGACGGCGCGGGTGAGCGCCGCGTCACCGTGGCTCGTGAAGTAGTGAAAGGGGCCGCGCTCTCCGCGCTCCTGACCCATGAACAAGAGCGGTACGTTCGGGCCGAGGAGCAACAGCGCGAGCAGCGCGCGGTCGAGGTCGGGGGAGGCGAGGCTCGACACACGCGCGCCTCCGCGACCGTTCGCGATCTGATCGTGGTTCTCGACGAACGTCACGAGCCGCGCGGGTGCGAGGTCGGGGGCGGCCGCGCCGTGCCGTCGCTGGCGGTACTCGGAGTACACGCCGTCGAGCACGAAGCCGTCTCGGAGCGCCTTGGCGATCTGCGCGTGGCGCCCGAAGTCCACGAACGTACCGCCGCGCGCGCCGAGGTGCGCGGCGTGGACGGCGTGGTGCAGATCGTCGCTCCACTGCCCATCCATGCCCAGGCCGCCGGCGCGCACGTCGCGCGTCAGTCGAGGGTCGTTCTGGTTGCTCTCGGCGACGACCCACGTGTCCTTGCCGAGCTCCCGCCCGGCGTCGCGCACGGCCTGCCCGATCTCGCCGAGCACGTGGCGCGCGGTCTGGTCGTGCATGGTCTGCACGGCGTCGAGCCGGAGCGCGTCGACGTGCATCTCGCAGAGCCACGCGCGCACGTTCTGGAGGACGAACGCGCGCACGCCGTCGGAGCCCGGGCCGTCGAAGTTCATGGCCCGTCCCCACGGCGTGACGTACCGATCCGTCGTGTACGGCGCGAGCGCGTCCCAGTAGCAGCCCTCGGGGCCGAAGTGGTTGTAGACGACGTCGAGGCACACCCCGAGCCCGCGCGCGTGCGCGGCGTCGACGAAGCGGCGCATCCCGGCGGGACCACCGTACGCGTCGTGCACGGCGAAGAGGCCGACGCCGTCGTAGCCCCAGTTGCGCGGTCCGGGGAACGACGCCACCGGCATCAGCTCGACGGTCGTGACGCCGACGCGCGCGAGCTCGTCGAGCCGAGCTATCGCTGCGTCGAACGTGCCCTCCGCGGTGAACGTCCCCACGTGAAGCTCGTAGAGCACGGCCTCGCGCAGCGGGTGGCCACGAAAGCTCGCGTCACTCCAGTGGAATTCGCTCGCGTCGACGACCCGCGACGGCCCGTGCACACCGAGCGGCTGGTGTCGCGACGCCGGGTCGGGCACGCGCCTGTCGCCGTCGAGCACGAGCACGTAGTCGTCTCCGGCGCGCGCGCCGACACGCGCGGACCAGTAGCCGTGACCCTCGGCCGATAGCGCGTGGAGCTCGCGGCCCGGGCCGATCTCCACCGCGAGCGCGTCCGCCTTCGGGGCCCACACGCGCAGCTCGACCGTACGTTCGTCGAGCACGTTGGCGCCGAGCGGGAGCGCGGTGATGGGTTCCGTCGACACGCGGTAAGCGAGTATAGAGGACTGTCACCCGACGCTCTCGATCCATGACCGCACCGCGCCCCTCTTCGCCCGACCTCCCCGACGATCCGCTCTGGCACCGCGACGCGGTGATGTACGAGCTCCACGTCCGCGCCTTCAGCGACTCCAACGCCGACGGCGTCGGCGACTTCCCGGGCCTCATCGACAAGCTCGACTACCTCGTCGACCTGGGCGTGACGGCCGTGTGGCTCTTGCCGTTCTACCCCTCGCCGCTGCGCGACGGCGGCTACGACATCGCCGACTACACGGGTATCCACGAGAGCTACGGCACGCGGCGCGACTTCGCGCGGCTCATGCGCGAGGCCCATCGGCGCGGGCTGCGCATCATCACCGAGCTCGTGCTCAACCACACGTCGGTCGATCACCCGTGGTTCCAGCGGGCCCGCCTCGCGCCCAAGGGGAGCAAGCACCGCGACTTCTACGTGTGGAGCGACACGCCCGCGCGCTACGAGGACACCCGGATCATCTTCAAGGACTTCGAGTCGTCGAACTGGGCGTGGGATCCGGTCGCCAAGGCCTACTACTGGCACCGCTTCTACTCTCACCAGCCCGACCTCAACTTCGACAACCCGGCCGTCCAAGACGCGCTGCTCGAGGTGGTCGACTACTGGATGGACCTCGGCGTGGACGGGCTGCGCCTCGACGCCGTGCCGTACCTCTACGAGCGCGAGGGGACCAACTGCGAGAACCTCCCCGAGACGCACGCGTTCCTGAAGAAGCTCCGCGCGCATGTAGATGCAAAATACAAGAATCGCATCTTGCTCGCCGAGGCCAACCAGTGGCCTGCCGATGCGGCGTCGTACTTCGGCGACGGCGACGAGTGCCACATGAACTTCCACTTCCCGCTCATGCCGCGCATGTTCATGGCGGTGGAGCTCGAAGACAGCTTCCCGATCATCAACATCTTGCGACAAACGCCCGAGCTGCCGCAGGGCTGTCAGTGGGCGACGTTCCTGCGCAATCACGACGAGCTCACGCTCGAGATGGTGACCGACGAGGATCGCGACACGATGTGGCGCGCGTACGCGAGCGATCCGACGGCGCGCATCAACCTCGGGATCCGTCGCCGGCTCGCGCCGCTGCTCAAGCTGCGCCGCAAGATCGAGCTGATGAACGCCCTTCTCTTGTCGCTGCCGGGGACGCCGGTCCTCTACTACGGCGACGAGATCGGCATGGGCGACAACATCTACCTGGGGGACCGCGACGGCGTGCGTACGCCGATGCAGTGGTCTCCCGACCGCAACGCCGGGTTCTCGCGCGCCAATCCGCAGAAGCTCTACCTCCCGGCCATCATCGACCCCGAGTTCCACTTCGAGGCCACGAACGTCGAGACCCAACAGAAGAACCCCTCGTCGCTCTTGTGGTGGACCAAGCACCTCATCGCCAAGCGCAAGGAGCACAAGGTCTTCGGTCGAGGCTCGATCGAGTTCCTCGCGACCGACAACGCGCGCATCCTGGCGTTCGTCCGCGAGCACGAGGGTGAGGCGCTCCTCGTCGTCGCGAACCTGTCGAAGTACGCGCAGTGCGTCCACGTCGACCTCTCGCGGTTCCATGGGGGCGTCCCTCGCGAGGTCTTCGGTCAGGCGCGCTTCCCGGCCATCGGCGGCGACCCGTACTTCCTCTCGATGGCGCCGCACGCCTTCTTGTGGCTCGTGCTCGAGGGCGGCGACGCGCCGGCCGACAGCTCTCGGCCCTTGGCGACGCTGCGCGCCAAGGCGCAGTGGCACGAGGTGCTCGAGCCGGCTCGCCGCGCCGAGCTCGCGCGCGCACTCGCCCGGCACGCCACCGAGCAGCGCTGGTTCCGCGGCAAGTCGCGCGTCAAGAAGAACGCCAGCATCGTCGACGTGGTGCGGAGCCCAGAGCTCGGCGCCGCGTACGCGGTGGTGCTCTTGTCGATCGAGTACGACGAGGGCGCGGCGGAGACGTACGTCGTGCCCCTCGGTTTCGCCGAGGACGGCGAGCCGCGCGCGGAGATCCCCCGCGGCGCGGTCATCGCGCGTGTCGAGATCGCCGGCGGGCACGCGGGCACGCTCTACGACGCGCTCATCGACGAGCCCTTCGCCAACGGGCTGCTCGGGACGATCTCGGCCCGCCGCACGCTCGCCGGCGAGCGCGGGCAGCTCGCCGGAGTGCCCCTGCGGGCGCTCAAGGACGTCCCCAAGGACGCGAGCCTCGCGCCGCGCCTCGCCGGCGTGGAGCAGACCAACTCGAATGTCTTCTACGGCGGTCGGCTCGTGCTCAAGCTGTTCCGCGCCATCTCACCGGGGGCCAACCCCGAGGTCGAGATCGGCCGCTACCTGAGCCAGGAGGCCTTCCGAGGCGCGACGCGCCTGGCGGGGTACCTCGAGTACCGCTGCAGCGGCGAAGAAGAGTCGGCGCTCGGCACGCTCTTCGAGTTCGTGAGCAACCAAGGCGACGCCTGGCACATGACGCTCGACGCGCTCGACTGGTACTTCGACCGGGTGCTCGCCGACGAGGCGCAGCCGTCTCCGCCTGCAGACGAGAGCAAGCCGCTCGTCGCCGCAGCGCGCGCGCCGCTCCCTGGCGCCGCGCGCGCGCTCCTCGGGCCGTACGTGGACCGCATCCGCCTGCTCGGGCGGCGGACGGCCGACCTGCACCTCGCGCTGTCACGCGAGTCGAAGGACGCCGCGTTCAAGCCCGAGCCCTTCGACACGATGCACCAGCAGTCGCTCTACCAGTCGGCGCACACGATGCGCGCGCGGACGTGGGAGCGGCTCGCGAAGGGGAGGGCTGCGCTCGACGGGCCCGTGCGCGAGCTCGTCGACACGGCGCTCGCGCGCGAGAAGGACGTCGATCGCATGCTCGCGCGCATCACGCGTAAGCGGGTCGAGGTCGACCGCATCCGCGTGCACGGCGACTACCACCTCGGCCAGGTGCTCTACACGGGCGAGGACTTCGTCATCATCGACTTCGAGGGCGAGCCCGATCGCAGCCTTGCCCAGCGCCGCTTCAAGCGGTGTCCGCTACGCGACGTGGCCGGGATGCTCCGGTCGTTCCACTACGCGTCCGAGGCGGCCTTGCGCAGCGGCAGACCGCGCGCGGGCGATCTGGCCCACCTCCGTCGGTGGGATCGGGCGTGGACCGACTGGGTGTCGGGCGAGTTCCTCGCCGGCTACCTCGACACGGCAGGCGACGCGCGGTTCTTGCCCCGCG
>JAGQJA010000013.1:0-130 GCA_020430845.1 Myxococcales bacterium
CTTGGGGAGCTCCGACGCGGGCGCCGCGTCGTCGGACGCGCCGGGCATCGGCGGGATGTCGAGGGCCTTCGCGGCGCCGTCGCCATCGGCCTTGGGCGCGTCGCCCTTCGGCGCGTCGGCCTTGGGAGCG
>JAGQJA010000013.1:184-43260 GCA_020430845.1 Myxococcales bacterium
CGGCGCGTCGGCCTTGGGAGCGTCGGCCTTGGCCGCCTCACCGTTGGCCGACGGAGGCGGCGCGGAGGGAGGCGCGCCCGACGACGCGGGCGCCTCGCTGCCTTGCTCGGTCGACATCAGACGTCCCTCCGCTGGAAGAGGTACGAGCCGAGCCCGAGGTACACCGCCGACATCGCGAAGCACGCCGCCATGCCCGTCATCGCCTTGGGCAGCTGCGGGTGCACGAGGTACGAGTCGTAGTAGTTGGGGTACGCGTACATCAGGAAGTCCCAGTGGGCGACGTTCCCGATGATCCACAGCAGCCAAAGCGAGAAGAACGCCCCGAACGTGGCGAGCAGCGCGACGATCGGCGACTTGAAGAACGAGCTCACGAGCGTGGAGATGGCGCACCACGCGGCGCTGATCGGCAGCGTGACGAGCCAGAAGCGCAAGCCCCACGTCAGCGCGACGCCCGCGGGCGCCTCGTTGCGCACCACGCACACGATCCAGATGATCGCGTGCATCGTCAGCGTCATCGCGCTCACCGTGGCCCAGAGCCCGCCGAACTTGCCGATGAAGTAGCTGGGCCGGCGCGTGCGGAGCGTCCAGTAGCGCACCGACTTGTGCTGCATGTCGGACGAGATGGAGTCGAAGCCCATCAGCGAGATGATCATCGGCGTGAGCCACACGGTGAGCAGCAACACCGCGATGAGCACCTCGGGCGCGTCGGCCAGGTGCTTGCCCGTGATCGGATCGCCGAACGCTTGTGTGGCCGCCTCTTCGCGGAGGGCGCGGATGGCCTCGGCGGGCGCGTCGCCCAAGCGCTCTCGCTTGAGCTGCTGCGCCTTGACGAGGAGGAACGTCGCCCCCGTCCCGCCGAGCAGCGAGAGGAGAAGGAGGGCCAACCCCTTCGCGCTGCGGAAGCTCTTTTGCAGCTCGCGCTGCACCACGAAGCGAATTTCGGAAGCGGGGCTCACGGCGGGAGACCGTAGCAAGAGGCGGGCACCGCGCAAAGTCGCCTGGGACGACCTTGCGCGGTTCTACGGTGAGTTGTCAGCGGCGGCGGCGGCGGCGGGCTGCCGCACCGGCGGCGAGGGCAAGCGCGCCGACCCCTGCCCACGACGAAGCGCGGGTGCCCGGCGTGGAGCAGCCGCAGCCGTTGTCGACCTCGCGCGTCTGCGTGGTGGTGCCGGCGCCCGGGTCGTCGCCAGGCGGGGTGACCGGCACGTCGGCGCGAGGCTCGACGGTCACGGTGATGTCGTCGATCGCGCTGCCGTTGTCGCCCTTGTTGACGATCTGCACGTAGACCGACTTGGCCGTCTGCGGGATCTCGAGCGAAGCGGTCGAGGCGGGCGCGTCGACCACGCTCGCGGCGTCGTTCTTGGCGCCGCCCACGAACGTCCAGCTGATCGGCGCGTCGAACTTGAACGCGACGGCCGGCGCGAAGGGCGTGCCCTGCCCACCGAGCGGGTTGCCCCCGCCGCCGCCGCCCGCCCTCGCCTTGAACGAGACGTTGACCTTGCCGCTCTTGGCGCCGTCGACGTCGAGCTTGATCTGCAGGATGCCCGGCGCGACCCCGGCGAGCCCGAGGTCTTGCAGACCCGGGGCCGCGTAGCCCCCGGCCCCGGCCACGGGCGCCTTGAGGGGCTTGCCGTCGTAGACGAAGACGCGATCGCACCCGGGCAGGACACCGCGCGCGGTCATTTCCTTCCGCAAGGCGGCGCCGGCGGCGGGCGCGTCGAAGTCGAGCGTCGTCAAGAAGAGCTTGGCCACGTCGTCGTATCCGACGTCGAGCTGCCCCGGGTTCATGCGCATGGCCTTGTAGACGCCGGCGTCCATCTTGGCCCGGTCGGCCTCGGGCAGGCTCTTGCGCGCGGCCCACATGGCCCCGCTGAAGAGCGTCGAGTCGAAGTGCACCTCGCCCACGAGCGCCGACGGGCACTTGTCTTGGTTGTCGAGGTCGCGGATGGCGCCGAGGTTCTGCGAGATGTCCTTGGACGCGTACTCGCCCACGGCGCTGTCGCCGGTGATGGCGGCGGCGAAGTAGTCGGCGAGGCCCTCGTTCATCGCGCCGGGCGCGTCGATCGCGCCGAACTTGTCGAGGTGCCACGCGCCCAGGCCGAGCGTGCGGTCGACGATGGCGTGACCGAACTCGTGGTAGACGACATCGCCGTCGTACGCGTAGTCGCGGTTCGGGCCCTGGCCGAACCACAGGCCGCCCTCTTTGATGCCGTAGAGCTGCTGGAAGATCTGGCCGAGGCCGCCGTTGGCCGGCGAGAAGAACGCGTTCGAGAACGTGTCGAGCGGCTTGTTCGGGTCCGCCGCCGCGCTCAGATCGCCCGAGGCGAGCCCCGCCGGGATCTGCAGGTTCGCGACGACCCGCAGCGGCTTGTCTTTCACCACCTGGGCCGAGGCGTCGCCCCCGAGCGCGCGGAAGTACTCGTAGGCGCGCGCGGTGTGGAAGTAGATGCTGACCTCGCTGAACGAGTCCTTCTTGGCCTCGGGAGAGCCGGCCTGATCGGCGGGCTCGTAGATGAAGTCGCCCGCCTGGTCTGCGGTGGCCGTCTGCACGAGATCGCAGACGTGGAGGTTCATCGGGAAGCCGAAGAAGTTCACCGACTTGACCGTCTTGTTGTCGATGCAGTTGTTCGACGTGATGAAATCGCTCGTGAGCGTCTGGCCGTTCGGCGTCTGCGGCAGCTCGGCGTCGGTGAGCGTGGGCGTGCTGACGGGGTTGAAGTTGTAGACTCGCGCCTTGGCGAACACGACGGTGTCTCGCGCCTCGATGACGTCGCCCGTCTGCGCGTCGAGCACGATGCGCGGCGCCGTCGGCACGCCCGCGGGGATCGTGGGCAGGACGACCCAGGCGAGGCGCGCGTCGCCGTGGGGCGGGGACCACACGACGAGCTTGGCGTCGCGCTCGGTGACGGCCGCGGGGGAGTACGGAGCGCTGGCGATGGCCGCCGCGCCTGCCGTGAGCGTGGGCGAAGCGGTCGCGGGCATCACGGAGGCGACGTTGGCGGCGACGAGCACAGGCTCTCCCCGCGCGTCGAGTCGCACCGCGGCGCCGCGCCCGATGACCGGGAGGCCGCGCCAGAGCTGGGCGAAGCGCACGATGTGATCGCCGTCGCCGTACCGCGCGTCGTCCTCGACCACCAGCGCGCCGGCGGGCACGCCTACAGACGAGAGGGCCGCGCGGGCTTGGCGCTCGACGACGCGCGCGTCGACGGCCGTGACGGAGCGGGCGGGAGACCACGCGGACGAGCGCGCCCAGACCCACGCGGAGCCGGCGCGGTGGGCCGCAGGTCTGAGCTTGGTGCTCGCGCTGGGCGCGGCGTGTGCGTCGGCGGGCGCGGCGAGCGCGCCGGCGAGGGTGAGGAACGCAGCGGCGGCGGCCGGGGCGAGCGCGAGTCGGGTGTGAAGCTTCGAAGTAAGAATTTGTCGAGATCGCATGGGGCCTCCTCCGCGCGAGCGTGGGCGGGAATCTGGCATTCGATGCAGGAAGATCAACGAAGGAATTCTGAGCATGTAAACTACCGATCGGTCGGCCATGCTAGTGATTTGATATTGCTTCGATTTCTCCCTACGTCTCTAACGCGTTGCAAAAAGGCTCGACCCCCTTCTGAAAAGGGCGTAAGCCACATTCCGCAGCCAGCGACGGCCCCTGCAGCACGGAGCCGCCGAGCGTGGTGAGGCGTTTCGCAGCCGTCGCACCACACTTTCGAAGCGCCAAGGCACATGCCGCGGCCAGCGCCTCCCGGGGCGCGAACGATGTGGCCCTGCCGACTCGGAAACGTGAACCCCGCCAGGCCCGAGAGGGAGCAACGGTAGCGCGGATGAGTGTGGCAGGGCCTTCCCTATTTTGTCGCCCCGAGGCCGCGTCGCGCGGGCTCCGCGAGCTCGGCCGTGCGCCCGATCGCGGGGCTGCCGGGCGCTGAAACTTTGGCTGGCGAGGGCGGACGGTTTGCGGCTACCATCCCCCTTCAGGAGTGGCGGCTCGTGCCTCCTCTCCGAAGCTTCTTCCTCCGCTCGGGCCATCGCCCCGCGGAGGTCGCCCAGGCCCCGAAGGTCTCGCCGCTCCGGCGCGACTATCGCCCGACGGCGCACGCCGCCCCCATCTCGACAGGTGGTCGATTCACCGATGATGATTGCTCGCTGCCGCGCCTCTTTCGAGCCGGACCACGTGGCGTCCCGCCGCGCGGGCAGCGCAATCGCACGTCACACTGGCCGAGCGGCTCCGCGCCCCGGGCGGGAAAGTGTTCCCGTCCATGTCGAAGAACATCCTCGTCATCTCTTGTGACATCCGCGAGACGCGCGCGGCATTAATCGAAGACGGCATCATCGCGGAGCTCCACCTCGAGCGTCGCGGGCGCCAGCTCAGCACGGTCGGCAACGTGTACCTGGGGAAGGTCACGCGGGTGCTGCCGGGCCTGCAGGCGGCCTTCATCGAGATCGGCCAAGAGCGCGCCGCCTTCCTCCACGTCGAGGACTTGATCCGTCCTGATGACTTCGACGAGTACCTCGCCGGCGGCCGCAAGCACGCGCGCGAGGACAACACGAAGACGATCGTGAGCGAGGAGGGCGAGGAGGCCCCCGCCGCCGAGGCCGCGCCGCCCGTCAGCCCCGAGTACCAGGTGCCAACCAAGCCCAAGCCGCGCGCGGCGTCGGTGCCCGCGCGACGCAAGACCCCGAGCGGGGCGCCGGGCGGAGACGACCTCGAGGCGACCGTGGCGTACCCCAACTGGCCGCACCCGCCGTCGAAGGCAGGCGCGCCCGCAGCGGCGCCCGCGGGCAACGGCACGACCACGATGGCCAAGGCCCTCTCGTCGGGAGAGGACGACAGCGATCCCCTCGCGAGCGAGCCGCCGAGCACCGGGCCCGAGACGGCGCCCGCGCCGCCGAGCGTCGAGGCCGTCGAGGCCGCCGCGTCGGAGCACTCCCTCAACTCTGCGCCGACGCTCGACGAGCTGCCCAACGAGGACTCCACCTCGTCGATGCCGCCGGCGGCGAGCGCGCGCGACGCGAGCCCGTCCACACCGCTGCCGGTCGTCGACGCCGACCTCGAGGACGAGGAGCTCGACGAAGAAGAGGATGACGAGGACGAGGACGAGGACGAAGACGAAGACGACCTCGTCGACAGCGACGACGAAGAAGAAGACGACGAGGACGAGGACGAGGACGAGGACGACCTCGTCGACTCGGAGCCGAACCTGAGCGGCATCCTCCTCGACGAGTCGGCGCCGATCATCGCCGCGCCCGCGTCCGAGCCCACGGTGGGCGAGGCGCCCGCCGACGAGAGCGACGAAGAGGACGACGACGACCTCGATCTGCCGCCCGACATGCCCGGCTTCACCATCTCGGACCCGGGCGCGCCCGTGCCGCGTGCGCCTGCGCCCGACCGCGCCGAGGCCGGCGGACGGCGACGCGGACGACGGCGCGGCGGGAGCGGCGAAGGACGCGGCGGCGCGTCCGAGGGACGCGGCGGCGAGCGAGGACGGGGACGACGCGACGACCGACGCGACGGTCGCGGGCGAGGACGCGGCGGCCGCGACGGTCGCAGCGAGGGGCGCGACGCGAACGACAAGCGCAGCCCGGCGCCTGGGCGCATCTCCAAGTCGACGCCCATCCGCGACGTCGTGCGCGAGGGCCAGGAGATCATCGTCCAGGTCACCAAAGACCCGATCGGCACCAAGGGCGCCCGCTGCTCGAGCCACATCTCGCTACCGGGCCGCTACGTCGTCTACCTGCCGACGATCGATCACATCGGCATCTCGAAGCGCATCGGCTCCGACAAGGAGCGCGCGCGGCTGCGCGAGGCCATCAACAGCATGAAGCCCCCGTCGGGCGGGCTCATCGTGCGCACGGTGGCCGAGGGCCTCACCAAGAAGCAGCTCAAGCAGGACGTCGGCTACCTCGTCCGGCTCTGGGGCGAGATCGCGCGCAAGCGTGAGGGCGCCAAGGCGCCCGAGGTGCTCATGAGCGAGATCGACCTCGTGCTCAAGGTGGCGCGCGATCTCTTCACCGACGACGTGGCGCGCATCGTCATCGACGACCGCACCCAGTACGAGCGCCTCTGCCGGTTCGTCGAGATGTTCGCCCCCGACCGCGTCAAGGACGTCGAGTTCTACGACGAAGAGGAGCCCATCTTCGACGCGTACGGCATCGAGGACGAGATCGGTCGCGCGCTGAGCCGCAAGGTCCCGCTGCCGTCGGGCGGCTACCTGATCATCGATCAGGCCGAGGCGCTGACGGCGATCGACGTGAACACGGGGCGTTTCGTCGGCAAGGGCAGCAAGGACATGGAGGAGACGATCCTCAAGACGAACCTCGAGGCCGTGCACGAGATCGCCTACCAGCTGCGCTTCCGCAACATCGGCGGCCTCATCATCCTCGACCTCATCGACATGGAGAAGCACTCCAACCGCGAGAAGGTGCGGCGCACGCTCGAGGACCTGCTGCAGAAGGACAAGGCCAAGACCACGCTCAACCGCATCTCGGAGCTCGGCCTCATCGAGATGACGCGCAAGCGCACGCGCGAGAGCCTGGCGCGCCTGCTCAACGAGCCGTGCCTCTACTGCGACGGCACCGGTCAGGTGCAGTCCAAGGAGACGGTCGCCTACGAGGTGCTCCGCGAGATCCGCCGCAAGCGCAACTCGCTCGCGGGCTACGCGATCATCGTCAACGCGCATCCCGCCGTGGCCGACGTGCTCAACACCACCGAGCACGCCGCGCTGCAAGACGCCGAGAACCGCTTCATGCGCAAGATCACGGTCGTGCCGCGCAAGGAGTACCACCTCGAGCAGTTCGACCTGGCGGGCCGGTGACCCGATGAGCGAGAGCGACAAGCGGGCCGAAGAGCGCCTCACGATCAACAAGGAGTTCGAGTCGTTCGACGCGTTCATCCAGGAGTACGTGACCAACATCTCGCGCACCGGCGTGTTCGTCCGCGCTCAAGAGCCGCTCCCCATCGGCACGATCGTGCACCTCCGCTTCACGGTCATCATGGAAGACATCGAGACGATCGAGGGCACGGGCGAGGTCGTCCGCGTCGAGAAAGACGGCATGGGCGTCGTGTTCCGCGAGCTCTCGGGGTATTCGAAGGACCTCATCGACAAGCTGCTCACCCAGAGGCGGCCCTAGGCTGCCGAGGCCGCTCCGATCTTGGCCGCGGCGCCCCGCGCGCCTGTGGTAACGTTCTGAGTCGTTTTCTTGGAGGAGAGATCTCATGAAGTGGTTGCCCCTCGCGTGTGTCTTGGCTTTCGCCGCAGGGTGCGGCGCCTCACTGCCGCCCCCGTCGGATCGGCTCGCGACCGCCGAGGCCGGCGCCCGCAGCGCGCGTGAGCTCGGCGCGAGCAAAGAGCCCAAGGCCGCGCTCCACCTCAAGCTCGCCGAAGAGCAGATCAGCCAGGCCAAGGGGCTCATGACGGAGGGCGACAACCGCCGCGCCGACATGATCCTCCAGCGCGCCGGCGCCGACGCCGAGCTGTCGGTCATGCTCGCCAAGGAGCACAACGCCAACAGCGAGGCCTCCGAGGCCAAAGAGAAGCTCAAGAACGTCACGGGTGGAAAATGAGCTCGATGCGCATGAAGTCGAAGTGGTTGGCGTGCGCGGGCCTCGTCGCCCTCGTGGGTTGTGGCACGACGCTGCCGCCCAAGGAGCTGGTCGACGCGCGCGCCGCGTACCAGCGTGCGTCCAAGGGTCCCGCCGCGGCGCAGAGCCCGGCCGAGCTGCACGTCGCCAAGCAAGCGCTCGATCAGGCCGAGCGCACGTTCGCCGATGACGGCGTCACGCCGCAGACCAAGGACCACGCGTACATCGCGGTCCGCAAGGCCGAGCTCGCCGAGGCGTCGGCGCGTCAGGCGCTCGCGCTCAAGGAGAAAGAGGCCGCGGAGCGCGCCTACGAGAAGGCGACGGGCGAGTCGCTCAAGCGCGCGCAGAGCGATCTGGCGGCGACCAAGAGCAACCTCGAGAAGACCAAAGACCAGCTCGAGCGCGAGAAGAAGGCCCGCGAAGAGGCCGAGAAGAAGGCCGCGCAGGCGCTCGCCGACTTGCAGAAGATCGCGAGCGTCAAGCAAGAGTCGCGCGGCATGGTCATCACGCTGTCGGGCTCGGTGCTCTTCGCGTCGAACGAGTCGGCGCTCTTGCCGGCCGCGATGGTCAAGCTCAACGACGTGGCCGACGCGCTCATCAAGGGTAACCCCGACTCGAACATCACCGTCGAGGGTCACACCGACTCGCAGGGCCAGCGGCAGTACAACATGGAGCTCGGCGAGAAGCGCGCGCAGTCCGTGCGTGACCACCTCGTGAGCCGCGGCGTGGCCGCCGACCGCATCAAGGCCGTGGGCATCGGTCCCGATCGCCCCATTGCCGACAACAAGACGGCCGAAGGCCGCGCGAACAACCGGCGCGTCGAGATCATCGTCCAGCCGGCTCCCGCCAAGTAACGGCGCGGCCGCGGCTGCATCGACGGGTCGCGGGCGCTGTCCGCGGCCCGTCTCGCGTTTGTGCGAGATCCACCGAGATCACGACGAGCGATTTCTCGCGACTCTTCCCAGCGAGCAGGCTCTCCGAGGTAGGTCGGGCTCGGTACGATGACGCACGAACGGTCGCCCCATGCTTCAAGCCACTCCGTCGCGCCCCACGGGCGAGTGGAAGCGCTGACGAAGTCTCTTGTCAGGTCGTCGCTCGTGCTCGCCGTCGTGGCCGTGCTGATCCCGGCCGCCCTCTACGCGCTCTTCGAGCGCCAGGGGCGCCGCCTCGACGCGCTCGCCGATCACGGTCAGCTTGCCGACGCCACAGTGACCGCGCGGCGAGACGGAACGACGTCGTACTCCTACAACGTCGGCGGGGCGACCCATTCGTGGTCGGTGCGTGATGGCGAAGCGCCGACGACCGTTGGCGAGACCTTTGCGGTGTTCTACCTACCCGAGGCGCCATCGTTCAGCCGCCCGGGACCAGATCGTTCAGCCGTGGCTGCCGCGGCTGCCTCCCAGCGAAGCTTCGCCGGGAAAGTCATCGCGGGCGTCTTCTGGTTCTTCGCCGCCAACTTGATCATCGTCCAGGTGAGACTGCGTCGCCTGCGCATGACGGGGCGAACCGAGATGGACGACCCGCAGGCCTATCGCACGAGGCTGACCCTCACGGGAGTGTTGCTCCTCGCACCGATGCTGGCCGTCGTGCTCGGCTGGCACGCGACCGACGCGCTCCGCCGGAACGAGGCCATTTGGCCGGTCGTGCTCGGTGCCGTGCTCAGCTCGAGCGTGCTCGGCGGCACGGCCTTCTATGTCCTGCGCGAAGGCGTCGCCAACGCGGCGAGCCGCTCGCGGCGCGTCTTCAAGTGGGCGGCCCCGCTCGCGATAGCGTTCGCCGTGGTCCGTGCGTTGGCATGGCTCCTCAGCCAGTAGGTCACCGCCCCCTTGCGAGGCCGCGCGCTCCTCCGCCGCGGCCTTCTCTTCGAGCGCGCGCACCCCCTTCACGATCTGCCGCGCGCGCCGACGCGCGAAGAAGGCCTGGCGCAGCTCGCGCAGCCCGAGCTCCTCGATGATCGGTACCGCCAAGCAGCCGATCCAGACGGCGGCGAAAGAGTAGAACCCGAACGCGACGGACGTCGCCACAGGGCCACCGATGAAGATGGCGCACGAGAGCACGAGGTGGCACCACTGCGCCGCGGACGTGGGGAGCGGGCCCCGCCGGAAGTTGACGGGGAGCGGCTCCGCGGCCTCGGGAGCGGGCTCGGGTCCGCGATAAGGGCTCAAGGTCTCCTCAGCCGCGGTAGGAGACGTGGGCCTGCGCGTAGCGTGCGTCGCGAGCGTCCAGGTCGGTGGAGAGCTTGGCGAACGCCTCCGGGCCTTGAGCCTTCGACCAGAACATGGCGTCGACGCCCGTTTTGAACGCGGGGTCCTCGGCGTACTTCTTCGAAGCCGCGGGGTCCCCCTTCAAGAAGGCCTCGCGCGACTTTCCAGCGCCGATGGCGTCGCGTGCCGCGTTCATTCCGCGATCGCAGTGGAGCTGCAGCACGATCGCTCGCTTGTCGGGGATCTGGTTGGCGATCTTCTGCGCCGGGTGCTGGCGGGCGTCGCTCACCTTCAGGCGGGCCATCTCGGCGTCGCGAAAGCCCTGCGGAACGTCCAGCTTGAGCGTGAGCGCGCCGTGTAGCACGTCGCGGACCGCGGCGTTCTTCATCGCCTCCTTGGCGTGGTTCAGGTGCCAGAGCCCCGCCGCGGTCCCGACCACCGCTACGGCTGTGCCCCCGAGCGTCACGCCGAGCTCCACTCCAGCGAGGATCGCCTCGGGTGCGAGGTGACTGAGTCCCGCGATCTCGGCGCCGTGCAGGGCGGTGGCGATGAGCTCGACGATCCCACCGGGCCCGACGTGGGTCTTCTGAGCCTCGAGCACCTTCGTGAGCGTCGGATCATCGCCTCGGACGGCGACCTTCTCGCTCTTGTCGCCGTTCGCGCGTCGCGCGTCCGCGAGAACGTCGCTCGGCGCCGCGTCCCGGCGGAGCGCCTCCTCCTCCTCGCGACTGAACGGCTGCGCCCCTTGCTTACTCGTGACTCCGGATACCGACATCGTGACCTCCGCACGGCCCTTCGGCCGCCCCGCGCGTCGGTTGCTTGATGTGGACTCGCCCGACCCGGCGAAGTCAGGATCGGTCCCTCGGCGCGGCCTCAGAGCGTGGAGATGAACCGCAAGACCGCCCTTCGGGAAGACTCGGGCGACGCCACGAACGCGTCACGAGAGCGCTGGGCTTCGCCGCCGTGCCACACGATGGCCTCGAGCACGTTCCGCGCGCGGCCGTCGTGCATCAAGAACGTGTGCTTGCTCACGCGCTCGAGCAGCCCGATGCCCCAGAGCGGCGGCGTCCTCCACTCCGTTCCTGTCGCGAGGTAGTCGGGCCGGCCGTCGGCGAGATCGGGGCCCATGTCGTGCAGCAGGAGATCGGTGAACGGGCGGATCGTCTGCCGGCTTATGGCCTCGATGCCAGGGAAGTCTCCCGTGACGAACCGAGGCGCGTGGCACGCCGCGCAGCCGAGGGTGACGAACGTCCGCTCTCCTTCCTGCGCCTCGGGATCGTCGACGTCGCGCCGCGCCGGCACGGCGAGCGTGCGCGAGTACAGCGTGACCGCCGCGAGCTTGGTGTCGCTCAGCTCGGGCTCGCCCCCCGTCTTGGCCGCGCGGCACTCGGCCTGCACGTCGGGGCAGTTCTCTCGGGGGACGAGGCTCGACGTGATCCCGATGTCGCCCAGGAACGCCCCCGCCACCTGCTGCTCGATCGTCGGCACGTTGGCCTTCCAGCCGAAGCGGCCCACCGCGGCGCGACCGGCGCGGGCATCCCAGACCTCGTTGACGCGGCCCGAGATGCCGTCGCCGTCGGCGTCGTCGGGATCGGCCATCGCGCGGAGGTCGGCCTCGGGGATCGCCTCGAGGAGCCCGAGGCCGATCATCGCCGGCGCGACGCGCGGAGAGATCATCGCCCCCGGAGCCATGGGGCCGTGCGCGAGCGCATCGAATGTATATACAGGCACTCGGAGCGAGACCACCTCGCCGCCCGCCAACGTGACGGCACGCTCGGAGTACGTCACGCGGGGCTTTCCTTCGACGGGCACGCCCAGGATCGAGAAGGGCTGCAGCTGACCGCCGTAGCTCGGCTCGCCCAGCGGCCCGCCGTGCTCGTCCGAGCCCGGGACGCTCAGGCGCACGAGCAGGCCCACGAAGTCCTCTCCCGGCTCGCGCGGTGGCGCGCCTCGTCCGTCGCGGAGGTGGCACGCCGAGCACGACGTGGCGTTGAACGTCGGTCCGAGCCCGTCGTCGCCCTCGGTCGACGCGGGCGCCGTCACCCAGTTGCGCGCGAACATGTGATCGCCGAACGAGAACGTGTCGCGGAGCGCGTTCGAGAGGTTCGACGCCGGGAACGAGTAGGCGAGGCCCGACGCGTTGAAGACGGTGGTGTCGCCGCCGAGCAGCTCTCTACCCGGCTCGGAGTCGGCCCCGTCGGCGCCGGCGTCGGTCGCGTCGACGGCCAAGGGACCCGCCGGGCTGGAGCCACAGGCGACCACGACGGCGACGGAGAGCGCGCACGCGAGCGCGACGGTGTTCGAGGGTCTCATCGCGCCGTCACTTGGGGAGCTGCACGCGCGCGCCGAACGCGAGGCCCACCTCGAGCAGCACGTTCGTGAGCTCTTCGCACGCGTCGAGCGCCGCCTTGATCTTGTCTCGACCCGCCGGATCGAAGATGGCGCGATCGAACGGGACGGGGATCGCCGCGATCGCCGCGCGGGTCTTGTCGAGGCTCGCCTTGACGCGCGGCTGCAGCGCCGGGGCGCGCGCGCCGACGAGCGCGTCGATGCTGGGTCCGGTCTTTCCGCCCGCGCGGCCGAGGTACACGTCCTCGATGCCGGCCAGGTTCGCCGCGAGATCGGCGTGCGTGTTGTCGCTGAAGCACGAGTGCTCGTCCTCCTGGTCCTGCGTGTCGAAGGCGACGGTCATGCGCTCGCCGGAGAGCTCCGCGCCGCTGAGGCTGCCCATCCCGAGGAGCATGTTCGTCAGCGCCTCGTGGGTGTCGAGCGCGGTGAAGGTCGCCCGGTAGTCGCCGCTCTCGGTCCAGGTGTCGGTGAGGCCCTGCAGGTCGGAGACGAGCAGCTCGGTGACGACCCGCAGGTACTCCCCGCGGCGGTCCTGGTTGCTCGCGGTCCCGGCGGAGCCCGTGTCGAAGTCGGTGTGCGGGCGCGCGCCGGGGCCGTCGGGCGAGAGGTCCTGACCCCAGAGCAGGAACTCGATCGCGTGGTAGCCGGTGGTGACGTTCTTCTCGCCGCTCGCCGTGTTCTGGTCCTTCAAGAAGTCGCGCGTGATCGCGGCCGGGGCCGCGGCGTTGACGATGCCCGAGGTGGGCGCGTCCTTGGTGTAGTCGATGAAGGCCTCGTCGAGCGGCCACGAGTTGATGCGGCCCTCGAGCGACTCGTCCTCGTCGATGGGGCCGCCGAAGAAGCGATAGACCTCGGTGCGACCGTACGGCTCGCGCGCGGCGATCCAGGCGGCGCGCGCCGCGTCGAGCGTGGCCTGAGAGGGCGCCGCGAGCATCGCGTCGATGGCCGTCTGCATCGCGCGAGCGCGCTCGAGCGCGAGGGAGTACGCCCCGTGGGCACCGGCGGCGTACGCGACGAGCACCGCGCGGGCCTCCTCGGTCGAAGAGGCCGCGTCCGCCGCGCCTGCGTCCGCAGACGCCGCGGGAGGTGAGGCCGGACTGCTGCTGCTCTCGCTGCATGCCGCGGCGAGCGGGACGAGGCACGACAAGAGCGCGAAGGTGCGGAGAAGGCGTGTGCGGAGGGGCATTCCTTATCAATACTGATTTTCATTATCATTTGCAAGAACAAGAGAGAGCCCCCCGCACGCAGCCGCAATCGCAGACGCAGACGCAATCGCAGACGCAGACGCAGTCGCAATCGCAGACGCAGACGCAATCGCAATCGCAAACGCAGACGCAATCGCAGACGCAGTCGCAGTCGCAGACGCAGTCGCAATCGCCCCCGCCCCCGCACCCGCGTCAGCGCACCTCGATCCGCGTCGTCTCGTACACCGTCGTCGCGTTCGGATCGGCGCGGAACGTGACCTGCGTCACCCCGCGCGGCAACATGCCGGCGTCCCACGCCCAGCGGAACGGCGGACCGCCCAGCACCGCCGCGCTGTTGTTGACGATCGGCGTCGGGCTCGCGGGCGTGCAGAGCTGGATGTTCACGTTCGCGAGCGGCCGATCTTGATCGCGCACCTCGACACCGAGCGGCTTGGTGGTGGAGCCGGGGTTGTCGGAGAACGTGATCGTCGTCTTTGGATCGTCCTTGTCGGCGATGAGGCACGCCGGATTGGGCTGCGGGGGCGGCGTCACGTCGGGAGCGGCGTCGAGGGTCACGTCGGCCCCGGCGTCGACCGGCGCGGCGCTGTCGACCACGACCTCGGGCACGTTGGCATCGCGGGGAGGCGCAGCGGCGTCGATCGAATCGACCACGGTGACGTCCTCGATGCCGAGCACTGCGTTGCATCCCGCGAGCACAGCGACCGCGCACGCGAGCGTCCGCCACCGGGTGAGCCGAAGCGCGACCATCAGAACGTCCCCTCGACGAGCGCGCTGCCCGGTCCGAGCCGCAGTCGCGCGGACCTCGCGTCCGAGGGGGCCCCGAGCACGATGAGCGTCGCGCCGGCGGCGAGCGCGACCCCTCCGAGCACGAAGGCGACCGTCGCGACGTTGCCCGACGACTTCGCGTCGCTCGCGAGCGCGCCTCCCACGCGATCGCACACCGTGCCGCGACAGTGGTCCCGCTGCGCCTCGTCCCACTTGGAGCGCGCCGAGAGCGCGAACACGGTCCCCACGACCAGGCCCACGACCCCCGCGCTGCCCACCGCGTACCCGATGGGGCGCAGCGGGGGACCGTCGCCCGCGGGCGCGCCGCCGTCTTTGCGAGCGAGCACGGGCACCTCGACCTCGGTCGTCTCTCCGGCCGTCACGGTCACGTTCGTGGTCCACGGCTCGACGCCAGGAGCTGCGGCCTCGACCACGTGATCTCCCGGGTCCACGGGGATCGCGACGTCGAGCGCGCCCGCGCCGATGGCCTGCCCGTCGCGCTTGAGCGTGAGCCCGTCGACCCGCTTCTTGGCCGTCACCTTGAGGCGCGCGAGCTTGGGCTCGACGATGGCGATGCGTTCCTTGGCCTGCGCGGCGCGGTCGGGGCGGCCCGCGCGCTCGGCGAGCTCGAGCGAGTCGCGAAAGGCGACCCACGCGCTGGCCGTCTTGCCCACGTGCTCGTAACAATCGCCGAGGTTGAGGAGCGTCCCGGCCCCGGGCGACGCGCGCTGACTCGCGGCGAACTTCTCGCACGCCTCGGGCCACTGCCCTGCGTCGGCCAACTTGCGACCTTCGAGGAAGAGCGCCTCGGCGGCCGCCTCGTCATCGGCGTGGGCCGCGCGCGGCCACGCGGCCGAGAGCGCGCAGACGAGGCCGATCGCGAGCGCCCTCCGCATACCGAGAATCTATCACGCGCGCGACGGCAGCGTTCAATGACGGCTCGCGGGAGGCGCGGTCGTGGTGGGCTTGGTCGTCGGCGGGGCCGTGCTCGCGGGCTTGGAGGTCGTCGCCGTGGGTACGTGGCCGGTGGGGCGTCGCACGTGCACGACCCGCGGTGAAGGAGCGGGCGCGGGCGCGTCGACCACTTCGAGGGTGGGCGGCTCGGGCGGTGGCGAGCCGAGAGGAGCCCCTGCGACCCCCACGAGCGTGGCCGACGACCTCGGCGTGGGCGCGGGCGCGGGCGCCGGGACCGGCGCGCTGACCACCGCAGACGGCGCCGCCCCCACCGCGACGTCTCTCTTGGGGTTGGGTGTGAGCAGGTGCCACACGATCGCCCCTGCCGTGACCGCCAGCACGGCAGACGAGATGCCCACGAGCACGGCGCGCGGCATGTCGCCCGCGGGCTCGGCGACGGGCGCCACGGGGATCGGCGCGGACGGCGTCTGCGGGAAGACGAGGTGCGGCGCCACCGCGTGGTGCATCACCGCGGTGCTCTCGGTGTGCGGCGCCGCCGCGGCCTCTGCGTCGTCGGCCACGGGCCGTCCGACCGCCCTGACCCCGACGGGCACGGTCGTCGTCCCGTCGGCGTGGAACGTCACGTCGAGCGTCGCGCAGATCTGCTCCACGCTGAGCCGACCGCGCGCGGAGGCATACGGCAAGAGCGCGATGGCGAGCTCGGCGAGGTTCGCGTAGCGCGTCACCTTGTCGGTGGCGAGGCACCGCGTGACGATCGTGTCGAGCTCGGGCGTCACCTCGGCGGCCAACGTTCGCAACGGGACGAGAGGCTCGATCGTCATCGCCGCGAGCACCGCCACGATCGACTCGCCGCGGTAGGGCAGGCGCCCGCCGATGAGCCGATAGAGCAGCGCGCCGAGCGACCACACGTCCGAACGCACGTCGACCTCGCGCGCGTCGGTCATCTGCTCGGGCGACATGTAGCCGGGCGACCCGAGCGCCGTGCCGCTGCCCGTGAGCGACGCCTCGGCCCCCAGCTCTTGATCGACGACCTTCGACACGCCGAAGTCGAGCACCTTGACCGTGGCCACGCCGCCGGGTCCCTTGGCCAAGAAGAGGTTCGCCGGCTTGAGGTCGCGGTGCACCATCCCGAGCGCGTGGGCCTCGGCCACCGCTTCGGCCGCCTCGAGCACCCAATCGACGGCCTCTTGCACGCTGACCTTGCCGCGCGACGAGAGCACGGTCGAGAGGTCGCTGCCCTCGAGCAGCTCCATGACGATGTACGGCGTGTCGTCGTCGAGCGCGCCGACGTCGAACACGCGCGCCACGTGCTCGCTCCTCAGGCGGACGATGAGCCGCGCCTCGCGTCGAAACCGAGCGAGCGAGTCCTCGGAGACGTCGCGGAGCAGCTTGATCGCGACCTTCTGGCCCAGATCGATGTGCGTCGCGGCGACGACGACCCCCATCCCGCCGCTGCCGACGAGCTCGTCGATGCGGTACTTGTCCGCGACGATCTGTCCGGCGGCCACGTCGAGCACACTGCCATTCTCCCACACGCGTGGGGATTCGGGTATCGTCGGGCGCGGTGTCCGCAGAACGTGTCCTCGCCGGGCGATACGAGCTCGTGGAGCGCATCGGGCGCGGCGCGATGGGCGAGGTGTGGGCCGCGCGAGACCGGAGGTCCCGACGCGACGTGGCCGTCAAGCTCGCGCAGGGCTGGTCGATCGAGATGCCCGAGCTACGGGATCGTTTCGAGCGCGAGGCCAAGGTGATGTCGCGCATCGACAACCCTCACGTGTGCGCCGTGCTCGGCGCCGGCACCACCGACGACGGGGCCCCGTTCATCGTGCTCGAGCGCCTGCGCGGTGAGTCGCTCGAGGAGCTCCTCGCGCGCGAGGGCACCTTGCCGCTCGGCGACGTCGCGTGGATCGGCGAGCACGTGCTCTCGGGGCTCGTCGCCGCACACGAAGCGGGCGTGGTGCACCGCGACCTCAGCCCGTCGAACGTCTTTCTGCACGACGACGAGGGCGAGGGCACCGTCGCGAAGCTGCTCGACTTCGGCATCGCCAAGGCCCAACGCACCACGACGGGCGCCCCGCGCACGGGCACCGGGTCGGCCATGGGCACGCTCACGTACGCCGCGCCTGAGCAGCTCACCGACAGCGCGCGCGCCGGTCCGCGCGCCGACCTCTACGCGGCCGGCGCTGTGTTCTTCCGAGCGCTCGCCGGCTGCCCCCCGTTCGGCGACGCGCGCGGCGTGGCGCTCGTGGTGATGAAGCGCGAGCACGATCCGCCGACCATCGACGAGGTGACGGGAGAGCAATGGCCCGCGCAGGTGCGCGCGTTCCTTTCCAAGATGATGGCGCGCACGCCCAACCGGCGCTACGCGTCGGCTCAGGTCGCGCTCGAGGCCTTTCGCAGCGCGATCAAGGGTCGCGGCCCGCGCATCGAGGTCGCGGCGCCGCAGGGCTCGACTCCACGACTCACGCGCCGACGCCCCGGCGCCCGCAGCAAGTCACGAGGTTGACGACGACATGGCCAGCACGACCCTCTTCTCGACGCGCACACTCGACTTCCACGGCGGAAAGCTCATCTACGAGGCCGAGGACGGCATACGCGAGCTCACCGTCGGCCCCGACCCGGTGGTGATCGGGCGGGACCCGTCGTGCGCGATGGTCGTGCCCGAGCACGGCGTCAGCTCGCTGCACGCGGAGATCGTCGCGACGCCCGACGGCGCGCGCCTGAGAGACCTGGGCAGCAAGAACGGCACGTGGATCGGCGACGTGCGCGTCGACTCCGTGTACCTCACCGGCTCCTCGTCGTTCTGGCTGGCGCGTACCGAGCTCCGCTTCGAAGAGGAGCGCCCCGCCCGGGTCAACCTGCCCGAGCGGGACAAGTTCGGACCGCTCTACGGGGCGAGCGCGCCCATGCGAGACCTCTTTCGACGCCTGGAGAAGGGCGCGCCGACCGAGCTCACCGTGCTCATCCAGGGTGAGACCGGCACGGGCAAGGAGCTCGTCGCGGCGTCGATCCACGGCGCGAGCAAGCGCAAGGACGGCCCGTTCGTCGTCGTCGACTGCGGCGCGATCGCGCCGACGCTGGCCGAGGCCACGCTCTTCGGCCACGAGAAGGGCGCCTTCACCGGCGCGACGAGCTCTCGGGTGTCGCCGTTCGTCGAGGCCAACGGTGGCACGATCTTCCTCGACGAGCTGGGCGAGCTGCCCCTCGACGTGCAGCCCAAGCTGCTCCGAGCGCTCGCCGAACGACGCGTCAAGCCCGTGGGCGGGAGCACCTACGTCGAGTTCGACGCTCGCATCATCGCCGCCACGCGACGCGACCTCGAGGGCGCCGTCAACGCGGGCACGTTCAGGAGCGATCTCTACTTTCGCCTCGCGCAGGTGCGCGCCCACGTGGCGCCGCTGCGTCAGCGCCTCGAGGACATCCCGGGTCTGATCCGCCACATCCTCGAGCAGGCGGGCGCCAAGACCGCGTACCGACGCGTGACGCGCGCCAACCTCGAGCGCCTGCTCCGCTACGACTGGCCCGGCAACGTGCGCGAGCTCCGCAACGCGGTGACGGTCGCGCTCGCGCTCGCCGAGGACGGAGAGCAGCTGGACGTGGCGGCGCAGGTGGGTCTCAAGGCCGCGAAGTCGCGCGGGAAGTCGGCGGCCGACATGACGGCCGTGCGCGCGTACCACGACGCCAAGCGCGAGGCGCTCTCCCAGTTCGAGCGGGCCTACTTCAAGACGCTGGTCGACGCCACAGACGGCAACGTCGCAGAGATCTCGCGGCGCACGGGCCTGCAGCGAACGCACGTCCGCAAATACTTGCGTCTACATGGATTGCGCGCACCTCGCGGCTGAGCCCGTCGCTCACGGGCCGCTGCGACCCTGGAGCACCTTCATCGCGTCGTCGTGCATCCTGCGAAGCTCCGCGGGCGCCGGCCTCCGGACCGCGGGCCGCGGATCGCGCACCGGCCGGGGCGGCGTAGGCGACGCGAGCTCGGGCGCCGCTGTCACCGGGGCGGGCGCCGCCGTCAACGGGGCGGGCGCCGCCGTCAACGGGGCGGGCGCCGGACGGTCTTCGTCTCGCTTGTCCTTGTCTTCTTCGCGCTGACGCCGGATGTCCTCGAGCACGAGCGCGGCCTCACGCGCGCGTGCCGCGGCCTTCTCGACGCTCTCGTCGCGCGAGGCGCTCACCTTGTCAGCGTCGCTCGTCACCTTCGCGCCCAAGAACGCGCGCTCCTCGCGCTCGACCTCTGCCCCCACCTCGCGGTAGCGGAGGATGGCGTCCACGACCTCCATCGCTCGACCGGCGCGCGCCCCTTCGGCCGCAAGCTCGACCACGAGCTCGCGCGCGTCTCCCAGGCTCACGTCGCCGAGCTGCACCATCACGCCGCCGCGCCCGGTGGGCGACGACGGCTGACCGATCACGCGCGTCACGTGGACGCCGGGACCGGGCATGAGCTCGAGCGTAGCCTGCCGTGCGACGACGCGGTTGAGTCGGACGACCTCTTCTCGAAAGAACGCCGCGACGCGCGTCGAGTCCTGCACGTAGTGAAAGCGCCCGCCCGAGCGCTGCGCAATGTCGCCCATCAGCGTCTCGTCGTAGTCGTCGCCGAGGCCGAGCGTCGTGATCGAGACGCCCGCCTGGCCCGCCTCGTCGGAGATCCGGCGCACGTCGCTGGCGGCGTTGGGCACACCGTCGCCCAGGAGCACGACGCGGTTGACGCCCTCTCGCACGAAGTGCGCGCGCACCTGCGCGAGCGCCATGCGAAGGCCTCCCTCGAGATCCGTCGTGCCCCGCGCGCGGATGCCGGCGATGCGCGCCCGCACGGCGGTGAGGTCGGCGTCGGCGAGCTCGGTCGACGGCAGCACGAGCTCGGGAGTGGAGTCGAAGGTCACGAACGCCAGCCGATCGCCGGCGGAGAGCGATTCGATCAGCGCGAGGCTCGCTCTGCGCGCGTCGTCGATCGCGCGCCCGTCCATCGAGCCCGACGTGTCGACGACGAGCGCGAGGTTGACCGTCGGCCGCTTGGCCGTGCGCCGGCTCAGCGCTTCGAGGTCGACCCGGGCGAGCAGGGAGGTCGCCTCGCCGGCCTTCACGAGCCCTTGCCCGAGCGCCGCGCGCAACGTCACGGGGGACGGCGCCTTCTCGGGGGGCTTGGCCCCGCGACCGCACGCGAGGAGCACCGCCGCCGCGGCGGCCAACAAGAAGACGATCAGCTCTCTGCGCCGCGCGAGCCCCATCCGGCACCTCCCGTGAGGCCGGTGAGACGCGCCTGGCGCTCAAAGGATCTGCCGGCGCCCGCGATCGGGCGCGAGGGCGGCTCACGCGCGCGCGAGCGGCCTCGCCTCAGACCTGGGTCTCGATCTCGCCGATGTTCGTGCGAAACGTGGCCGCCGTCTCTTCGCAGCCTCGGCATCGGCCCTCGTTTCCGCTGCGGACCACGCGAGGGCGCTCGAACGCGGCGCCACAGGCGCGGCAGGAGACGAGGATGATCACGCGCTCGTCGCTGCTGACGGACGTGTGGACCGGGATGGGAGCGGTGTGAGCCATACCCCGTCTCTCGGCGCGGGGCGCGCGCGGTTGCGCGTTATTTCCGCGCCGGACGGCGGCGCTCCTTGAACCACGCGCGGTACTGGGCCATCCGCGCGCGTTGCTCCGCCGGCGCGTGCGCGCGGCACGTGGAGGCCTCGGGCGACTTGGGGTCGGCTCCCCAGCGCAACTCTACGCAATCATTGGGGTTGTAGGCCATCTCGAGCTGCGGGGCGCGCTCGACCACCTCGGCGAGCGTGAGCGCCTGCTTCGACTCGTCGGTGCGCGTGTACGTCACGCTCCTCCGCGCGAGCTCTGCCGTGAGCGCGGCCTCGAGCTCTCGCTGCACGTCGGCGACGGCCTTGCCCGCGGGCATCGCGTAGCGCTCGGGTCGACGCGCCACGCGCGCCGGCAGACCGCGCGCCACGTCGATGGCGATGAGGATGCGGAGATCGCGCGACGGCGTGGAGAAGTCTTCCCACGCGCCGCTCGTCTCGAAGATCTCGGGGCCCTCGGGCATCGTCGCCGTCGGCTTGCCGCTCGCGAGGAACTTGCGCCCGTTCTCGATCGAGGTGACGCGCGCCTTCACCTGCTCCTCGAGCGCGTCGAGGATCTCGGTCATCGCGCGCGACGGGTCGAGCGGCGAAGGAGAGAGCACGTCGTCCATCGCGTCGTAGAAGGCCTCGATCCCGAGCTTGCCTGGCGCGTGCGAGAGCTCGCCCCACGTGCCGCGCTTCTGGATGTCTGCGTCGCCGAGCCGGACGACCGAGCCGCGCGCGCTCGCCATCGGCCGGAAGCGCTTGAACCCAGGGCCGCCGAGCTCGGGCTGGTTCGCGTAGAGGAAGTTGCCGCGCCAGAAGCGCTTGCGTGACACGGTGCCGTCGGGTTGCCCGTCGACCGCGAGCAGGATGCCGGCGTGGTCGGCCGTCTGCGGGATGCGCTTCGCGACGACGAGCACGTGACCGTACGGGTCGGCGTACACGACCCCCGGGCGCAGCGCGTCCCACGTGAGCGGCACGGGAAAGAAGTCGGAGCTCGGATCGTCGAACGGCGCGCGCGCCGAGCCCGAGTGCGCGCGGTCGGCCACTGTGGTGCGCAGGAAGATGCCGAACGTGCCCACCGCGTCGGGCTTGGAGTGCGCCGGCGGGTCGAGGTTGGACACGAGACCCTTGCAGCTCGGGGGCTGTCCGCCGCCGCCGCGCGTGCACTCGCCGAGACCGAAGGGCAGCCCGTGCTTGAAGGCGAAGTACGCGCGCAAGAAGTAGGGCAGATCGGCGCAGTCGGGACGGATCTTCTGCGCGTGGGTGGAGTCTTCTCCCGCGCCGAGATAGTCGTGCAGGATGTTCCGCTTCGGGTCGCGGAGCACGTCGTGGAGCGCGGCCCAGCTCGGCGCCTCGTCGAGCGGCGCGTCGAAGAGGCGCTCGATCCACGCCGAGAACACGTTCTCGTGCTCGCGCGTCCACGAGCCGCGCACCTGCCACGCCACGTCGGCCGGCGCCTTCGTCGCGGCCCACGGCCGGCGCGCGGCGACCTTGATGTCACGCGTCGTCTCGCCGACGCCGCCCTCGCACTCGGACTGGCGGAGACGCGCGCGCACGGTGCCCGGCGGCGCGGACGCGATCTCGACCGCAAAGTGGTACGGCGGTCCGCCCATGCGCACGTCGGTACGCGCGAGCACCTCGCCGGCCTCGGTCTCGACGACGAGCTCGCCCGCGACGCGCTTGTCCGTGACGGCGAGCACCCGGAGCGGCGCCCCCGACCACGGCGCGCGCGGCCCCACGTGCACGTGCACCTCGGGCGACGCCTCGCACACCTCGGGCGGAGGCGCCACGAAGCGCGCGGTGACGGGAGCGGCGGCGTCGGGCGTGACCTCCGCGGTCGGCGCGGCTGCGTCGGTCGAGGTGCTCGCGGTCGGCTCCGGTGCGCGCGCGCGCGAGCACGCGAGCGTGAGACACGTCACCACGGTGAGCGCGGCGAGCTTTCGAGCGACGACGACCATGTGCACCACCGGCATAGCGCAACGCGCGCGCACACGAAACTTCTGGTCATGCCGCGCACGAGCAAGCACCACCGCTTGGACGCCCGGTGCGCTCTTGCCTATTCCCCGCGCCAGGTCGTCGCGTATCGTCGACGGGTGCCGGGCGAGACGTCCTCGACGCGGATGCGGCGGGTGGTGGGCCATGTGCTCGTGGGCACGGTGGCGTGTGGGCAGATCGCGTGCCTGCTCGAGCTGCTCGGCGCTCCGCTCACGCCCACCATCGTGCTCGGCGCCGAGGCCGTGCTGGTGCCCGCCTTCGCGCTGCTCGCCGCGCGTGAGCCCAGAGAGGCGCGGGCGTGGGCGCTCGGCGGTTTCGTCATGTGGAGCATCTGGGGCGCGCTGTACTTCGGCGCCGCCGCCGTGACGCAGCCGCCCAACGCGCGCACCTTCGACGACGCGATCCTCGAACGACTGCCGCTCGTTCCTGCGTTCGCGTCCGTATACGTGGGCGTGCACACGTTCAGCATGATCCCGTACTGCTTCGTCCCCCACGAGAAGCTACGGCGCTACGCCCTGGGCAACCTGCTCATCTTGCTGCTCAGCGCGATCGTGTGGGTCACGCTGCCCGTGCGCCTCGATCGTCCGCCCTTCGC
Organism: Myxococcales bacterium; assembly: GCA_020430845.1. Classification (GTDB taxonomy): domain Bacteria; phylum Myxococcota_A; class Polyangia; order Polyangiales; family Polyangiaceae; genus Labilithrix. The sequence goes on from JAGQJA010000013.1 coordinate 23,341, forward strand.
CGCCGACACGCCGGGCTTCGGCGCGTGGGTGCTGCGCCTCGTGTACGCGGGAGATCCGACGACGAACTGCTTTCCTTCGGCGCACTGCTCGGTGGCCACCTACGCGGCGATCGGCATGCGCGCCGCGCCGCGCCCGTTCTTCGTGTGGTCGGTCGTGAGCGCCGTCGCGATCTGTGTCTCTACCGTGCTGACGCGCCAGCACTACGTCGCCGACGTGCTCGGCGGTGCGGTCATCGCGTCGCTGCTCGCGTGGGCCACGCGCGAGTCTCCGCGCGGCGCTACGTAGGACGCATCGGCGACGCGTCACGCCACACCCCGTCGTGACGCGCCATTTTCGGGTCGCGCGAGCCTCGCCCCTCCCCGCGGCCCGAGAGCTCTTGTAGCGTCGCGACATGCGCGTGGGGCAAGCGATGGCGTGGACGGTGTGCCTCGTTTGTCTTGCGATGCTGGTCGCGTGCGCCGACACCAAGCCCCGCGTGGTCGTGCAGTCGTCCATGGAGATCCGGCACTACCGCCTGCCCAACGGGCTCGAAGTGATCCTCCATCCGGACCCTTCGTTTCGCAACGTCGTGGTGAACGTGCGCTACGACACGGGCTCGCGGGAGGATCCCCGCGGGCAGGAGGGGCTCGCACACTTGGTGGAGCACCTCACGTTCCGACGCGTGCTCGGGCCCCCGAAGAGCCCCTCCACCTCGCCGGTCGACGACGCGGGACTGGATGCGGCGGCAGAGGAGCAGGCGTCGCGCGCGACGCCGCGCGCAGAGACCCTCGGGACCCTCGAGAACGAAATCAGCAGCAATTACAACGCGTTCACGTCTCTCGACGCGACGGAGTACCACATGGTCGTCGCCCCCGACGACCTGCCCATGGCGCTGTGGCTCGAGGCCCAGCGCATGCGTGCTCCGCTCGCCGGGCTCACAGAGGAGCAATTCGACACGGAGCGCTCCGTGGTCCGCAACGAGACGCGGCAACGAGACGAGAACGCACCGTACGGCAACGTGGGGGCGACGCTCGTACGCGCGGCGTTTCCCGATGGGCACCCGTACCACACCGCCTTCGTGTCGGCCGAGCGAGAGCTCGAGGGCGCGACGCTCGCATCGGCGACCGCGTTCACCCGAGAGCACTACCGCGCGGCGAATGCGACGCTCGTCGTGGGCGGCCGCTTCGACGTCGGCGAGGCGGCTCGCCTCGTGCTCGGGACCCTCGGCGCGCTCCCGTCGACGCCGCCGCGCCCGATCGTGGAGCACGCGCTGCGACCGATCGAGGGTGGCGTCGAGCTCGTGATGGAGGCCGGCGTCGACAGCGCCATGTACGCAAAGGCCTGGCTCGTGCCCCCCGCGGGGCACGCAGGGCACCTCGAGGCCCACCTGCTCGCGCGACTGCTCGAGGGCCACGTGTTCGTCGCAGGCCGAGAGGGAGAGCTTGCCCGCGTCCGCGCAGGGGTATGGAGCGGGCGACTCGGCGCGCTCTTGATCATCTCTGTCGAGCTCCGAGCGGGCCTCCAGCCCTCGGTCGGGCGTGCCCGCGTGATCGAGGGCATCAACACGCTGCTCGACGCCGACGAGCCGCCGTCGACGTGGGGCGCGATCAAGAGCGGCGTGATCGCGGAGCACGCGTTCGACATGGAGCACCTCGACGAACGCGCGACCCGCTTCCAGGACGACGTCACGATCTTCGGTGAGCCCGACGTGTTCCAGCCGCTGCTCCATGCGTTCACGCGGGTGCGCTACGTCGACGTCCTCGCGAGCGCGCACGCGCTCTTGCGTCGGCGTCACGGCGTGGGGCTGTACGTATACCCGGTCGCGGGCGCGCCTCGCGGTGGGCGGGCTCGATGACGGCTCCGCTTCGCGCCGTCGTCGTCGCGCTCTGCTGCCTCTTCGGCGCAGGGGCGTGCGCCCGAGGCAACGAGCCGCAGCTCGCTGCGGTCCTCCGGGACCGCCGAGACCGCGCGGACGTGCACGTCGCCGGCGCCTCCCACCCCACCGAGCTCGGCCGGCCGGCTCGCCGCGCGTTCGCGATTTCGCCCCCACGGTTCGTCGTGCCGAGCGTGACCAGACTGGCGAGCGGCGTCACGGTGGTCCTCGCGCCGCTCCACGACTTTCCCACGGTCAGCGCGAGCTTCGTCCTCGACCGCGGGCGCTGCTCGGGTGGCGTCGCCGCCGACCTCCACGCGCTCGCGCTCGGCGGTGATCCCGAAGACGAAGCGCGGACCAACCACCGGTACCTCTACGACATCGCGGCCCCCCTTCACGTCGCCGTCCACGCCGACATGACCGTCGCGCACGTCCACGCGCTCTCGCTCCTCGCTGCGCCAGCCATCCGCACGGTTGGCCCGTTCTTCCTCCGGCCGAGGCCTTCCAAGACGGATCTCGAAGGCGCGCGCAAGTGGAGCGAGCGTATCTCGAGCGTCGAGTCGACCCGGTTCGAGGGCCGACCTTTCCGCGTCGGGGCTCGGATCCTCTTCGGGGAGACCGGCTACGGGACGTCGTTCGGCGCCCCCACGACGGTCGAGCTCGCGCAGACGTCGGACGCAGACGTCGCGGCCTACCGAGAGGCGGCGCTGTCGCCCGAGCACACCACCGTGATCGTGGTCGGAGACTTCGAGCCGCACACCATCCTGCGCACGCTCGCCGACGCGACGGCGAACGGCGACCGCAGCAAGGGTTGGCGTCCCCCCACCTGCATCGGCGATGCGCACGCCGGTCCGCTGCCCACCGAGGTCGTCGTCGTCGATCAACCCGGCGCGCGCCAGGCGCGCATCTCGGTCCTCGCACGGGGCGTCCACGCAGGACACCCCGACGCCGCCGCGCTCGACGTGCTCGCGGCGAGCATGGGGCGCGCGCTCACGAGCCGACTGTCGCTCGAGATTCGTGAGAAGGCGGGCTGGTCGTACGGCATCGACATGAGCGCGCACGCGCTCCGGCACGCGGGGCTCGTGAGCGTCTCTGGCGATGTCGAGCACAGCCGCGCGACCGAGGCGCTCACCGCGATCCTTCGAGAGCTCGCCCGCGTGGGGAGCGAACCTCCCCGCGACGACGAGCTGGCGCGCGCGAAAGAGCGGGCCGCCGCAGTGCCCACGACGCACGCCCAGATCGCGGCGCAGCTCGCGCACGCAAGCGGTGTGGGCCAGGGCTTCGACTACCCCGAAAAGATGCACCGCGCGATCATGACCGTGACCTCCGACGACGTCGCGCGCGTCGCCGCGACCTATCTGACGCGCGACAAGCTCGTGCTCGTCGTCGAAGGCGACGCGACCACGCTGGTGCCACGGCTCGAAGCTGCGCAGTTCGAGACCAAGATCGGGCGCTGACGGTGCGCCGAGCGGCGCGTGAGCTTCACAGCCAGAACCCGACGAAGCCGTCCAACGCGAGGCGACCGTGCGGCGCGTCACCGCGGAAGGGATCGGTGCTGCCCGCGACCGTGCGGTACTCGACCGTGGGCCCAGCCCCTACGAACGCGTGCGGCGCGATGTGGGCGAGCACGCTCACGTGGAGCGACAGCCCGTACACGGCGCCGCTGTCGTCGCGATCCGTGCGCGCCAGGCTCACGCTGCGCTCGCTCGAGCTGATCATGCCGACCGTGAAGCCGGCGCGCGGGTAGACGTCGAGCCAGCTCGTGATCGGGACATCGATCCCTACGCGAGGCGACGCGAACCACGTCGTCGACGTGTGAACCGCGCCCAAGACCCGATTCTCGAGCTTCGCGCGCGAGATCTCGGCGCCGAGGGCGGCCCCGACGGAGAGGCGGTCGACCACGAAGACGTCCGCCGAAGGAGCCACGCGCACGTCGACGACCTCGGCGGTCGATTGGTCGTAGGTCGTGACTCCTCCGCGCACGCCGAGGTTGCCCGCGAGCACGACACCACCGCGACCGCCGAACCGCGGGCGCGACGCCGCAGCCTGCGCAGACGCGTCCGCGTCTGGTGGAGGGTCGGGGCCCCATACCGTGCCCCCCAACACGGACATCGCGCCGATGGTCCGACTCGCCCCGTCGGGACCTGCGCCCGCCCCCGCGACGTCTAGGTACGGGCCGAGGCCGATGAACACCCGCGCTTGCCTCGCGTGCACCAGCAGAGGAACGAAGACGCGGAGAGACACGCCCGCACGACGGCGCGACGCCCCGCCGTCGACCGACGGGAGCTGGGCAAGTCCGGACGCGTCCGTGGATGCTCGCCACACCTCGGACGAGACGCCGAGCCACACGCGAGGAAAGACAGAGACATCGCGAGAGAGCGGGAGGTTCACTCCGATGCGCGGACCGGCGAACGCGCGCCACTCCTTCGTCGAAGCCTCGCGGCCCATGGAGTCGGTCACGGTGGCCGACCGAAAGCTCACGCCCGTCGCCAGGCCGACGGAGAGGTGGCGGAAGACGAAATAGTCGAGGCCCGGCGCCGCGCCGTACGTGACGCGGTCTCCCACGCCCGACACGGTCGTCGTCGACGCGCTGGCGTCGAGCTCACCCTCGATGACGAGCTGACCCGCGCCGCCGAAGTGAGGAGGGAGGGGAGGAGGCTCGCGCGGGGGTGGACGCGCGGGCAGAACCGAGCTCTCTGGAAGGGGCTCCGGAGCGTCGGACAGGATGGGGACGACGACGCGACGTCGTCCCGTCGGCTCGGCGTCGGCAGCGTGCGCCACGAGCAGACACGACACGAAGACCCCCCAGCCGCACCGCACGGGGATCAGACGTAACACGTGACCGACGCGCCACGAGGACGCACTTTGCGCCAAAGTGGTGCGCGATGCGCCTCAGCGGCTCTGCGCGTGGGTCACTCGCGGGTCTCGCTCGCGGCGCTTGACGAGCGCGCCCGCGACGCCGACCGTGGAGCCATGCACCCGCGCGCGACTTGCTTCGTCCTCCTCGCTCTCGTGGCATGCGGCGACTCGTCGAGCTCCTCTTCCTCGTCGAGCTCCGCGTCCGGCGGCGCGAGCTCCTCGTCGAGCAGCGGAGGCGCGAGCTCCGCGTCGAGCAGCGGCGCGTCGTCGTCGGGCGCGTCGTCGTCGGGCACGTCCGGCGCGGTCGCAGACGCGGGCGGAGGCGACGGCGGAGGGGGCGGCGGCGCCACGTACCGCGCGGTGAACCTGGTGACGGGTGTACCGCGCTACGCGATCGTCAAGCGAGACGACGCGGCAAAAAGATGCATACGCATGCGTGTCGAGATGGTGGGTGACGGGGACGGCATCGGCCTGACCGTGACGCCGCAGGGTTGGGCGGCCAACGTCGTCGAGCTCACCGACGATCCGACCGACTGCGACGCACCGGGCACGCCCGCGAAGGGCGTCGTCTCCAAGGCCTCGGCCGGCGCCGGCGGCGTCACGTTCCTCACGGGCTCACCGTGCAAGACCTCGGTCGACGCGACCTTGACGTTCGCGAGCGGCACCGACGTGATGAGCGCCACCGACCTGGTCATCGAGGGCGGATGCCCGTGACCGAGGCTCACTTGGGCGGCGGGCGGTAGGCGTCGATCTCCTCGGGCGTGTAGTAGTCGCGGCGCTTCTCTTCGACCTTGTCGGGCGTGATGCGATCGTAGAGCCAGTAGCGGTAGTCCTTGAGCCCTTCGCCATAGCCGCGCGAGAGCGCGTGCTCGTCGGTGGCACGTTCGTAGGCGGTGCGGAACGGCTGGTCGAGGGCGTACTTGACGCCGAAGTCGACGAGCTCGGCCTCGGTCGACTTCTTGGTGTAGTCGAGCACGTGCTTGAGCTCGTGCACGAGGATCGCGAAGACCGCGCGGTTGCTCGGCGGATCGCCGAAGAGCTTCGGGTTGTAGCGCACGCGGTACGTACGCTCGGCCGCCGGCTTGCCGATCGTGCTCGTGTCGACGTCGGCGGTGAAGAAGTCGCTCTCGCTCTCGAGCGGGTCGAGCACGATCTTGTACGAGGCGAGCTCCGCGTACTCTCGCTTGCGCACCTCGTCGACGAGGGTCTGCATCGCCGCGACCGAGTCGGCGCGGGGGAGCGTGGGATCATCGGCGAGGCGAGCGGGCTTGGGGGCCGGCGCCTGAGGAGGCGACGACGCGTCGCCGCAGCCCCACAGCGCGAGGGCGGCGGCGAACGCGAAGCTCGCGCGGGCGAGCGTCACCCGGCCGGCGCGCTGTACGCCGTGACGCGCACGGTGCCGTTGGCCGGGAGGAAGACGCGCTGGACGAAGAGGTCGGAGCCGAGCACGATCGTCGCGATCGACCGGAACTGCGCGTAACCGGGCAGCAGGTCCGACTCGCCGAACGCGACGGTCGGGTCCTCGACCGTCTCCTGGGCCTGCGGGAGCCACGTCGCGAGGGCGGCGGGCAGCGCGGGGGCCTTCACCGAGGTCGCCGAGGGCGCGACCGTGAACGTCCAGGAGCCCGTGCTCTCGTTGTTGCGGAACCAGCGGATGCGCACGCCTCCGCCGTCGGACGAGGTGAGCGGCTGATCGGACTTCCACGCGACGGTCGGGCGCGCGCGGTCGGTGAGGTCGTTCGTCGCGGAGGTGATCGCCGGGAGCGACTGCGCGAAGTCGATGATGATCGACGCCGTGGGCGCCACGCGTTTGCCCACCGCCTGCGTCGAGCCGCCGAAGCCGCCGTTGACCGCGAGGGCCTGCACGGCGTCGGGGAAGCCGGCCGCCGAGCCGAACGGCGCGCCGCCGTCGCCCTGGAAGAAGCCCTCTTGGCGGTACGGGACGGTGCCCACAATTTGTGTGTAGATCGCACGCACTGCGCGCACGCCTGGCGGGTTCTCGATGCCCACGACGACGGGCGACGGCGCGGCCCACGCGGGGAGCACGGCCGGAGCCGAGCCCGCGTCGGGCGGAGTGACGAGGCCCTTCAAGCTCGAGAACGCGACGGCGTTGCCGCCCTGATCTCGTGCGGTGGCCAAGAGCGCGTTGGTCGCGCGGGCGCACCCCGGGTACAAGAAGAGCGTCTGGCCCGTGGGCGGGTCTCCGCTGAAGACCTGGCACTCTTCGACATCGGCGGTGTAGCTGCTCGCGCCCGCGAACGATCCGGGGAACGTCACGTTGTAGCTCGGCACGGCGCGCTGCGCGCCGCGCGCGTCGACGACCATGCGGAGCACGTCGCCGTCCTCGACGCCGGTCCACGTGTGGAGGCTCGTGTCGTTCTGCGCGTCCGTCCCCACGGCGGCCGTCACCATCTGCGGGCCGAGCCCCGGACGGTACGCGCGCCCCGCGGCGTCGGTGGTCGACGTGTCGATCACCGCGCCCGTCGCGTCGTGGAAGACGACCGTCGCGCCGGCCACCGGCTTGCCCTCGCGGTCGGCGATGACGACGGCGATGCCGCGCGGCCCCGCATCGACGTCGGCCGGCAGCGCGTCCGGGATGGCGCCGTCGGGGATGGCGCCGTCGGGCCCAGGAGGGGGCGCGAGGCCGTCGAAGCCGCCCGCTTCGGGGAGATCGACGCCGGGCGTCGTGGGGTCATCGCAGCCGACGACAGCCGCGGTCACGAGGAGGGGGAGAAAAGCGACGGGAGCGAGGACGAGTCGAAGGCGCATGGGCTCAAGCATGCGTGAAGGCGAGCCGCACGTAAAGATGTGGTCCCCATTCGGGCGACATGCGCGCGGGAGAGGTAGTCAGTGGTGCGAGCGGACCGCCATGACGTGAGCGCGTCCCACATGAACGGCGGGGGCGACCACGCGCGTCTGCGTCAGGGCGCGTCTTGGAAGCGCAGGAGCGCGGTCCACTCGGGGACCATGTTGTCGTCGGTGACGATGCGGGCGCCCTTGGTGCGCGCGAGCACGCTGTCGCGCGACTCGAGGCCGTGCCCCACGGGCGGCTCGTGGATGGAGTCGGCGTACGAGACGAGGTCGTCGTAGAACGCCTGGCCCTCGGGCGTGGAGCGGTCGATCGCCGGCGTGCCGTCGAGCGAGTAGTCGGCGAGCAGCTTGCGCCAGCGCTCCTTGTCGAACGAGAACGGCGCGTCGCTCGCCGCCATGAAGTTGTAGACGCGCATCGCGTGCGGGAACGTCTCGGCGGCCGTGCGCTGGACGTCGTCGGACGACGTGGTGTTGAAGAAGAAGAGCCCGCCGGGCGACAGGTGCTCGCGCACGAGGTGCATGAACTCCTGCGAGAGCAGGTTGGTGCTGTGCGCGCGCCAGTGCCACGTGGTGTTCATGACGACGACGTCGAACTTCTCGGTGGGGTGGCGGTGCAACCACCTGCGGCCGTCGTCGATGTGGATGCGGACCTTGGGGTCGGTCAGCACGCTCTTGACCTCGTCGTGGCCGCCGATGAGCTTGAGGTACCCGGGGTTGATCTCGACGATGTCGAACTGCTCGAGCCCCGGCATGTGGCTCAGCACCTTGGCCCACGAGCCCGACGCGAGCCCGATCATGAGCATGCGCTTGGGCGCCGGGTGCATGGCGCCGATGCCGTAGGCGCGCAGGATGCCGTTCCGGTCGTAGCGGATCGACGTGTTGAACCGGCCGTCGTACGCGCCGCCGCCGTACACCGTGCCGTCTTGGGTGACGGTGATGACGCCGCTCTTGGTCTCGATGATCTCGGCGAACTTTGTGTCGTCTTGGAGCTTCTTCTTGAAGAGCAAGCGCTCGTAGATGCGATCGTACGCGGCCGGCGTGCCGAGCATGATCACCCCAGCCGTGCCGGCGACGCTCGCGAGCGCGATGCCGCGACGCGCGCGGCCCAGATCGCTGAGCGCCAACAAGAGCGCCACGAGCCCGAGGCCGAGGAGCGCGAGGAAGGCGCCCGCGCGCTGGATCGACCAAGCGTCGAGGACGACGAAGCCGGTGACGAGGCTGCCCGCGGCCGAGCCGACGATATTTGCAAGATACACGTACGAGAGACGCGAGCCCGCGCGCTCGTCGGCCGGGATGCCGAAGTGACTGACGAGCGGCAGGATGGCCCCGAGCATCGCCGCGGCCACCGCGACCGCGATGAGCGCAGGCGGCCAGTCCCACCGCTTGGCGCTCATGCCGAAGACGGGGACGACGAGCCACCCGAGCACGTTGGCCACGAGCGCGAACCACGCGATGCGCTGGAGCTGGCGCGCGTCACCCGCCTTGGCGCCCTCGCGACACATGTGACCCGCGATGCGCGAGCCGACGGCGATGCCGAACAGGTACGCGGCGAGCAAGAGCCCGAACGCGCCCGGGAGCCCCCAGCTGGCGAACGAGATGACGCGGTACCAGAGGATCTCGTACGAGAGCGAGATGAAGCCGCTCGCGGCGGCGATGAGGAGCGTGAGCGCGAAGATCATGCGGCTTCTCCCGACGAAGAGGCGCTCGCGGGGGCGGCGTCGGACGCGGCCCCCTCGGTGGCGCCGGCGCGCAGCTGCTCGCCCGAGACGCGCGTCTCTCCCTCGCGGAGGGAGCGGCGATGCGCGAGGTAGCTCATGCCCGCGACGAGGAAGTTGAGGCCCGCGGCGACCCGGACCGAGCCGGACTGCCCGGCATGCGCGAGGATGCCGAGCACGGCGGCCGCGGACGCGAACGCCGAGCCGAGCGTGTTGACGAAGTACAGGGTGCCGACCGTTCGGCCCACGTTCTTCGACGAGCGCACCAGGTGCGCGACGAGCAGCGGCAACGTGCTGCCCATGAGCAGCGTGGGCAGGAGCACGAGCAAGAACGTGATCACGAAGGTCCCGCCGGCGCTCATCCCGAGCGTCGCGTTGCCCACGGCGTGGAAGACCGCGAGCGAGACCATGCCGAAGACGCCGATGCCCAGCTCGACCATCGAGAAGAGCAGGAGCACGGGCCGCGACGGCGCGCGCGACACGGCGCCCCCCGCGAGGCTGCCGAGCCCGAGCCCGAGCATGAAGGCGGTGACCACCATCGTGACGCTCTCGACGTTGATCCCGTAGATGGCGAAGAGCGCCCGCTGCCAGACCACCTGATAGAGGAGGGCCGCGAAGCCACTCGTGAGAAACGCCGAATAAATCCAGCCCCGCGTCGCCATGGCGCGGACTGTACACCCCGCTGGCCGGCCCGTGTCCCGCGAAACCCCGTTCGTGCGCCCCGGGCCTCGTCCACAATGAAAGCCTTTCACTTTCTCCTGGACAGCCTTGGACGCGGGGCTATGGTTTCCGGCATCTTGGGCCCCCTTCGCTCCGCCGCATCTGCGCGCTCGTTCGTCGTCGCCTTGGCCTTCGCGCTGGCCGGCGCGGGCGGCTGCTCGTCGACCTCGTCTCCTTCGCCCGCCCCCGCGGTGTCGTCGATGTTCGACGTGGCGTCGCCGCTCGGCGCCGAGGCGTTCTTCGACCTCCCGTTCCCGTCCGACGCGCGGCTCAACGCAGAGGGCGGCCCCGACGTCGCTGCGTTCCCCGACCAGGGCGTGGAGATCCTCGTCGGCCTCAAACGCGGCGCGGCGGCGCGCAAGGGCGTGCCCGTGGTGGCGAGCGCCTACTTTCGTTTCACGGGCGCGCTCGCCCCGCGCGACGCAGACACGCTCGTCGAAGGCGGCGACGCCGCGCCCATCCTCTTGATCGACGTCGACCCGTCGTCGCCCGACAAGGGCAAGTCCTACCCCGTCGTCGCCTCGACCCTCGCGCCCGACCCGTACGTCCCGTCGGGCCTGCTCGGCGTCGCGGCCCACCCGGGCATCGTGCTCGAGCCGCACCGCAAGTACGCGTTCGTCGTACGGCGGAACGTGGGGGCAGAGGGCGGCGCGCCCGTCGAGCCGGCCCCCGCCTTCGCAGCGCTCGCGCGCGGAGAGACCCCACAGGGCTCGCGCGGCGCCGAGCTCGCGGCGCTCTACGCGCCGCTGTGGCCGGTGCTCGACGCGAAGGGCGTCGCGCGGACCGACGTCACGACGGCCACGGTCTTCACCACGGGCGACGTCGTGAGCGACAACGCCGCGCTCTCGGAGAAAGTGCGTGCACAATACACGCCTTCGATCACGGGCTTCGCCCTCGAGGCCGACCCGACCGGCGCCCTCCCCGAGGTGTGCCACGTGCGCGCGACGATCACCCTGCCCCAGTTCCAGAAGGGCACGCCTCCGTTCGACACCGACGGGCTCTTCGAGCTGGGCGCCGACGGAGCGCCGATCAAACAGCGCGACGAGGTCGTGCCCGTGTCGATCACCGTGCCGCGGACGCCCATGCCCGCGGGTGGCTACCCGCTGGTCGTGTACTTCCACGGCTCCGGCGGCGTGTCTCGCGAGGCGGTCGACGGCGGCGACAAGTCGACGGCCGAGGACAACGGCAGGTGGCCCTCGACCACGCTCGCCCGTCACGGCTTCGCGGTCGCGGCGTCTGCGCTGCCCGCGAGCCCCGAGCGCGTACCGGGCGCCGGCGCGTTCGACTACCTCAACCTCGACAACCCCATCGCCATGCGCGACACGTTTCGCCAAGGCATCATCGAGCAGCGCATCTTCATCGAGGCGCTCGGCCGCGTGAAGATCCCGACTGCGGCCCTCGCGGGGTGCTCGGGCCCGTCGCTGCCGCAGGGCGAGACCGAGTATCGCTTCTCGATGGACCCGCTCAGCGTGCAGGGCCAGTCGATGGGCGGCATGTACGCGCACATGATGGGCGCGGTCGAGCCGCGCATCCGGGCCCTCGTGCCCACGGGCGGCGGCGGCTACTGGATGTACTTCATCCTCAAGACGACCAAGGTGCCGGGCGCCGGCGGGCTGCTGGCGCTGCTGCTCAAGACGCCCGAGAAGCTCGACCACCTGCACCCGACGATGCAGATCGGCGAGATGGCGCTCGAGCCGATCGACCCCATCGTGAGCGTGCCTCGCCTCGCGCACGCACCACTGCCGGGCCACCCCACGCGCTCGATGTACGTGCCCGTGGGCAAGGCCGACTCGTACTTTCCGCCCGCCGTCTTCGACGCCATCGCGCTGGCGTACGGGCACCCGCGCGTGGGCGACGAGGTGTGGCCGTCGATGAGCGCCGCGCAGAGGCTCGTGGGCGTGAGCGCCGCGGCGAGCTACCCGGTGCGCGAGAACATGAAGGCCGCCGGCGGCACGTACACGAGCGCCGTCGTGCAGTACGCGCCCACGGGCGCGTGGGACGGCCACCAGATCTACCGGCGCCTCGACGAGGTCATCTACCAGTACGGATGCTTCCACCGGTCGTTCCGCAAGGGCGTGCCCGTCATCGCGGCGCCGGCCCCCCTCGGCTCGCCTTGCCCCGAGTGACGGCGCGCGAGCGCCACCCCAAAGGTCGCGCCAGCGGAGTAGACTGCGAGGCCCATGTGGAGCCTCGTCGTACGCGCGTTCGTCTTGTCTGCGCTCGCGATCCTCGCGCTCGGGTGCGGGGCGTCGCCACACCGTGAGCCCGAGGCGCCCGCGAACGCACGCCGGCACTACGACGGCGTCGACTGGGCCGCCGCGGGCGACGAGACGGTGCGCGTCCTGCGCGAGTACCTCCAGGTCGACACCATCAACCCTCCCGGCAACGAGACGCGCGGCGCCGAGCTCATGGGCAAGGTGCTCGCCAAGGAGGGCATCCCCTACGAGATCGTCGAGTACGCGCCGGGCCGCGGCAACCTCATCGCGCGACTGAAGGGCTCGGGCCGCGAGCGGCCGCTGTGCCTCGTCTCGCACATCGACGTCGTGACGGCCGAGGCCGACAAGTGGCCCAAGGGCAAGGGGCCGCTGTCGGGCGCCCTCGACGACAAGGGCTACATCTGGGGGCGCGGCGCGCTCGACATGAAGGGCCTCGGCGCGCTCGAGCTGATGACGATGGTGTTGCTCAAGCGCGCGCACGTGCCGCTCAAGCGAGACGTCGTGCTCGTGGCGGTCGCGGCCGAAGAGACCGACAGCCGCGGCATCCAGTTCGTCATCGAGAACCACTGGGACAAGCTCGGCTGCTCGCACTCGGTCAACGAAGGCGGGCTCGGCATCAAGGACCTGCTCGTCGAGGGCCAGACCGTCTACACGATCTCGGTCGCCGAGAAGGGCGTGCTCTGGCTCAAGATGACGGCCCACGGCGAGGCGGGTCACGGCTCGACGCCCGTGCCGGGGCGCGCGCCCGAGCGCCTGCTGCGCGCGATCGCCAAGCTCGAGGGGCGCGACGATCCGCCGGTCGTGCACCCGTCGCTCTACGAGCTGGCCTCGCGCATCGGACGCGACGTCGGCGGCTTCAAGGGCTTCGTGCTCACGCGGCGGTCGCTCGTGAACATGTTCGTCGTCGACAAGCTCATGGAGAGCCCGCCGGCCAAGGCCACGCTCTTCAACACGGTGAACGTGACGGGCTTCGAGGGGCGCAAGGAGCCCAACGTCATCCCCAGCGAGGTGAGCGCGATCCTCGACTGTCGCGTGCTCCCCGGCACGCGGCCCATCGACCTGCTCGTCGAGCTGCGCGACATCGTCGGCGACGAGAACGTGTCGTTCGAGCTGCTCGACCTCATGGCGGCCAACGAGAGCACGTGGGACGACCCGTTCTTCCGCGCGCTCGCGCGAAACGCCGTCGACGGGCGCGACCACGTGGTGGCGGGCCCCGCCCTCTCTCCCGGGTACACCGACTCGCTCTACCTGCGCCTCAAGGGCGTGCGCGCGTACGGGTTCGTCCCCTTCGAGGTCACGCAAGAAGAGATGCGCGGCTTCCACGGGCGCGACGAGCGCGTCAGCGTCGACAACGTCAAGCGCGGCGTGCGCGCGCTCTACCGCGCCGTCTTGGACGTGTCGGCCGAGTGAAGGCCCGCGCCGCGCTCGCTGCGTGCCTCGTCGCCTCGTGGTGGAGCGGGCTCGCGCGCGCCGACCAAGAAGAGCACAAGGCGCCCGACGTCTTCGTCGACGGCGAGCGCACGTGCAAGGTCGACGAGGCCGACCTCCCCGCGAAGGTCGACGAGATCCGCATCGAGGGCCTCGTGCGCACCAAGGAGTACGTCGTCCGCCGCGAGCTCTTCTTCTCCGAGGGCGACGTGGTCACGCGCGCGATGTTCGACCTCGCGCTCACGCGGCTGTGGAACACGACCATCTTCGCCCACGTCGACGGCGAGATCCTGCGCTCTTGCGACGGCGATCGCGTCATCGCCGTGCTGCGCCTCGAGGACCGCTGGACGCTCAACCCGCTCTTCAGCTTCGGGTCGGGCGGCAACGCCACGTTCTTCCGCGTCGGAGCCTCGGACAACAACCTGCTGGGGCACTACGTGGAGGCGCAGGCCCAGTACGAGAACTTCGACGGCTTCCACGGCGGTCAGGCCATCTTTCGCGACCCGCGCCTGTTCGGCCGTCGGCTCGAGCTGCTCGTCCAGACCGACAGGCTCGTGCGTCCGCGACGGGGCTTCAGCGATCAGCGCACGCAGGCCATCGTCGAGATCGCCAAGCTCGAGCTCTCGGATCAGCTGCGGTTCGGTGCGCGCGTGAGCGCCTTCGCCAATCGGTTCCTGCCGCCGCTCGACTCGCCCGCGTATTTTCCGGCCGGGACCGAGACGGTCGCCGTCGAGCCCACGCTACGCGTCGGGCGCGTCGACACCGTGCGCATCCGCCAGCGCGGCACGAGCCTCGAGCTCAGACCCTCCGTGGGCCGGGTCTTCGGCAGCGACGTCTCGACGGAGTACGCGGCGTTCACCGCGCAGCTGCTCGCGTTCGTGATGAGCGGCGAGCGGTGGAACTTCGCCGCGCGCGCGCGTGTGTCGGGCACCACGCGCGTGCCCGAGCACCTGCAGCTCTACGCGGGGGGCCTGGACCTCTTGCGGGGCTTCCCCGACAATTACGTGCGTACGCAAGCATTCTGGCTCACCAACGCCGAGGTGCGGTTCACGGCGTTCGACTCGACGTGGATCGCGCTCGTGCCCGTCGCCTTCGCCGACGCGGTCGCGGCGCGCGGCCCCAAGGGTGACGTGGGCGGCGCCCTCGCGGTGGGCGGCGGCCTCCGCATCCTCGTGCCCAAGTTCGTGGGCACGGGCCTGCGCGTCGACTTCGCCGTCCCCGTCACTGGCAACGTGCGCGAGGTAGGAGAGGGTGAGATGGCCCGCTTCGGTCCCACGACACCGACGCCCGAGACCGGGAGCGTCCAGCCCAGCTTCGGCGTGTATCAGTTCTTCTGAAGGGGCGCCGCAGACCGCCGGCGCGACGGGAGGCGACAGAGCACTGGATCTGCGCCGTGGACGGGCGACGATCCAAAGCCGCGACGCGCAGTCCGCGTGCCGCGCGCAACTTCGTCGAGCCTGGAAGAAGGTAGGAGGTCTTGCCGCTGACGTGCTCTCGCGTGCGGCGACGCTGGATACCGCGCGATCGGCACGCCCGATGCTTTGAGTGTGCATGTAACCGCGACGCGCGATGGGGCCGCGACGCGGGACCGGAGGAGGTCGACATGTCTCGAGCAGTGGGCGCCGTCGCGGCGCTCGTCATGGTGGGTTGTGCCAGCGAAGCGCCGTCGCTGTCGTCGTACGGGTACCTGCGCGATCCCGCGCCGTCGCGCGAGCCGGGAGCGCCCGAGGGCGAGGAGGCGCCGCCCGGGCCGCGCCTTCAGGACGGCTCGCAGCCGTCGGGCGTTCAGTCGATGTTCTTCGAGAACTCGGTGCGGCGCGACGCGACCGCGGCCGAGGCGAGCCGCGTGGCGAACGTGGGCGGGTGCACGGCGTTCTTCCTCGAGAACACGGCGGGCAAGGTGTACCTGGCGTCGGCGCGTCACTGCTTCCAGTTCGCGATCACCAACTGGTGCACGACCAACGGGCAGGTGACCGACAACTCGGGCAACAAGGGCAAGTGCACCAGGGTCGTCGCGGCCGACACGAGCCGCGACATCGCGGTGTTCGAGGCCGACATCAAGCACGCCTCGTCGGGAGACAGCACGCTGCGGCTGTCGGCGTACGTGCCCTCGATGAACTCGGCGCTCACGATGGTCGGCTACCCCGCCGACAACGATCCGGCGACGGGCCGCAACGGCAAGCTGACCACGACCGAGAAGTGCTGGGTGCTCTCGGGGTCGGTGCAGAGCCCGTACGCGAACCAGGACAAGAACACGCTCGATCTCTCGGCGATGCACAACTGCACGACGTACGGCGGCAACAGCGGCGGGCCCATGTACCGCGAAGGAACGCGCGACGCCGTGGGGCTCCCGTTCACCTACGTGCCCGACGACTACAAACGACGCTCGCCGACCGACACGAGCACGGCGGCGTACATGGCGCTCACGAGCGACTTCGTCTCCGCGCATCAGGCCGAGCTGACGGCGGCCGGGATCGTCATCGCGAGCACGCAGGCGGGAGGCACCGTGGGAGGCGGCGCGGGCACCGGAGCGGGCACGGGCGCAGGCACCGGTGGGACCACGGGCACCGGCGCGGGCGGGACCACGGGCACGGGCACCGGCGGGACGACCGGCACGGGAACGGCGGCGGCGGCGTGCACGTGCGGCGTCGACGGGACGGGCTACTACTGCGGCATCTTCCGCGGCACGGCGGTCGTCGCGTACAGCTACCGCACGAACGCCGACCCGACGTGCGCGGGCGCGTGCGCGAGCCCCGAATACGCGGCGGTCGCGGCGCAGCAGTGCCGGTGAGCCCGGCTCGGTCCCCGACCCTCGCGGCTCGGCAGCGAGCTACTTGGTGTCGGGGACGGGCGCGCCGGTCTTGCAGATCTTGGACGTGCGCGCGTCGAAGTCGGACAGGTTGCCGAGCACGATGCTGATGTAGAGGTCGGACTCGCTGGTGAGCGTGGTGAGCGAGAACTCGCGCCACAGCCCGTAGAGGTGGCGGGTGCGCCCCGGCGACACCTCCCAGTACACCTCGATCTGGTAGTCCTGGTTGAACGAGGCCGGCTCGCCGCTGATGAAGTTGGCCGGCTCGTTGAGGTAGGTGCGCGAGAGCAGCACGGGACCGCCCGTGGGGCTCGCGTCGGGCAGCCGCCACGCGCCGCCGGTGAGGTTGCTCAGGTAGGTGCGGCCGAGCGCCGTCGCCTTGTAGTCGGTGCGCCACGTGAGCTGGGGCGCGGCGCGCGAGAGGAAGTCCGCCGAGCTCGACGAGTACGTGCGCGTGTACTCGTCGTAGAGGTCTGGGTAGAGCTCGGACTGGTTCTTGGCGATGACGTACTGCTCGACCTTGTCGAGCGGGCACTCGAGCTCGGTGACGATGAGCATGCCCTGTGCGGGCGCGGGATCCTTGTTGGGCAGGACGAGGTCGGTCTCGGCCTTGGTGAGATCGCCGATCTTGACCTGCATGGGCACGGTGGACGTGCGCTGGATGACGCCCTCGATGCCGGCCATCTCCTTCTTGACGTCGTCGGCCGAGGTCTTGGAGTAGGCCGTCCAGAACGCGCGCGCCGCGACCGTCATCTCGCTCGGCGCGTCGATGGCCTGATCGGTGGAGAGATCGTCGAGCGTGCCGAAGTCGCAGCCCGCGAGCGGGAGCGCGAGACCTGCGACGAACGCGGCGGAAACGAGGCGCGAGAAGACGGACATGAGCGACGCTTGGCTCATAGCACCGGCCTGACTTTCTGGTAAGAACGCACGCATGCCCCGCAGGCGCACGGCCTCCTCGCTCGCTCTGGCGCTCGCCGCGCTGCTCGCTTCTCACGCCATTTCGAAGAGCGCGCGAGCCCAAGACGCCCAGCCCGAGCCAGCCCCGAGCGCAGACGCAAACGCCCCCGCAGACGCAAACGCAAACGCAAACGCAGGCGCGAACGCAAACGCAGGCGCGAACGCAGACGCAAACGCAAACGCAAACGCAGGCGCAAACGCAGACTCACCCGCACCCGCACCCGCACCCGCACCCGCCCCCGCGGCGCCCGACACCCCGACCGCAACCGGCCCCGCCCCCTCGCGTCCCTGGCGCTTCACCGCGATGCTCGGCATCGTGAGCCTGCCGCGCCTCGTGAGCGTCGAGCCGCTCGTCTCGCGCTCGCGACCGAGCGATCCGCGCTGGCCGGTGTGGGCCGCGGGGCTGTCGTTCGAGTACCTGCCGCCCTCGATCGCGAACTTCGGAGACAAGACGACGGTGTCGTGGATGCAGATCGGCGCGCAAGGGCGATGGCACCCGTGGCGCTTCGTCTTCGTGGGCGGCGCGATCGGCTATCAGTTCGTGCGGGCCGACTCCGAGAAGTTCCGCGCCGAGGTCGACTACGTCACCAAGGGCCTCTACCTGGCGCCCAAGGCCGGCGTCGCCCACACATTTGCCAACGGGCTCACGGTGGGCGCAGACCTCGGGGCCACGATCCCCATCGCCCCCTCGGTCGAGCTCATCAGCGACGGGACCGAAGACTCGAACGCGCGCAAGGTCGCGAAGACGTTCGGCCAGTTCGTCATCCCCCAGCTCACGCTGTTTCGTGTGGGGTACACGTACTGATCGCCGGCGGGGCGCGCGTCGCGAGGTCCGGCGCGCCGCGCCGCGTCGCCTCGGCCCGACGTGACTTTTGCCCGCGCCGTAGTAAGGACGCTGCGTGAAGACGCGCCACAAGCCCGAGGTGCTCGCGCCCGCCGGTGACCGCGCCGCGCTGGAGGCCGCGGTCCGCGCCGGGGCCGACGCCGTGTACTTCGGCGTGCCGGGCTTCAACGCGCGAGCGCGCGCCACGAACTTCGACGAGGGCGCCCTCGCCGAGACGCTCGATTACTTGCATACGCATGGACGCCGGGGCTACGTCGCCCTCAACACGCTCGTGTTCGACGAAGAGCTGTCGGCCGCGCGACGCGTCATCGAGCGGTGCGCCGAGGCGGGCGTCGACGCGCTCATCGTGCAGGACCTGGGCATCGCGCGGCTCGCGCGACAGATCGCGCCCGGCGTGGCCTTGCACGGCTCGACGCAGATGACGTGCACCGACGCGAGCGCGTGTGAGCTGGCGCGCGAGCTGGGCGCGACCCGCGTGATCCTCGCGCGAGAGCTGTCGCTCGAAGAGATCGCCAAGATCGGCGCGAGCACAGGCGTGGAGATCGAGGTCTTCGTGCACGGCGCGCTCTGCGTCGCCTACTCGGGGCAGTGCCTCACGAGCGAGGCCATCGGCGGGCGGAGCGCCAACCGCGGGGCCTGCGCGCAGGCGTGTCGACTGCCCTACGAGCTCTACGTCGACGGCGAGCGCCGGGACACCGGTGAGCGCGCCTTCTTGCTCTCTCCCGAGGACCTCGAGGCGTCGGCGCTGGTGCCCGAGCTGGCGCGCGCGGGCGTCACGTCGCTCAAGATCGAGGGCCGCCTCAAGGGGCCGGAGTACGTCGCCGCCGTCACGCGCCTCTACCGCGCGGCCGTCGACGCCGCGTGCGGAGACGGCGCGGGCTTCACCGAGCGCGACCGCGAGACGGCCCTGGCGACCTTCACGCGCGGCAGCGGACCGGGCTTCTTGCGGGGCGTGGACCACCAGCGCCTCGTCGAGGGGCGCGCGTGCGACCACCGCGGCCTCGAGGTGGCTCGCGCGACGGCCGTGCGGCGCGATCGTGGGCGCGCGTGGATCGAGGTGGAGCTGTCGCGCGACGTGGCGCGCGGAGACGGCGTGCTGGTCGAGGGCGCGTGGGGCGGAGCCGGTGAGCTCGGCGGCCGCGTCTGGGAGATCGAGCCGGCAAAGGGCAAGGCGCCCGCGCGGATGTGGCTGGGCCCCGACCTCGACCGAGGCGACGCGATCGACGCGCTGGCGGCGCGCCTCCCAAAGCGTGTATTCCGCAGCAATGATCCCGCGGCGATGCGAGACGCGCGCGCGTGGGCCGAGGCGCCGCCGCCGAGGAGGACCCTGCACCTCTCGGTGACGGGAGACGTGGGCGCCCCGCTCGTGGTGCGCGGGCGCGTGCAAGGCGGGGCCGAGGCCGTCGCGGAGAGTGACGTCACGCTCGACCGCGCCCGCAACGCGCCGCTCACGCTCGAGACGCTGCGCGAAAAGCTCGGCCGCCTCGGCGACTCACCGTTCGAGCTGGGCGAGCTCACGGTCGATCTACCCGACGGCGTGATCCTCCCCGTCAGCGCCCTCAACCGCGTCCGCCGCGCCCTCACCGACGCCCTCCAAGCACAAACCGCAACCGCAGGCGCAGGCGCAGACGCAGACGCGATCGCAAGCGCAAGCGCAAGCGCAAACGCAAACGCAGGCGCGATCGCAAACGCAAACGCAAACGCAGGC
>JAGQJA010000185.1 GCA_020430845.1 Myxococcales bacterium
CTGCTGCTGCGTGTGGCCCCCCGGCGGTGCGCCGAAGCCTTGTTGCGGAGGCGGCGCGCCGAAGCCTTGTTGCGGAGGCGGTGCGCCGAAGCCCTGTTGCGGCGGCGGCGGGGCCGACGCGAACGGGTTCGGCTGCGGAGGTGGCGGGGCCGACGCGAAAGGGCTTGCCTGCGGCCTCTGCGGGACGGGCGGCGGCTGTTGGGGCGTGGAGCCGAGCGTCTGCGTGGGCTGAGCGCCCATGGCCGCGGTGCGGTTGAGGGGCTTGGCCGGAGGCGCCTTGCTGGGGGCCGGGCGCGGCTGGCCGGCCGCGGGCGCCGGCGGCGGGCGGCTCGGTCCACCCTGCTGGCCGGGTGGCATGGGGCTCGTCTGCGGCGGGAGCGTGCCGTCGACGCGCTCCATGCGCCCGAAGGGTTGCGGCGCGACGAGCGGCGGCGGCTTGCCGAGCATCGCGGACCCGGGCTTGCGTGCGGGGGCAGCGCGCGCGGCGACCGCGGGGAGGTCGGCTTGCTCGACGACCGCCGGCAGATCCGCGTCCTCTCCGCCGCGCCCGCGGGCGTCGAGCTGGAGCGTGTTGCCCTTGTCGTCGTCCTCGGCGCGCGCGTCGCGCCGCACCTCGGTGAGGCCCTCGAGCGTCCCCGTCTGCGTCGTGGTGCCGGGGGTGGAGATCAGCGAGAGATCGGAGACGTGACCGAAGTCGCCCGCGCCGCTGCTCGGGACCCCGGGGTTGGAGACGCCCGAGCTCGAGATGAGCGACAGATCACGCACCTCGCCGAACGACGGCAAGAGGGCGGGGCTCGGCGTGTTGCCGGAGATGGACGCGCCCGTGGTCGAGATGAGCGACAGATCGCGCACCTCGCCGAACTCCCCGGGGAGCCCGTCGGAGCTCGGCTCGCCGAGCGGCGACGGCATCCGCGGCGCACCGCCCTGGCCCGAGCCCATGCTCGGAAAGCTCGGGACGCTCGCGCTCGGTGTAGAATACAAAGAAGGCGGCTCGTCGATCGCGCCGAAGCCTGGCCCGCCCGGGTGAGGGGAGTCCTTGGTGATCGAGTCGTCGGCGCCGCGACCGGGCGAGGTCGCCTCTCCGGTGACGGTGTTGCCGCCGAAGCTGCGCTCCGACGCTGCGCCCGGGCGCTGCATCGTCTCGCCGGACGACGGCGCGCCCGACGACGGGAACCACTCGAAAGGCGTCGGGACCGCGAGGTCGGGGAACGACTGGATCGACGGATCGTCGGCGTCCGCGCCCTTGGCCGGTCCGCGCGCGCCCATCGGCTGCGTGGACGGCGACCGCGCGCCGCCGGGAGGAGAAGCCGCGCCGGCCATGCCCGGCCGCCGCGGGGCGCCCGGGGGGCCGGACTTGGTGGTGGGCGGCTGGCTCGCGAGCTTCTGTTGGAGCTTGTCGAACTCGGTGGTCTGCGTGTGCTCTTCGTCGCCCACGCCCGGCAGCGTGCGGTGCTGTCCGGGCACGCCGGGCGGCGCCGGGATCGGCTTTCGCTTGGCGCCTTCGGAGAGCGCCGCGGCCTGGATCGCGGCGCCGATGGCCACGACCTCGTCGGGGTTGACCCGGTCGAGCGGGGCGGTGCCGAAGAACGCCTCGACCCGCTGGCGTACCATGGGCACGCGCGTCGATCCGCCGACGAGGATGATCTTGTCGAACGAGGTCGGCGTGAGGCGCGCGAGCGCGAGCGCGTCTTGCGTGACCTTGAACGTGCGCTCGACGAGGGGCTTGACGAGCGCCTCGAAGTCCTTGCGCGTCATCGTGAACATGAGGCTCAAGCCCGAGCCGCCCGCCCCGAAGCCGATCTCCTTGAGCGGCACGGTGAAGGTCTCGTTGGTGCTGAGCTCCATCTTGATGCGCTCGGCGGCCGTCTTGAGCTTCTCGAACCCCTGCGCGTCGCCGCGAGGGTCGTAGCGGTGCTGCTTGAGGAACTCCTCGGCCATCCGATCGGCGATGAGGGCGTCGATGTCGTCACCGCCCAGGAACGAGTCGCCCGCCGTGGCCAGGACCTCGAAGACGTTGCCGCTCAGGTCGAGCAGCGTGCAGTCGAACGTGCCGCCACCGAAGTCGTAGACGGCGACGCGCTCGTTGCCCGTACGCCCGAGCCCGTACGCCAGCGCCGCGGCGGTCGGCTCGTTGAGGATGCGCAGCACCTCGAGCCCCGAGACGCGACCGGCGACCTTGGTGGACGCGCGCTGGAGCTCGTTGAAGTTGGCCGGGACGGTGATGACGGCCTTCTCGACCTGCGTGCCGAGGGCCGTCTCCGCGATCTGCCGAGCGCGCTTGAGGACGAACGCGCTGATCTCGGGCAGCGTGTAGTCCTGGCCGCGCGCGTGCACGAGCGGGCCCTGGCCGGGCCCCTCGCGCAGCTCGAACGGAAAGCGGGTCCGCGCCTGGCTGATCTCCGGGCTGCTCCACGAGCGGCCGATGAGCCGTTTGTGGCTGTAGACCGTGTTCTTCGCGTCGATGACGCGGCGCGCCTTCGCCGACGCCCCCACCAGCACGTCGCCGTTGGGATGGAAGCTGACGACGCTGGGCAGCAGGCGCTGACCTTGCTCGTCTGCCAGGACATGGACCTTGCCGGAGCGCACACAGGCGGTCACGGTGTTGGTCGTGCCGAGGTCGATGCCGACGACGCTCACCTAGCGATTTCTATCATCTATCGGTCGATGCTGAGAACGAATCGTCTAGTCTGACGCCTGCATGGGAGTCGATCCCCCGCCGCAGGCCGGCAGTATCTCGCTTCCACGCGGCGGCGCGTACGTGCGCACGTCCGCGGGCGCTGTGCAGGTCGGCATGCCGCCCGAGACCATCAAGGACGTGATGGCGCAGGCGCTCGACGTGCCGATCGCGTACGTCTTGCCGGCGGAGCTGTTCGATCGGCGACGTGGGCTCTCCGTCGCGGAGTTCGAGTTCCCGTCCTACTACAGCTTCTTCCTGCTCAAGCGACGCTGCCGTCTCGTGGTCCGCTCGGCCGACGTCGAGCGGCGCGTCCGCGCGATCTTCCAAGAGTCGCTCTTCGGCCCCGTGGGCGCCCCGCATCCCTCGGAGTTCGCCGCAGGGTACCCCGCGTCGCGAAAGCCCGATTTCCACCGTGAGAGCGAGTACTTCCGCACCGTGCCGGGGCGCGGGCGCATCGAGGTCGACGATCTCGTCGAGTTCGTGCACTTCGCCGACGGCGTGGCCGACCTCGGCGGCGGCGTGGCCGTGCGTGACGAGGGCGACACGTTCGCGATCGAGGACGGGGGCGCCGTCGTCGCGCGCGTCGGAAGCACGGTGAGCCTGCCCGCACGCGACGCGACGGCCGATTCGGTCCCGCGCTCCTTTCTCGCGCCGGGCTTCGGCGTCACGGTGCTCGGCGCGAGCCACGGATTCGACCCGACGGGCAAGACGACGGGCTTCCTGCTGTGGCTGGGCGGCCGCGCGATCCTCGTCGACCCGCCGACCGACGCGACGGACTACCTGCGCGTCCGCGGCGTCGCCCCCAAGACCATCGACGGCGTGATCCTGACGCACTGCCACGCCGACCACGACGCCGGCACCTTCCAGAAGCTCCTCGAGGAGGGCCAGGTCGCCCTCTACACGACGCCGCACATCCTCGGCTCGTTCCTCCGAAAGTACTCCTCGCTGAGCGGCCTGAGCGAGGACGTGCTGCGCCGGACGTTCTCGTTCCACCCCGTGCGCATCGGCGCCCCGGTGCACGTCCGCGGCGGCGAGCTGTGGTTCCGGTACACGCTGCACTCGATCCCGGCGATCGGCTTCGAGGTGTTCTACGGCAACCGGAGCATCTTCATCTCGGGCGACACGCTCTACGAGCCCGTGCGCGTCAAGGAGATGTACGACGCGAGTGTGCTGGGCGACGAGCGCTACGAAGAGCTCGCCGCGTTCCCCGGGCACCACAGCGCGATCCTGCACGAGGCCGGCATCCCGCCGCTCCACACCCCGGCCGCGACGCTCGCGACGCTCCCCGACGACGTGAAGCGGCGCCTGTGGCTCGTGCACATCGCGGCCAAGGACGTGCCGGAGGGCCACGGGCTGCGCGCCGCGCGTGAGGGCCTCGAGCACACGATCCGCGTCGACGTGTCGGTGCCGCCCAAGTTCAGCGAGGCCATCGAGCTGCTCGACATCTTCGCGAGCGTCGACTTCTTGCGAGATCTGCCGCTCGCGCGCGCGCGTCAGCTGCTGCACGTCGCGCGTCGCCTGAGCCTGCCCGCCGGCGAGCGCATCGTCACGCAGGGCGCGCGCGGAGACAGCTTCTACATCATCATCAACGGGCAGGTGCAGATCGTGAAGCACGGCGTGCCCATCAAGCGCTACCGCGCCGGCGACTACTTCGGCGAGGTGGCCCTCATCCTCGACCAGCCGCGCACCGCCGACGTCATCGCGCGCACCGACGTGGAGCTGCTCGCGATCGATCGAGACGACTTCATGATGCTCCTGCGCGGCAGCGAGATGCTCGCGCGGCTCGAGCGCTTGGTGCGCGTGCGCGACGAGGGCGCGTGGCTCCTGTTCGGCAAGAACTCCGTGCTCTCGCAGATGACGAGCTCGCAGAAGACGCAGCTGCAGACCTATCTGGTGCCGCTCGACGCGCGCGAGGGCGATCCGCTCTGGACGGCCGGCGCCCCACCGGCGCGCGCGTACGTGCTCGGCGACGCCGGGGCAGAGATCGAGAGCGCCGAGGGGACGCTCCCGTTCGGCGAGGCCGCGTTCCTCGGTGACGTCGAGGCGATGCGCGCGAACGAGCCCACCGACACCACCGCGCGCGTCACCGTGCCCGGGCGCATCTACGCGATCGACCGGGCAGACCTCGCGCGGTTCTTCGACGACAACCCCGGCGTGTACCTGTCGTTCTTGGGCGCGCGCTTCGTGGAGTGAGCGCGTCGCTCAGCGCGACGACACGACCCAGTCGCGCACGGTCTCGAGCCCGCGCGTGAGCTCGACCTCGGGCGCCCACGACAGCTCGGCGCGCGCGCGCGCGATGTCGGCGTAGGTGGCCTCGACGTCGCCCAGCGGCACGGCGACGTGGCGCGTCTCGGGGGTCACTCCGGCGGCCTCGCCGATCGAGCGCACGAGCTGGGCGAGCGAGATCGGGCTCCCGGAGCCCAGGTTGTACGGGCGGAACCCCGCGGGCGCGCCGTCGAGCGCCGCGAGCACGCCGCGCGTGATGTCGGACACGTGGGTGAAGTCGCGCCGCATCGACCCGTCGCCGAAGACGTCGATCGGCTCGTCACGCAACATGCGCTGCATGAAGAGCGTGATCGCCATCTCGGGTCGCTGGCGCGGACCGTAGACGGTGAAGAAGCGCAGCGCCGGCACGCGCATCGCGGGCGCCTTGCGGGACATGGACAGCGCCACGAGCTCGGCGCCGCGCTTGCTCGCCGCGTAGGGCGACTCGGGCTCTACGGCCGGGGCGTCCTCGGCGGCGGGCAGCGGCGTCGCGTTGCCGTACACCGAAGAGCTCGACGCAAGCACGAAGACCTTCGCCGTCGGGGTCGCCTGGGCCGCCGACATCACCGTGGCGGTGCCCTCGACGTTGACCGCGACGTATCGCGCCGGATCGGCGAACGACGGACGAACGCCGGCGAGCCCTGCGAGGTGCACGACGCCGTCGACGCCCTCGACGAGTGGGGCGACGCGCGCCGCGTCGGTGACGCTCCCCTCGGCGATCTCGACCGACGCGTGCTCGCGGCGCAGATCGTCGGCGTTGCGCCGCTTCATCGCCGTGGGGTACGGCGCGTCGCTGAAGTCGTCGAGGATGCGCACGGCGTCGCCGCGCGACAGCAGCGCGCGGCTGACGTGATAGCCGATGAACCCGACACCGCCGGTGACGAGCCAGCGCCTCACGGTCATCCGCGCGGGGCCGCGTCGGGCGTGGTCGTGGGCACGCCGACGCCGCGGTAGCGGAGCCCGGCCTTGGTGACGTCTTGCGGGCGCCAGACATTGCGCGCGTCGACGAGGACGGGAGCGTCCTTGCCCTCACCGCCGACGAGGCGCTTGCGGATCTCGTCGAAGTTGGGCGCTCGATAGCTGCGCCACTCGGTCAGCAGGACGAGCGCGTGCGAGCCCTCGACGGCGTCGTAGTCGCGCTCGCGCACGCTCACGCGCCCCTCGAACGCCTTGACGTAGTTGGCAGCCGCCTCGGGATCGTGGCCGACGACCTTTGCGCCGGCCTCGAGCAGGTGCTTGGTGAGCTTGACGGCGGGCGACTCGCGGATGTCGTCGGTCTCGGGCTTGAAGGCGAGCCCCCAGAGCGTGATCTGCTTGCCGGCGAGGCCGCCGATGGCGCGCTCGACGAGCTGGCAGAGGAACTTGGCCTGCTCTTCGTTGGCGGCGTGCGTCGCCTCGGCGAGCGTGAGGCGCACGCCGCTCTCGCGACCGAGCGCTGCGAGCGCCTGCACGTCCTTCGGGAAGCACGAGCCGCCGTACCCGGGGCCGGCGTACAGGTAGCGCTTGCCGATGCGCGTGTCGCTGCCGACGCCGAGGCGCACGGCGTGGATGTCGGCGCCCGTCGCGTCGCAGAGGCGGGCGAGCTCGTTCATGAACGAGACGCGCATCGCCAGCATCGCGTTCGAGGCGTACTTCACGAGCTCGGCGCTACGTCGGTCGGTGAGCACGATGCGCTCGCCGCGCAGCTGCAGCGGCGCGTAGAGCTCGCGGAGCTTCTCGCCCGCCTCTTCGCTCGGAACGCCGAGGACGATGCGGTCGGGCTTGAAGAAGTCGTTGACCGCGTCGCCCTCCTTGAGAAACTCGGGGTTCGACACGACCTCGAGCGGCACCTTGGCGCCGGCGACGCGCGCTTGCACCTTGTCGCACGTGCCGACGGGCACCGTGCTCTTGACCACGACGAGCGCCTTCTGCTTGGCGGTCTGGGCGATGGTGTCGCTCGCGCGCATGACAGCGGTGAGGTCGGCCGCCCCGTCGGGGCCCGGGGGCGTGCCGACGGCGAGGAAGTAGGCGTCGGCCGAGTCGAACGGCGCCGAGATCTTGGTGGCGAACGAGAGGCGACCGCCGCGCACGTTGCGCCGCACGAGATCGCTCAGGCGAGGCTCGTAGATCGGGATCTCGCCTTGCTCGAGGCGCGCGACGCGATCGGCGTCGATGTCGACCACGAGCACGTCGTGCCCGAGATCGGCCAAGCCCGTGCCGGTGACCAACCCAACATACCCCGCACCGAAGAAGACAAGACGCATAGGACCCTCGCTTTTAGTCGCCCTTCGTGGGTGCGCGCAAGCCAGCGCTTGTCAGCGCGCACCCTCTCGCTTGTAGAGCCACCACCCTCCGCGGTGGTCTTCGAGAGCGAGCGCTCCGGGCGCCTGCGGTCGGGCCGCGCCCGGCCGCGTGCGGAGCAGCACGTAGTCCCACTCGTCGAGCCGGTACGCGGGCCAGTCGAGCACGCGCAGGTTGCTCTCGCTGTACGTGTCGGGCAGGCGGACGGCCGGATTGGCCGGCGTCGGGTAGAGCGCGGAGCCCTGGTGGAACCAGATGTCGCTCGCGACGACGGCGCGGTCGGCGAGGACCAGCTTGTCGTAGTGCACGAACGGGTGCGCGGTGAAGATGTCGCTGTCGGCGTCGAGCGGAAGGTTGAGCAGCCGCGTGTTGGCCGGCACCTTGGCGAGCACGTCCTTGTAGCCGCGGGCCTCCTCTTGGAAGCGATGCGACGCGACGAGGGCAAGTGACACGACGGCGCCGGCCATGAGCGGCGTGCCCCAGTCGAGCACGAGCGCGAGCGGGCGGGGGAGGGCGGCCCGCCGCACGGAAAGGAGCGCGAGCATGAGAACGACCGGAACGAGGCGCCCGTCGACGAAGCCGAACCACCCGATCGAGTGCGGCAGCGCGAGGAAGACGATGGCGACGGCGGCCGCCGAGGCGAGGAGCGCGCGGCTGTGCCCCGCCTGCACA
>JAGQJA010000014.1 GCA_020430845.1 Myxococcales bacterium
GTCTGGGTCGCGCTGATCGTCTCGACGTGCTCTGCGCCGCGGGCGTCGCGCGTGCGGACCGTCCACACCCACGACATGGCCGTCGGGTGCCAAGTGGGCTTGCAGAAGCCGAGGCGACGGCAGACCGCGCGCACGTGGCTCTCCGACACGGGCGCCGGCAGCGAGATGTCGGTCATCCAGAAGGCCGGGGTGGTGTCCTCCCACGTGGGGGTCGAGGGGGACGGACGCTGCGATGAGGGAGAGGGATACGACGCGTTCAAGGGATGGCCCTGGTGAGGTTGGACGGGCGCGAGGTGCGCACACCCGTTCAGTGCAGCGCGCGTGCCAGAGCCGCGATACGCGCCACGCGCGCGGAACCAGCACGATTTTCGGCGAATGGCGCCGAGGTGGCGTCACGTCGGTCGAGGTCGCACCTGAGGGGATCCAGCCACAATGGGGAAGACGGGATCCAGCGGCGCGCGGCGTATGCTTGCGTCATGCGACGACACACCCTCGCGCTCGCGCTCACGCTCGTCACCGTCGCCGCGTGCGGGGGCCAGGTCGACTCGGTCCCGAGCGCACCGGCGACGTCGGGCCCCACCGAGGACGCGCCCGAGGAGCGAGAACGTGATCGGGGGACGTTCATCGTCGGGGGGCTGCCGCCGGGTCCACCGGTGACGACGAAGGAGCTCGAGGCGGCGTGCGCGAAGCTCGACCGGCGCGCGCCGGCCAAGCCGCTTCCCGGCGCTTCTGCGCTTCGCGAGGCGCTCGTCGGCGGGTGGTACGCGTGCGACGGCGCGACGGTGACCGAGGAGTTGCTCGATCGAAAGGGGAAGGGCGCGGTCGGGCTCTACTTCGACACGTCGCAGTCGGCGTTCCTCGTCGGCGCGACCGAACAAGGCGAGGTGAAGCCCTCGGTGTGTGTCGAGTGCGCGATGTACGTGTCGGCCAACAGCCCTCGCGAGCTGACCATCGGCTCGTCGCCCGACCTCACGGCAGACTTCGTCGACGCGGGGACGCTCCGGCTCGCGCGCGCGAGCGAGCCCCAGGTCGTGCGTCACTACGTGCACTTTCCGCGCTGAGCGGCAGGCCAGGCGCGAGGCTCCGCGGCTCGAAGCCCGCGGCTCGGCGCGCCGCGAGCCTCAGCCCTGCGTGTAGCTCGTGTTCTCGAGCAAGATCACGTTGGTCTTGCTGCGGCTCTCGCCGACGCTCGTGATGTACACCGCCGGCTGGTCCTGCACCGGGCAGACCTTCTCGCACGCGCCGCAGCCGATGCAGAGGCTCGGGTCGACGTGCGGGCGCTGCAGCTTGACGGTCTTCATCTCGGGCTGCTCGCCGTTGGGGCCGGGCTTGGAGTCGCGGACGGGCGCCTCGACCTCCTCGACCCAGATCGCCTTGGGCGACGTGGGGCAGAACTCCTCGCAGACGATGCATGGAGTCTGCATGCTCCACGGCAGGCAGCGGCCGTGGTCGTAGAAGGCGGTGCCGATCTTCACGGGCGCGACGCCCTGACCGAGCTTCTCTTTCTCGGTGATCTTCTGGATGGCGCCGGTGGGGCACACCTGCCCGCAGAGCACGCACGAGTGCTCGCAGTAGCCGACGCGCGCGATGAGGATGGGCGTCCACAGGCCCTCGATGCCCGCCTCGAAGAGGGCAGGGTGCAGGGCGTTGTTGGGGCAGACCTTCATGCACTCGGCGCAGCGGATGCACCGCTCGAGGAACTCGCGCTCCTCGACCGCGCCGGGCGGGCGGATGACCTTGGAGTGGTAGTTGACGTCGAGCGAGTCGGCGATGCGCGCGGCCGGGATGAACGCGGCGCCGGCGGCGGTGGACGCGAGCAGCGTGCGGCGCCCCAGGTCGGGCTTGCTCTTGGCGCTCTTGCGGTTGGGCAAGAAGCGGAACTTGATGACGTCCTCGGGGCAGCTCGACTCGCAGTTGAGGCACATGTGGCACTCGTCCTGCCGCCACTTGACGCCGCCCTGCGGGCTGTCGGCGCCCTGGCAGTTGACGAGGCACAGGTTGCAGTCGGTGCAGGCGGCGTGATCCTTCTCCATGCCGAAGAGGGCAAACCGCGCGAAGACGCCGAGGAACGAGCCGAGCGGACAGAGCACCCGGCACCAGAACCGCGGGATGAAGCGGTTCATGAAGAGGATGGCCACCAGCAAGAAGACGATGAGCCACGTCTGGTGGAAGTAGAACTGGTGCGACTGCCACACCGTGGTGGCGAGCGCGTCTTGCGTGCGGTCGGCCGCCGCCTGCAGCGGGCGCGACGGGATGTCTTGCACGGCGCCGAGGCCGCGGCCGCCGAGGTACTGCGCGGCGGGGATGACGCCGAGGCCGATCGCGCGGACGGCGACGCAGATCGGATCGAACAGGCCGCCGATCGCGCTGCCCGCCACGGCCGACAGCAAGAACGCGTACATCATGTAGTACTTCACGGCCTGCCAGGCGCGCGTCTTGTTGGCCTCGACGCGCGCGGCGCCCCTGCCCTTTCGTGAAGGCAGGATCCAGCCGAAGAAGTGGTGCAGCGTACCGAAGGGGCAGATCCACCCGCAGAACACGCGCCCGAAGACGAGCGTGAGCGCGAGCAGGCCCACGGACCAGAGCAGCCCGCGGTAGACGGTGTGCGTCGAGAGCACCGTCATGGCGCCCACGAACGGGTCGGCGAGCAAGAACGCCTCGACCGGGAGCGGGAGGCGGACGGGCGTGTCGGCCCTGGCGGCGAACGTGCCGCGGAAGCCCGTCTGGAAGAGGAAGTACATGAAGAGGCCGAAGAACGCGGTCTGCGACACGCGCCGCACCCACACGAGCACGCGGATGGCCTTGCGCGCGGGGATGCCCGATCCGGGCAGCTTGGGATCGACCTTCTTCTTCTTCGGGGCCTTGTCCCCCACGCTCGCCTTCGCCACCGCCCCAGCCGTCGCAGTCGCGCTCGCACTCGCACTCGCACTCGCGCTCGCGCTCGCACACGCAGGCGCCGCCGCCGACGCAGACGCACACGCCGGCGCAGACGCACTCGCAGACGCAGGCGCATTCGCAGACGCAGACGCAGACGCAGCCGCCCCCGCACCCGCATCGTCCGACGCCTTCACCACACGCAACCGCGCCCGCGGCCGCGCGCTCGCGTCGAGCGCCGGCACCGGCCCGGGCTTGCCGGTCTTCCACGGGATCGGCGCGTCGTGCTCGGCCTCGATGGGCGCGCGCTCCAACGCGGCCGCGTCGAGGCGGACGCCGTCGTGATCGGGGCGCGGCACCTCTCGCAGCGCGGGCGACCCCCGCTCGCTCGGCTTGGCCGCCATCAGACCTCCCGCACCCGCAGGTTCTCCACGAACATGGTGCCGAGGCCGCGCTCGTGGCCCATCTTGAGGTAGGGCAGGTTCTCGGGCTTCTGGCCGATGAGCGTGCAGCCGAACGCGTCGGCGGCGACCTGGTCGACGGTCGCGTACACGGTGTTCATCACGCGCGTGTCGTCGATGTTGCCGCCCTGCGGGCCGTTCCGCATCAAGACGCGCATCGCGTCGACCACGACGAGCGTGGGGCGCATGAACGTGGCCAGATCGGCGATCGACGTGTCGATGTTCTGGTGCAGGCGGTTTCTGCGGCCGCCGAGCACGCCGTACCAGTTCTTCATCGCGGCGGTGAACTTGGCGAGGTTGTGGTGCTTGGCCACGGGCACGTTGATGACCTTGTCGGCGTCGACGAGCGTGGTGAAGATGGGCCACTCGTCGAGCACCTCGCCCTTGAGGCGCGTGGTGCGGAAGCGATGCTCGGCCGGGAGCACCACCTGCGCGCCGAGCGAGTGGGCCAGGCGCCAGATGCCCGAGCGCTGGAAGCACCGCTGGGGATCGTTGCAGGAGCCGTCGGCGACGACGACCTTCTTGGCGCCGGCGTCGAACGCCATCTTCACGACCGCGCCGACGACCTCGGGGTTGGTGTTGGCGGCGTGGATGGGCATGCGGTCCCAGCCGATGTTGGGCTTGATCACGACGACGTCGCCGCGCGAGATGAAGCGCTTCATGCCGCCCATCGCCTCGACGGCGCGCCGCACGAGATCTTCGGCCTTGGGCTCGTCCTCGGGCTTGCCGCGGGCGATCGCGAGCTCGGCGAAGTCGGGCGCGCTCTCCTTGAGGCGGTAGTCGCGCACCTGGCGCGTGCCCTGGAGCGACGCGGCGCCGAAGCCGCCCTTGTCCCAGCGCGCCCGACCGAGCACGGCGGCCGCTCCGAGAACGCCCGCGGCGG
The DNA here is from genome assembly GCA_020430845.1 of Myxococcales bacterium. Lineage (GTDB taxonomy): Bacteria > Myxococcota_A > Polyangia > Polyangiales > Polyangiaceae > Labilithrix. The sequence goes on from JAGQJA010000014.1 coordinate 4,219, forward strand.
CCCCGAGGCGCGTCAGCACCTCACGGCGCGACGGTCGCTCGAACATCGGCGACTCGGGCTTCTTCTCCGGCGGCTTATCGGACATGCTCAGTCTTCTTTAGCCCGTCACCCCCGTGGGCGGCAACTCGGCGAACAAAATCGAAAATCCCGAGCCAGCCCAAGGACTTGCGTGCACACCCGCGACCCTCTATCGGTGGATGTCGGATGACGGAGGCCTCTTCTTCTTCTGGGGAGGGTTCTGGTGGGGAGGGGCTCGGGGGCCCGGACGCGCCCGAGGACAAGCGTCGCGCGCGGATCCTGAACGGGCCGCTGCCGTGGGAGGTCTTCCGTTTCGGCACGCCGCTCGCGCTGGGCATGGCGCTCCAGACGACGTTCAACCTGATCGACGCCTACCTCATCGCGCAGCTGCCTCGCGCGGAGCTCGGCGCGGCCGTGGGCGCCATCGGCATCTGCGATCAGCTCGCCGCGCTCGCCACGATCGTGAGCTACGGCGTGACGACCGCGACGAGCGCGATGATCTCTCGGCACCGCGGCGCCGGCGACGACGCGGCCGTGCGCAAGACGACCTTCCACGCCTTCCTCGTGGTGGCGGCGCTCGGCCTCGTGCTCGGGGCGGTCGGCGTCTTCGGCGCGGGCCCGCTCATCCGCGGCGTCGTGGGCGCCAAGGGATCGGTCGCCGACGTGGGCGCGGCGTACCTGCGCGTCATCATCGGGGGCAGCTTCACCATCTTCTTGTTGCTCCAGGTGTCCGACGTGCAGCGGGCGCTCGGCTCGTCGCGCACGCCCGTGGCGCTGCTCGTCTTGGGCAACGCGCTCAACGTGCTGTTCGCGATCGTCTTCGTCTTCGGTGAGGGGCCGAGCCCGAGCTTCCTTGCGTGGGGCGCTCCCATCGCGCGCGCGCTCGGCGTGCCGCGCATGGGCCTCGTCGGCGCGGCCTGGGCGACCATCCTGGCCCGCGCGCTGGTGCTGGTGCCCAACCTGCTCATCTTGCGCAAGCGCTTCGACCTCTGGCCTCGCCCCGGCGAGCGCCGCGTCGACCGCGCCGAGCTCGGGCGCATCTTCGACCTCGCGTGGCCCGCGTCGGCGCAGCTCTTCTTGCGCATCTCGGCCATGCTGCTCACCAACTCGCTCGTCGCGCGGTTCTTCACCACGCACGCCGACCAGACCGCGACCACGGCCATGGGCCTCGTCTTTCGCCTCGACACCATGGCGCTCTTCGTCGCGATGGGCTGGGGCAGCGCGGCGCATACCTTCGTGGGTCAGAACGTCGGCGCCAAGGCCCTTCGGCGCGCGCGCGACTCGGGCTGGCTCGCGGGCGCGTACGACGCCGTCACCAACCTGGGGCTCGTGGCGATCGCGTTCCTCTCGGGCCGAGAGATCCTGCGCGTCTTCGGCGACGCCCCCGCCCCGCTCGAGATCGCCGTCCGCTACCTGCACGTCGTGGCGCCGACCTACCTCACGCTCGGGCTCGGCATCGTGCTCGGCAACGCGATGGCCGGCGCGGGCGCCACGCGCACCACGCTCGCCGTCGACGCGTTCGTGATCCTCGGCGTGCAGCTCCCGCTGTCGCTCGTCGTGGTCCTCGGCTTCGGCGGCTCGATCGACGCGCTCTTTCGCGCGGTCGCGTTCGCGAACGGCGTGAGCGCCGTCGCCTACGGCTTCGTGTTCTGGCGCATGAAGTGGGTGCGCGCGTCGCGCCGCATGCGCGCGGGTTGAGGGCTACTCACCGGCCGCCACGCGCGCCAACACCTCGCGCAGCTCGCGCGCGCCGCGCAGCGTCAGCTTGTCCAACGTGTTCTGTATGTGCGTGCGAAACGTACTCTCCGAGATCGCGTGCTCGGCGCAGTAGGCTGCGCGGCTCTGCCCGAGCGCGATAGAGAGGACGGCCAGGCGCTCGCTTCGCGTGAGGCCGTGTCGATGGGCCCACGACTCGACCCGCGCGCGTCGATCGACGACACGCGCGTGCGCCGCGATCGGCGCCAGAATCGTAGCGAGCGCGTCGTGCGACGGGAGCGGCTTGCGGAGCAGCGTGGCCCCTGGGAGCGCTGCGACCGCGTTGGTGACGCTCGCCGCAGAATCAGCGGTCAAGACGAACACGGGCGCCGCCGAGTGCTTCGCACGGGCACGGCCCGCGAGCTCGAGCCCGTCGGCGCTCTTGCTGATGTCGAGGTGCACGTCGACCAAGAAGCCAGCCCAATCGTCGTGCGCAGAGAGCAGCGTATCTGCCTCGACCGCGGTCGTCGCGCACCGAACCTGCGCGCCGCCGAGCCCCATGCTCGCGACCGCGCGCGAGAGAACACAGCAGAGACGCGCGTCGTCTTCGACGATGAGCAGCCCGGACACGTGCGCGATGGTAGCGGCGACCGCCAAGCGAGGAGAGTGAGAATCGCATGGCTATGCATGTAGTCCCCCCCCCCCTCCTCCACCTACAGCTCTCATCGTCGTCGCTCCGACGATGGGACGATCGCGCGCATCTGCGCACCGCTTCCGAGGTGCGCGCACTGAAATGCGCTCTGCACGCATCTTTCGCTGGAAGGCGGAGCGAGCGAGGTCATCATCAAGCCTGCCCGCGCTCGACGTGAGCGCGCGGGGCCGCGACCTCGAGCGAGCGAGCGGTCCAGACGGAGGACGACATGCAGAAGGCGGGGTCCGCGCGCGGCAAGATCGCGCGCAAAGGCTGGCTATTGTCTCTCGCCGTGCTGGTGCCGGCGCTCCTCGCCATCACTGACCGGGGGCGCGCCGCGAGCGAGCCGCTCGAGGAGTGTGTCGAGGTCAAGCAAGCGCTCGAGCGGTGCTTCGGCGCGCGCGCCTCTGCTCACGCGCCGCCCGCCCCACCGAGAGGACAAGCGGCGCGTGCCGCGATGCGGAAGCGATGTGCCGCCGATCGAGATCGCGTGCAGCGCGCGTGCCGCTGATCACCCTCCACGCCAACCGTAGGAGCTTGCATGTCGAACGCGAAACGTCCACGACCTCGCCTCTCCTCGACTTCCGCGCGCCGCGCGCTCGCGCGCATCGCAGGTGTGATGCTCGCGCTGGGCGTGTCGGCCGGCGTCGCGCGCGGCGACGAGGGTCCTGCGCCGACTGCCGGTGCTTCCGGCGTACAGGGCGAGGGCGCGACGGGCGCCGCGCCCGACCCGCTCACCGGCACGTTCCGTTGGACCTACCCCTTCGAGCTACCAGCGGCGCGGGGCGTCAGCCGCAGCCTTGGCCTGTCGTACGGTTCGAGCTCCACCGACGGAGAAGGCGGCTACGGTTGGCACCTCGACATCCCGCGCATCGAGCGGGCTCCGCTCTCGGCGTGGCCCGAGTATGTGGACGACGGCACGGTCGAACGCGAGGACCGCTATGCCTTCGACGGCGCGCCGCTCGTCTTCATCTGCGTGAGCGGTGACGCGGACTGCGTCGAATCGGCCAGCAACGGTTTCGGACTGTTGAAGGCAGAGGCCATGCCCACCTGGGCGGCGGGTTGGCGCTACTACCGCCTGCAGGACGATCACTCCTTCTCGCGCTTCTTCCTCAGCCCCGACCGTTTGACGTGGCGCGTGCAGTGGAAGGGGGGAGACGTGTGGGAGCTCGGCCGTCCGCTCGCGCGCGCCGACCTCGGGACGGGCGACGGGATCGACTACGCCGCCCTCGACGATACCCCTGCAGGACCGCCGAAGGCGCACCGCTGGAGCCTCGTACGCCAATACGACCTCCACGGAGTCGGTGGCGAGCCCGTCAACCTGGTGGCGTACCGGTGGGCCTATCTGGGCAACCGCTCGCTCCGCTACCTCACCGACGTCTTCGACACTCCGCCCGCCGCGAGCGCAGGCTCCGCGCCATTGGATGCGTTTGCCCACCACGCGCAGCTCACATGGTCGCCGGCGCCGTCACAGCACACGACATACGCGCCGATGAACCGGGCTCGCCCCGACCTGGTACTCACGCACGTCGGCGTTTCGGCAGCTGCCTGGTCCACGCCCGCCGGCCCGCGCGAGGTCATCCGAGCCTACCACCTCCGCTATCGCGACCCCAGGAGCTTGGCCGCGTACGATCCGCTGCAGCAGAGCCCGCTGTGGGGTCACGAGTTCCTCCGCGAGATTCAGGAAGAGACGCGCTGCGGGACGCCCGAGTCGGGCGGCGCCATCCCGACCACGCTCGCCTGCGCAACCCTGGAACCCACACGATTTCGCTACGAAACCGGGGAGCTCTGGACGGGCATCACCAGGGGCCCGGCGCCGATGCCCGGGCGGAGCGGAGGCGACACATTGCCGAATTATCCGCGCAGCATGCTCGTGGATCTCAATCACGACGGGCTGCCGGACCTCGTCGAAGGCTTCGACCACGAGTGGTCGACGCCCGGTGGCCCCACCTACGCCGTCGACCTGGTGGAACGCCCGAACACGCGGAAGATGCACGCGTACTTCAACCACAGCACCGATGCGGGGTTTCACCTCGACCACGCGTGCATGGACGGCGGCGGCGTGGGTGGCGATGGCGTCGCCTCGAAGAACCACCTGAAGACCCGCGGGTTCGCGACCCGCGACAGCGGCAAGACACAAGCCGTGCCGTTCGGGGATCACCCGCTCGCGTGGTGGGTCACGGACCAGCGAGTCTACTGCATGCGGCGGGTCATCAACGGCGCCGACTTCGGCTGCATCGAGAGCACCATAAGCAGCGCGCCCTTCTTGACGCACCAGGGCGACGTCATCGGCGTACCGACGACCGCGTCCAGCACGTTCTGCGACGAGGGAGCAAGCCACGCGGCATGGAGATGGCACGTCGACCCGCTCCCCACGGCCAGCACCCCGAGCACGCAGTGGACCCGCATCGAGCGGGGACTTCGCAGCTTCGACTGGAGTGCGGGAGACGCGGCGGACGTCGATGGCGACGGGCTGCCTGACGCTGCGAGGGTGCCAGCCCTCGAGCCAGAAAACAGTGCGTCGTTCGAACGAGGAGTCTGGCACTTCTCGCGCAGGTTGCCCGCGTCGCGTCCGCGGCCTGCCTTCGTCACCGACCCGGACCACGGCACACTCGTCACCGAGCCGGCGCGCGTCGCGGTCGAACCCGTGCACGACTACCAGAACCGCCTCGCGCTGGACCTGGTGGTAGGGGCGCCGACCTACATCGTCACTGAGACCGATCACTCGCGCTACCCGCTGTTCAACGGCGAACGGCCGATCGTCCTGAAGGACTCCGCCCGGGCCGCGTTTGCGCGTTCGTTCTACGTAGACATGAACGGCGACGGGCTCGCCGACTACGTCTACGCCAAGCCCACCTACATCAACAACTCGAACTACTGGACCGCAGCGGTGATGCCGGGCAACGGACGCGGAGGTATGCGCTGCCAGGAGGGCAAGCAGCCGTTCCCATGCGCCGCGTCGACGCTCGAGCCGGGAACATTCATCCCGAAGCACTACGACCTCGTCTTCACGGACGTGACGCCGTACTTCGACGGGCAACTCTACTTCCACGACGTCACCGGCGACGGCCTCGCCGACGCGATCGAGCTGGTCCACGACGGCAACAACGCTCGCGTGCGGCTCTGGATCAACACCGACGGCCGCACGATGCAGTGCGTGTCCCCTGGCAACAACTGCGAGTTCGGCTACTTCGCCTCGCCCGAGAGCGACGCAGAGCTGACCTTCGCGGACATGGACGGCAGCGGAGTCGACGAGATCGTGTTGAAGGGGCGGCAGGGACTCTACATCATGCCGGCCACGATCAAGCGTCCGAGGTCGGCCAACGCTCGCGCGCCGCGCCCTGGACTGCTCACTCTCATCACGAGCCCCAGCGGAGCAATCAGCGAGATCAACTACGCGAGCGTGCAGGAGCTCGACAGCGATGCAAACGATCCGAGCGACCCCATGCTCGTTCCGTGGAAATTCCACTCCCCTCGCGTATCGTTTGCCGTCACGAAGATCGTCACCGGTATCCCGGGCGGGGCAAACTACGGCGGCGCACGAGAGGTCCGCTACTCCTACCGCGATCCAGCGTACAACCCGTGGGATCGGCAGCTGCGCGGCTTCTCCAAGGTGCGGGTCTCGTCGAACGCGGACCCGTCGGTGACGGAGACGAGCTACTGGTTCAGCGCGTGTGATCGCGGCACCGTCTTCGATCCGGCAGCCCCCGACGGGCTCAGCGCGGAGGGAGGGGCAAAGGGCTGTCCGCAGACGTCGGACGACGACACGGCGCGCATGATCTCTGGTGCGCCGGTGCGCATCGACCGCTTCGTCCCGACCGGCGGTGAGGGCGCGGTGGGTTGGCTCGAGACGCAAGTATATAGCTATGAACGGCGCACGATCGCGCGTACGCGCGACCGGACGGTGCGAGCGGACTACGCTCGATCCGTATCCACCTACGTCTACGACACGGCAGTTCCAACCTCCGCCGGCACGATCGTGTCGGCGCCCGACGGCACCGCGATGCCCGAGCCGCTGCGCGCACAGTCCGGTCGAGTACAAACCGTGCAGAGCACGTACCAGGACGCGTTCGGAACCGTGATACGCACCGTCGCTCACGGTGCCGGTGGCGAGACGCAGATTGTCACCGACCTGTCGACGGGAGCGAGCCCGCACGAAGTGTCGATCCACGCGCCACAGGTGGATCTGCCGTGCGACGAGAACTGGCTCTGCTTGCCGACGCTGACCGAAGTCCACGCGATCCCCGCCGGCGCCACGCAGCCGGTGGGCCCGCCTCTCCGTCGCGTGGAGACCATCTACGACGCCTACGGAGATCTCGGTTGGAGGCTCGACTGGCTCTCGGGCTCCCGCACGCTCGAGCGGAGTCCGGTCTACGGCGTGCCGGGACCGACGCCGCCTGACGCGGCAGCCGGCGCGTACTACCAGGTGACGGCCTACAGCCGCGACGCGTTCGGCAACGTGACGCGGGCGACCTCGGGGTCGAAGTGCGCCGACGTGGTCTTCGACGACTACGCCATGTTCCCCAAGGAGACGCGGGTCTTCACCCAGTACTGCGACTCGCCCGCCCCGCTTACGACGATGCGCGCGTTCGACCGCGGCTTCCAGGCGCCGACGCTCGTCGTCGAGCCGAGCGGAGCGAGGTGGACGATGGACTACGACCCGCAAGGTCGGCCGAAGGAGCTCCACGCGCCAGACCCGGACGTGGGCATGCTCACGGTGAGCGCGATGAAGTGGACCTACCACGACGCCACGCCGCTCAGCTGGGTGGACATCGATCGACGCGTGGGCACGGACGCGGAGACGCACTCGGTCGAGATCGTGAACGCCGTGGGCGAGCCGGTGCTGGCGTTCGACCAAGCCGACATCGGCGTGGGCTGGATCGCGCGCGGTTGGGTGGCTCGCGACAATGCCGGGCGCGTCATCCGAGCGGCGAGGCCGTTCGCGTTCGGCGGCGATCCCGGCACCGTCGCCGCGAACGCGACGCCGCTCGTCGGCAACCAGGGCGAGCGCCAGATCGCGTACGACAACTTTGGTCGCCCCTCGTTCGCGTACGAAGACTCGGTGCTCGTCCAGCAGACCGTATACCGGCCGCTCGTCACGGAGACCCGGGACGCGGAGCAGTCGAAGGCCGGTGGTCCGCACACGGGCGCGCGGACCATCACGACGACCGACGGGCACGGCCGCGTCGTGTCGGTCGCGAAGGGCTTCCCAGGCACGGACGTGCTGACGAACATCGCCTACGGGGTCGACGGGTCGGTCGAGGTGCAGCGCACCAACGGGCCGTCGACGTTCGTCCGCCGCTTGGAGCACGACACCTTCGGTCGCGTCGTGCTGAACCTAGAGCCGAACACACACAAGGCTGGGGATCTGGGCGCCGACGGTCGGCCCAAGGGCTGGCGGTACGTATACGACTCGGACGGGAACCTCGCCGGCACGAGCGACGCCCGGGGCTGCGGCGTCGACTACTACTACGACTACCTGGGTCGGCCGCTCTTCGAGGACTACTCGCCGTGCACCGCCGAACAGGCGCCGTACACGGTGCCCTCGTGGGTCGACGCGGAGGGCACCGAGGTCTACTACCACTACGACGACTACGCCCCCGGCCAGATGGCGTCCACGCCTGACTTCACGGACAGGCCGGAGCTCGCCACGGGCCGGCTGGTGGGCGTAACCGACCGAGGCGGGAGGAACCGGTTCAACTACGACGCGCGCGGACGCATGCGCCGCACGACGCGCCAAATCGCAAAGACCGACGCGGCCTGGCAGCCCACCGTCGACGGCCGTTACGCGCCCCGCTGGTACACGCAAGAGACGGGCTACGACCTGGCGAACCGCGTGACGTGGCGCTCGACGGGCACGGAGCTGCCCGAGCTCTTGGTCGAGGGCATGAGCCGCGAGGCGTTTACCTACACCGCGCGCGATCTCGTGGCGAACGTGGGCAGCTCGTACGGCCCGGTGATCTCGGGCACGACATACTCGCCCGCGGGTGAGCCCCTCACCGTCACGTACGGCGACGCGGCGGCGACGCGCGCGACCACGACGTGGGACACGCGCGGTCGCATGCAGACCGCCCGCATCGACCGCGCCCCAGCGACGGTCTGGACGAACCCGACCGGCAGCTACACCGCCCCGCCCGCCGAGACGACCGTCGTCGACCTCGCGAACATGACGTTCTCGTACGACGAGCTCGGGCACCCCACCGCGATCACAGACATCGCGGCGGGTTGGCACGCCGGCGCCAAGCCGGTCACCCGCACGGCGAGCTACGACGAACACTACCGCGTCACGCACCTCGCGTACTCCTATCTCGGCGTCACGGACGTGCAGGCGTCGCCCTTCGCCGCCGAGATCGCCTCGGGCGACCATCGGCACGTGCCAGTGCGCGAGGCCGGCGGCGATCGCGTCAACAGCCAGTCGTTCTCGTACGACTTCATGGGCAACACCACCCACACGGACGACGATCGACACAAACGCTTCGACCGATCCCTGGGCGCGATCACCCACTCGGCCGAGCACCCGAACCAGCTCACGGACGCCGAGGGCGTCCACGCCGACTACGACGAGAGCGGCAACGTGCTGAGCATGACCGTTGAGCGCGATACATGCACGGGCGCCGGCACATCCATGTGCACACATCGATTCGTCTACGACTGGGACGAGGTCGGCCAGCTCATGCGCGCCCGCCGCTGGGACTACCCGGCCGGTCCGATCCCCGCGATGGAGCCGGCGCACCCCGACGTGCCTACCTCGACCCCGGCGTGGGACCTGAGGTTTGGCTACTCGATGGGAGCGCGTGTGCTCAAGACCGCCACGGACGCGCTGGGCGTGGAGCGCCACACCCTCGAGGTGTTCGACACGCTGCGGGTCAACCACGCCGAGCTCGACGCCCAGACCGGCGACTACGACGTCTCCCGACACAACACGTCGGTGTACGTCGGCGGCCTGGGCCGCGTCGCCTACGACTCGAACTCCGTGTTGCCCTCGCCGTCGGGGGATCAGCGCCACATGTTCCTCATCCTCGGCGACCACCTCGGCAGCGCGAGCTTCGTGCTCGACGCGGCGTCCGGGGAGGTCGTGGAACGGACGAGCTACCAAGCGTACGGCGCCGTCGAGAGCGACTTCAGACCCGACCGATGGGCAGCCTTCCGCGAGGACTACCGGTTCACGGGGAAGGAGGAGGACGTCGAGGTCGGCGTGACCTACTTCGGAGCGCGCTACTACCAGGCACAGCTCGGCCGCTGGATGAGCGCCGACCCCTTGGCCATCCACGCGATGGGCGCCGACCTGAATCCCTACGCTTACGTCGGCGGGGACGTGTTGGGGTCCGTGGACCCGCTGGGCCTGCAGGGGGTGAGCGCGGGGGGAGGAGCAAGGTACGAGGGCGGCGTGCTGCACATGCCGGCCGTGAACATCCACGCAAGACCTCCGCGT
>JAGQJA010000186.1 GCA_020430845.1 Myxococcales bacterium
CGCACGGGATGCCCGCGTCGTCGGCGCCGGCGTCTTCTTCGGGGGGCGCGGCGGGCGGAGAGCTCGTCCCGCAGCCCAGCATCAAGAGCGCGGCCATGACACGCGGGCGGAGCGTCGTCTTCATGCGGGTTACTTGCGGTCGAGGATCAGGGTCGGCGCGGGCTTGGGCGCGGAAGACGCCGACGGGCGCACGGCGGGCTGCGGTTTGACCGCGACGGGCTTGGTACGCGGCGCGCTGCCCGAGCCCTTCTTGGCCGTGGTCTCGGTCGTCGCGGACGGTGTAGGCGTGTCGACCACAGGCTCGGCGCTGGCGCTCGCCACAGGCGCTGGTGTCGTCGGCGGCTCGGGCGTCTGGGCGGTCGCGCTCGGTTCCGCGGCGGACGTGGTCACGGCGCCCGGGTCCGGCGGGACAGCGCTCGGGGCTGGCGACGCGGGCGTGTCGGACCCCTTGCCCACCGCGACGGCGCCTCCCACGGCGAGCAGCGACGCGGCGATGGCGCCGATCACCAGCCCACGCCGCGAGCCCGTCGCCGGCGCCGCTTTTGCCGCCCCGGTCGCCGTCATCGACGTCACGGGCGCGCTGCCCGGACCGACCTCGATTTCGGACTGTGAGATCGCTCTCACGCGCTCACGCGCGAGGTCCTTGTCGCTCGCCGGGGCCGTGGGCGCCATCACGAGCCCGTCGCGCAGCGACTCCGGGGTCGCGGCGCGGGTGTTGGCCACAGGCAGCTCGGGGTCGGAGATCTTGGCAAAGGCCGCGACGCCGTCGTCGTCCTCGGGCTCTGGCGGCGGCGTCGCCGCGGCTTGTCGCACCGAGTCGATGCGGTGCAGGGCGCTCTCGGCGGCAAAGGGCCGGAGGGCCTCGGCGAGCTCGAGCACGCTGGCGTAGCGCCCGTCGCGGTCGCGGTGCATGCACTTGAGGATCACGGTCTCGAGATCTTCGGGGAGGTCCTCTCGCTTGGACCGCAGTGGCTCCGGATCGACGAACAGGATCTTCCCGAACATCTCGCCGACGCCGCCGCTCTCGGTGGAGAACGGCAGCTGCTTCGTCAGGAGCTCGTAGAGGATCACGCCGAGCGACCACACGTCGCTGCGCGCGTCGACGTCTTTGGACGCGCGGATCTGCTCGGGCGACATGTACTGAGGTGTGCCCAGCACGTGGTCGGTGCTCGTCAGCGGTGAGCCGGCGTCGGAGGTCTTCTGTTCCTTGGAGATGCCGAAATCGAGCACCTTGAGGACAGGCGCGCCGGCCCCCGTCTCGAGGAACAGGTTCGAAGGCTTGAGGTCTCGGTGCACGATGCCGAGCGCGTGCAGCTCGCCCAGCGCGACGGCGGCCTGGAGGATGTAGTCGACGGCGTGCTCGATCGACAGTGGACCACGCTCGGCCAGCTCGTCGCCCAGGTCGCGCCCGCTCAACATCTCCATCACGAGGAACGGCACGCCGCTCTCGAGGCGGCCGACGTCGAACACGCGGACGAAATGCGTGCTGCGCACCTTCGCGGCGACGCGCGCTTCGCGGACGAACCGCGCCGTGACGACGGAGTCAGAGGCCAGCTCGGGCCGCAAGAATTTGATCGCGACGCGCTGCCCGAGCTCTGGGTACTTTGCGGCCGCGACGATGCCCATGCCGCCGGCGCCGATGAGGCGCTCGACGAGGTATCGCCCCGCGATGCGTTTGCCCACGAGGGTGTCGAACAGGGGGGTCGACTCCGTCACTGTCCACGAGCATAGCAGTGACGATGGGTCACTGGCATGCCGCGAGGCAGTCGGCGATCGGCTTGCAGGCGGGACTCTGCTCGCAGGCTCGGCGGGCCTTCATGCAGCCCGTATCTTTGATGATCTTCTCGAGCAAGCAGCCCTCGCAGCTGCCCGGGCTCGTCCCGCCTTCGGGCCCCGGGGAGCCAGGGCACGTCTCTTGGTCGCCCGCGCACGCTACCGCGCAGGGCACCCCCGAGGCCGGCGGCCCACACGCGCACTCGCCGTTCGGGCCCCCCGCGGTCCTGCGTAGCTCGTCGTACGCGGTCGCGAGCTCTCCTCGGCAGCATCGTCGGCAGTCTTGGGTCGCGGCGCACCGGCTGGCCACGCCGTCCGCGTCGGCGCCCGCGTCGACGGTCGCCGCGTCCGAGGCGTCTGCGCCGCCTCCGTCTTGCGTGCTCGACGTGGCGCGGAGCTCCTCGACGCCCACGACCGCTCGACATGCGACGAGGGAGAGGAGACCGAGCGCGCCGACGACGATGAGCGTGCGCGCGCTCACAAGACACCTCGCAGCACGAGGCCGCCCCGATCGCGCCCGAGCGAGGGCACCACGCGCAGCGCAGCGACGCCCCGATCTTGGGTGCTCGGCGCCGTCAACCAGAGCACGCCGGCGGTCGCGAGGCCCGCGCCGCCGATGATGAAGAACACGGTCGAGAGGTCCGCGCGCGTCCCCGCTTGCTTTCCGAGCTCGGTGTCGGCCGCGTTCGGGCAGAGCCCGCCCGGGCAGGCGCGCTCGGCGTCTTTCCACTTGGACGTCGCCGACAGGCCGAAGCCGACGCCGACGCCCGCAGCGACGACACCGACGCCGCCGGCGAGCGCGATCCAAGGCAGCCGTGAGCTCGACTCCTGCGGTGCGGGCTTGTCGGGCGCCGCGGGAGGAGGGGGCGCGACGGGCGGCGGCGATGGGCTCGGCTCGGCGTCGGCGAGCAGCGGGACCTGGACGGGGACCGTCACCCCCTCTCCCACCACGTCGACCTTCTGCGACCACGGACGCTTGCCCGGGGCCCGCGCCTCGAAGGTCTGCGTGCCCGGATCGATCGGCAGCGGGGTCCCCCACTGCGCTGCGTTCACGACGACACCGTTGCGGAGGACCTCGATGCCATTCTGCCCGGGCGCGACGACGACGCGTACGCGTGTGAGCTTGGGCTCGAGCTTCTGCACGTGCTCGAGCGCCGCGGCCTCGCGGTCCGCTCGGTTGTCCTTTCGCGCCTGTCCGAGCGCGACGCCGAAGTCGGCCCACGCCGTCGCCGTCTTGCCCTGCGCCTCGTGACAGAGCCCGATGAGGAGCAACGTGCCGCCGGCGGGGTCGAGTCGCTGACTCTCGACGAGCTTCGGGCAGGCGCGCTCGTAGTTGCCCGCGTCCATGAGGCGCTTGCCGTCGTCGAAGAGCGCCTGCGCCGTCGCGACGGCCTCGCCGGTGGGTTGGGCGCTCGCCCGCGGCGCCCCGAGCGCCATGGCCAGCGTGAGCAACGCTCCCGCACCTACTCGCGTCGTCCTCATGCGAGCCCCAAGATACCCGCCCGCGCCCTGATGATCCACGACGCGAAGCTGTTTGCGCCCTTCGTCTTCTGTCGCGGCGCCGCGCCGCGATGTGTGTGCGCGCATCAGCGCCCGCCTCGAATGGCGAGCCTGCCGACGGCGATCGGCGCGACCTCGACGCGCCGACCATACGGAAGCGTGTGTCGAGGTCCGGAGGCCGCGGCGCGCGTCACGGGAACTGGTGCCGTGAGCCGGCGCACGACGTCGACCGCGATGTCGTACGGCCGCAGCGTCGCCTCGGTGACCTCGACGAGCCGCGCGTGCTCGCGCGGGGGCACCGCGAGCTCCTTCCCGAGCGCGCCCTTGCTGCTCGCGACCACGGCGCCGAGCGTGAGCAGCTCCGCGCGTCGTGACGAGGGATCGATCCAGCCGACCGGGAGGGCGGCGCCGCCGCTCTTCGGCGTGAGCAAGAGTGTGTGACGCCCCGCGTCGTCCGGCGCCTCGGAGGTCGTCAACATGAAGCGCGCGAAGACGCGCTTGGTGGCGGTCGACCACGCTTCGACGACGGAGGCGTGGGTCGTGGGGCGCTGCCCCGAGGTGAGTGCGGCCGCGGAAGAGCTCGCTCGGTGTCGTGTCATGGTCGACGAGACTGCACGGAGCGAGCCGCGCGCCGACCGAGCGTAAGTCAATGGAATGAATGATGTAAGTGGGTGTGTCTGGTTGTGCAGCCTGCCCGTTGCACAACGCGGTTGTGCAACTGATTTGCACAACACGCCGGCGTCACGCGCCCTTTCGCGGTCGCGGCAGGCCGAACTCGATCATGCGGTTGATGAGCGTGCGCCGCGAGATCCCGAGCGCTTCGGCCGCGCGCGTCTGATTGCCGTCGGACGCCGCGAGCGCGGCGATGATGTCGGCGCGTGACGCCGAGCTCGCCCGCGTCCTGCCCGCGGCCGCGTCACCGCTCGCGCCCTGCAGCACGTGGGCGGGGAGGTGCTCGCGCGTGATCGGGCTCGGGCCTGCGCTGGCGATGGTGCGCTCCATGACGAAGCGAAGCTCGCGGACGTTGCCAGGCCACGCGTACGCCTCGAGCGCGCGAAGCGCGTCGTCGGTGATGGGCGGGGCGGCCGCGAGACCGAGCTCCCTGCTGGGCGCCTCGACGAACCGCCGCGCGAGCGCACCGATCTCGACGCGCCGCTCGCGCAACGGGGGCACGCGCAGCGCCACGCCGTTGACCCTGAAGAAGAGGTCCTGGCGAAACGCCCCTTGCAGTGCGGCGCGCTCGAGGTCTCGGTTGGTCGCCGACACGAGGCGAACGTCGACGCGCACGGCGCGCGCGCTCCCGAGGCGTTGTACCTCGGACGCCTCGAGGACGCGGAGGAGCTTGGCCTGCGTCGTGAGGGGGAGCTCGCCGATCTCGTCGAGGAAGACCGTGCCCCCGCTCGCGGTCTCGAACAGGCCCGCGCGCGCCGCGTGCGCGCCGGTGAACGCGCCGCGCTCG
>JAGQJA010000187.1 GCA_020430845.1 Myxococcales bacterium
ACGCGCCCAACGTCACCGGCCTCGGCCGCAGCGGCACCAGCGCCGCCGATCGCCTCGCGCTCCTCCGCGCGCTCGAGGGCGGCGAGCTCCCCGCGTGGGAGGGGCTCGACGTGCTCGTCCGCGGCGAGGCCCGCGGTCCTCTCGTGGGCGGCAACCTCGCCGTGCTCACGGCCCTCGTCGGCTCGCCGTTCCTGCACGTACCGCGCGGCGCCGTGCTCGCGCTCGAGGACGTGACCGAGCGCCCGTATCGCATCGACCGGATGCTCACGACGCTCCGCCTCGCGGGTGTGCTCGAGCGCGTCGCCGCCGTCGTGTGCGGCGAGTTCACGTCGTGCGAGCCCGGCCCCGACGGCGTGACCGTCGACGAGGTCCTGGCGCGGAACCTCTCACAGCTCGGCGTGCCCGTGGTGTGCGGCGCGCCGTTCGGTCACGGCGCGACCAACCGCGCGTTCGTGCACGGCGCCACGGCCCGCGTGTCGGGCGGAGCGGTCATCGTCGAGCGCGGCTGAGGGGCCGACGCGGCGCTCAGCTGCTGCCGCGGGCGCGCGTCGTGTCTTCCATGTCGATCTCGGTCGTCACGGTGTTGCGCTTGTTGTCCTCGTCGACGGCGTCGGCGAGATCGTCGGCGACCACGATCTCTTCGTCGTCGTCCTCGCCGGCGGGGCGCGCGAGCGTCTCCTCGAGCAGCTCGACCAGCGGAGCGCGCGTCGGCTCGTCGTCGAGATCGATGATCTCGCCGGAGCCGAGCTCCTCGGGGATGTCGGTCTTGTGCGCGCCCGCGACGAAATCTTGAGTCGTGTCGACAGGTTGCGAAGACGGAGCGAAGACGCCGTCCTGCCCCATCGCCGTGACGAACGACGGATCGCTGTCACGCTCGGTGCTCGGCGTGCTGCCGGGGACGATGTTCTGCGTGATGTCGGCGGTGTCGCCGGTCTCGTCCTCGCGCGCGTGGGCGAGGTCGATGCTCATCGCGGCGGGGGAGACCTCGCGCGGCAGCGTCGACGCGGTCGGTGCGTCGAACTCGAGCCGGTCGAGCGACGCCTCGATCTCGGACTCGAGCGAGGTGCCCTTGGCGTTCGGATCGTCGGCCGGGAGGACGGCCGCCGCGAGCTCGGTCGACGCGCTCGGCGGGAGCGGCGGCGGGGTGGGGCGGCGCGGCGGCGGGGGAGGCGCCGACTCGACGCGCAGCGGCGCGGGCGCCTTGGGCGCGGCCTCGACGGTGCGGGTCTGGGTGTCCTCGCGCGGCGCCACGGACGGCGGCGGCGGGGGCGGCTCGCGCACCGGCTCGGGGATCGGCCGCGCCGACGGCTTGGGCGCGGGCTTGGCCGCGACGGCAGGCGCCGGCTTTGAGGACGTCGGCGTGCCGTGCGAGGGCACGGGCACCGGTTGATCGCTCACTAGCTTGGGGGGCGCGTAGACGAACGCCGCGTCGCCCTCCGGGGTCTTGAGCGTGCCCTGCTTCGCGCGATCGAGCCCGGCGGTCGCCTCGACGTCGCCGGCCTTCATGCGCAGGACGCGACGCCAACCGTCGGCGGCCTCGCGCGCGTCTTGGAGCTGCTCCTCCCAGACCCGCGCGACGCGACGCGCCAGCTCGGCGCGCGCGTTCATGTCCTTGCCGCGCAGGATCTGATCCTCGTAGAGCTGCACGAGCGCCTTGTAGTCGCCGAGCTCGATGTACAGGCCCGCGAGCTCGTCCATCACGGCCTGGTCGTTGGGCGACAGATCGTGGAGCTTCTTGAGGTCGATGGCCGCGTTGACGGGCTCGACCAGCTGGTCGCGACGGATCTTGGCGCGGCGCGCGAGCAGCTGCCGCACGAGCGGCCCGTCGAACACTTCGCCGAGCGCGTGGGTGAGCGCGCTCTCGCCACGCCGAGGGTCGCCGATCTCGAGGCCGAGCGCCTCGACCGTGTCGAGCGTGAGCTGATCGACGTGGGCGACGAGCGCGTCGGCGAGCCACGTGAACGCCTGGTCGACGTCGCTGAGGTCGCGGTGCGAGATCGTCGCGGCGCGCCGGAGGAGGTTGGCCCGCGTGCGTCCGCCGTCGCGTGCACCCTGGCCGCCGGCCGCCATGGCCTGACAGAGCGCGCGGCGCAGCCGATCGCCGCCGGCGAACTTGTCGCCTTCGCGCGCGGCCGCCTCGAGCACCGTGAGGGTCTCTTCTTCGGGCGAGGCCGACAGCGCGAGCTCGAGGAAACCGCGCGCGCGATCCGGTTGGCCGCGAGCCGACGAGACCTGCGCGGCCCGCGCGAGCGCGCGGATGCGGTCGGGCGGCGCCTTGGAGCGCGTGACCTGACGTTCGTAGAGGTCGATGACGTCGGCGGGCTTGGCCGCGAGGACGGCGAGGCGCTCGAGCAGGGGCTCGGCCTCGGAGGGCTGGACGCTCGTGAGCCCTGCCTCACCGTGCTGGATCGCTTCGAGGCGCGGCATGCCCGCGCGGGCGCGCACCTCGGCCTGGCGGACGAGCTCGTGGGCCCGCTCGGGGCCGGTGACGTCCTTGGCCAAGAGCTCGTGTGCGACCTGGAGCGCGTCGTGATCGCTCGTCTTGACCGCCAGCTCTTCGAGGTGCTCGGCGAGCCCGCGCTCGGCCGTCTTGGTGCGAATGAGCTCGATCGCGACCGTGACGGCGTCCGCGTCGCGCCCGACGTCGGCGAAGCGCTCGAACGCGCCGCGGAGGGCCTCGGTGCGCTCCGGCGCGTGCCGCGCGTCGAACCACCACTCCTTGAGCTTGGACGCGACGATGCCCTTCCAGCCCAGCTTGTCGCCGAGCTCGATGTAGGCCTGCCGCACGCTCGGCTCGCCCGAGTCGGCGAGGTCGGTGAGCGCCCCGAGCGCTTCGTCGCCGCGATCGAGCTTGTCGGCGAGCACGCCGGCGAGCTTCTTGGTGAGCTCGACGATCTCTTGCTCGTCGGCCTCGACCTCGATGCGCTCGACGAGCAGCTCGGCGACGCGGCCCCACTGCTCGGTCAGCTCGCAGAGCTCGCACAGGCGCGTGAGCGCGTCGAAGTCCTCGAGGTCGGCCTTGCGCACGAGGTCGAGCGCGCGGATGGCGTTGCGCGGATCGTCGAGCTTCTCGTAGAGGCGCGCGAGGCGGCCGGCGATCTGTCCGCGCTCCTGCACGTCGGCCACGAGCTTGAGCTCGCGCTCGAGCGCGTCGGCGGCGTCGCTGAGCATGCCGCGCGACTCCTGCAGATCGGCGATCGCCTGCAGCGCGGGGCGGCAGGTCGGATCGAGATCGCTCAAGATGAGCTCGTAGCAAGAGATCGCGGTGTCGACGTCGCCGACGCCGTCGGCGAGCATCTCGGCCTCGCGCAGCGCGACGCGCGCCTTCTCGGCCTTGTCGACGGTGTTGGCGCCGAGGCGACGGAGCAACGTGGCCGCCTCGGTGTGGTCCTCGCGCTCGACGGCGTCGTCGATGAGGCGCTCGAGGGCTTCTTTGTCGTCGCCGTCCTCGAGAAGCTTGAGCCACAGCTCGCGCGCGAGCTCTTTGTCGGCCATGCGCGTGGCGCACAGGTTCGCGGCCTCGCGGCGCACGTTGATGCGCTTGGCGCGGTCGGCCAGGCGGTCGCCGCGCTTGGTGAGGAACGCCACGAGGCGCTGCACCTGCTGGTCGGCGTTGTAGCGGGTGACGAGCTCTTCGGCGTAGTCGTCGTTGAGCGGGTCGAGGTCGGCCGCCTCTTCCATCCGCGCGAGCGCGTCGTCGGGGCGACCCGCCTTGACGAGGTACTCGGAAGCGCGCGCCATGTGCGCCGCCTGCTGCTTGACGTCGCCCGTGAGCTGGCCGCGCTGGTAGGCGGCGTTCGCGGCCTTCTCCCACGCCTCGGCGGTGGAGTAGAGGCGGTCGGCCTCCTCCCAGTGCTTTCCGTTGCGCAGCGCCTCGGCGGCCTCGGCGTACGCGTCGCCGGCGTCGACGGTCTGACCGAGCTGCTCGCGCAGCTCACCGAGGCGGAGCATCAGCGCGCCGCGCGGGACGGGATCGTCGATGTGCGGCGACGCCTCGGCGATCGCCTGCGCCGCGAGGTCGAGGCGCTCGCCCTTCTCGAACAGGCGCGACGCGGTGAGCACGGCCTGGTCGTCGTCGGTCGAGAGGCGAGCGATGCGCGCCCACGCCTCGCCCGCGCCGATGACGTCCTTGCGCTTGTCTTCTTGGAGCTTGGCGAGCTTCTTCTCGAGCAGGATCTTGGTGTCGAGGTCGGGCTCGATCGTGGCCTCTTGCTCGAGCAGGTTGGCGAGATCGTCCCAGCGCTGCGACTTCTCGAGCAGGCGCATGAGCGCCGTGCGCGCGCTCTCGTCGGCGCGGTCGAGCGCGAGCAGCTGTCGCCACGCGGCGATCGCGCCGTCGACGTCGCGCAGGTTGCCCTCGCAGAGCCCCGCGACCTCACGCAAGCGCTCTTTGCGCGCCTCTTGCTGATCGGGAACGCTCGCCGTCGCGCGGATCGCGCTGAGCAGCACGTCGCGCAGCTGCGCGTAGTCTCGCTTGCTGCGGAGGTAGTCCTCGACCCACGAGAGCGCCTCGGGGTGCGCCGCGTCGAACTCGAGCACCTCCTTGTACTTGGCGTAGGCCTCGGGCTTCTTGCCCTTGCCCGCGAGCATCTGCGCGGCGTCGAGCACGCCCTGGAGCTTCTCGGGGGACATCGCGCCGCCGCGTCGCGGCGGGGGCTCGGAGGTCGCGGCGATGGGCTCGCGCGAGACGGCCGGGGCGTGGCTCGGCTGCTTGCGCGGCTCCTCGGCGGGCACGGGGCGCTCTTTGGTCGCCTTGGCGTCGTCGGAGTACGGGGCGGGGTCGACGAGCGGGCTCGACCCGGCGAGCTCGAGCACGCCGCGGCCGGGTGCGTCGTCCTCGCGCGCGGCCGTCTTGGTCTCGGGCTCGGCGTACCCGGCGGCGGCGATCGCCTGGCGCACCTGCTGGGACATCGTCCCGGCGGGGTTGGCGGCGAGGTACGCGTTGTAACGGGTGGAGAGGTCCCCCTCTTGCGCGAGCTCGCGCGCGTAGTGGGCGTAGAGCTCTACGGCGCGGTCGTGGCCGGGCTCGATGTCGAGCGCCGCGGCCGCGTACGCGTAGCCGTGCTCGCCTTGGTACGTCTCCGCGAGCGCGACGAGCAGATCGGATGCATATGCACGCTCTTGCGAGGGCACGGCCTCGCCCGACTGGATGCGGTCGAGCACGCTCGACGCGTACTCCTGCTGCAGCGCCGGGTCTTGGGCGTCGAGCTCGCGCGCGGCCGCGAGCGCCTGCGTCGCGCCCTGCAGGTCTCCCGCGAGCTTGCGCGTCGCCGCCTCGTCGCGCAGGAGGCCGACCCGCCGCCCGCTGTCTTGCTCGAGCTCGAGCTCGGCCGCGTAGAGCGGGATCGCGTCTTGGTATTGCTGGAGCGACTTGTAGAGCTCGCGCGCCTGGTAGATGGCGTACGCGCTGGTCGGGTCGAACTCGAGCGCCTTCTTGTAGTTCTCGACGGCCTTGCGGGGCTGGCTGAGCGGCGGCTCGGACCAGAGCCGACCGAGCTCCTCGTGCAGGCCGGCCACCTCGGTGCGCATGTCGGTGTTCGAGGCGGCGAGGGGAGCGAGCGCCTTGGCGCGCCGGTCGAGGAGCGCGACGAGGGCCTTGGTGTCGCCCTTGTCGCGGTAGAGCTGCGCGAGGCGATCGGCGGCGACCTGCGCCGTCGGGTCCTTGTCGATGGCCATCATGAGCAGCCGCGCCGCGCGGTGCACGTCGCCCAGCGTGGTCGACCAGACGTTGGCCGCCTCGCCCAGCCAGTGGGCGGCGTAGGCGGGATCGCGGGACTCGGAGCCCACTTTCTCGAGCAGAACCGCGTAGGACTTCGGGTCGGCCTCGCCGGCCTGGTGCGCTTGGGCAAGCGCTTCTTCATCGTGGGGGTTGTCGAGCAGACGCCCCACGAGCTCGTCGATTTCCGACCGGTCCATCGGCCGCGAGGCTACCACCTCCGCGCGCGGCCGAGCAAACGCTTAGAGCGCGGATTTACTCGAAGATCCCGTACGGACTCGACGACTTGGGCGCGGGCGCGGCTGCGCTCGTCGACGCCTTGGGCGCGGGCTTGGGCTTGGGTGGACGACCGACGCGCGGCGCGCCGACGCGCGGCGGCTTGGCGCGGGGCAGCGACTCGGGCGTGACGGGAGGCGGATCGTCGACGTCGACCACGGGCTCGGTCGCGGTCGTGGCAGGGGTCGCGGCCGTGGCAGACGGCGCCTGCGTGAGCGCCACGTTGGGTGCCGCTGCGGTGGTGGCCGTCGGCGTCGCGTCGACCTGCTTTGCCGCGTTGCGCGACATCACGGCGAACACCAGCGCGCCCGCGAGGACGAGCGCGCCGAGCGCCGCGACCGCGACGGGCCAGCGCGCGCGTCGCGGCTTGGGCAACGACACGGGCGGCGGCCGCATCGACTCGGGGATGCGGATCCCCGCGGCGTTGGTGATCGACGCGCGCACGCCGCTCGTCCCGGCCGACTGAGCCTCGAGCGCCGCGAGCAGCTCACCCGCGAGGATCTCTGCCGACGCGGGGCGCTCGGCCGGGTCCTTGGCGAGCGTGCGCATCACGACCATCTCGAGCTCTTTGGGGATCTGCGCCTCGGGGCAGATCTCGCTCGGCGGCTTCGGCACGGACTTGATGTGCCGCGCCATGACGACCACGGCGTCGTTGTCTGTGAACGGCGCCTGGCCCGAGAGCATCTGGTAGAGGATGACCGCGAGCGAGTAGAGGTCGGAGCGCGCGTCGAGCGTCTTGCCCTGGGCCTGCTCGGGCGACATGTACCGCGGCGTGCCGAAGACCGTGCCCGCCTGCGTCTCGACGACGCCCATGGGCTGCGAGTCGTTGTGGTCGATCATCTTCGCGATGCCGAAGTCGAGGACCTTCACGATCTCTTCGGCCACGTCGCCGGACTGCACGCGGGCGAAGAACAGGTTGTCGGGCTTGAGGTCGCGGTGGATGATCCCCTTCGCGTGCGCTTCGGCGAGCGAGCGCAGCGCCTGCCGCGCGGCGTCGACGGCCACGGGCGGCGAGATGCGCCCCACGCGCGCGAGGCGCTGGCCGAGGCTCTCGCCGTCGAGCAGCTCCATCGCGAGGTAACACTCGCCGGTGTCGGACTGGCCGAAGTCGAAGACCGTGACCGTGTTGGGCGAGGCCAACAGGGAGTTGGCGCGTGCCTCGCGCATGAAGCGCGCCTTGGCCGTCTCGTCGAGCGCGCGGTCGCTGCGCAAGATCTTGATGGCGACCTCGCGGCCCATGGCGTGCTGCTTGGCGCGGTAGACGGTGCCCATCGACCCCGCGCCGAGGCGCGTCAGGATGGTGTACCGACCTTCGAGGTTGCGCCCGACCATCGGGTCGGGCGCGGTGCGCGCCGACATCAGGGCCGCGCCGTCGGTCGGGCAGTGCGTGGGCGCCCCGACTTCATCCCACTTTCTCCCACACTCGGGGCACACGAGGCCCTTCGGATCCGAGGGAACCGTATCGTCGGGACGCAGGGCCGCCGAGGGGTGAGACACCTTCTCTTCCATCGTCTCCCCTCTCGCCCGTGGGCGCAAGGGCTGCGAAGGCCCTCAGTCGAGCGGCAGCACGTTGCGGGGATCCATGACGACGCTGACGTCCTCGGCCACGAGGCGCGCGCCCGCGTGCACGCGCCCGAGGTCGACGCCCTCCCGCGCCCGGCGGATCTCGAGGTGCAGGTGGGGGAAGCCCGCCGAGCCCGTGTCGCCCACCTCGCCGACGAGATCGCCGTCCTTGAGCGTGCGCCCGGGCGCGACCCCGGGGGCGATCGACGAGAGGTGCCCGAAGAGGACGACGTACTCGAGATCGCGTCCGCCCTCCTTCAAGACGTGGCGCGTCACGACGGTCGTCCCGAAGAGCGGGCCGGCGTAGAGCACCTCGGCGTCGGCGAGCTGGTGCTCGAGGGCGACGAGGCGGACGGGCGTGCCGCGGGGCTGAGGGAGGTCGACGCCGCCGTGGCCGACGTGCGTGAGGCGGCGCCCGCGGCGCTGCGCCTCGTCGGGTCGGTCGAGATCGTAGCCGCTCGCGACCGGGTTGGTGCCGGCGACCTTGGGGACCGGGTAGCGGTAGGCCTCGTAGGCCGCGGGTCGGTCGGGCAAGCGCGGGATCTGCTCGTACGCGTTCCAGCGGCCCGAGCGCTCGCGGTGAGCGTTCGGGACGGCCGGCGCGAGCGGCCCGTCGACCTCGGCGCTCAAGTGCACGCACACGTCTCCGTCGGGCACCGTGCCTTCGGGGCACGCGGCGTCGTCGAGCCCGCGCGTCGCGGACGCTGCGGCGGCGGTCGCCACCGGGACGTGCACCGGGTCGAGCGGACGACGGCTCGCGCCGAGCAGGCACGCCGCCAGTCCCATCGTCGCCCACATCCATCGCCGCGCGATCACACCCAGGAGACTATCAGACCTGGGCGCTTGTTCCGCGCTCGGCAGCGGGGCGCGAGGCGGTCGTCCGGTGGCAGTCGTTGCGCCGGCTCGGCCGAGCGGATATGGCAAGGCGATGCCGCTCAAAGACGTGCTCACTCAGCTCTTCGACGCCGAGCAGCGGGTGCGCCAGCACCACGCCGAGCTCGCTGGCGCCGCCCCCACCGAGCTCCTGCCCCTCCTCCGCGACGTCGTGCGCGGCGGCGGCGGCGACGACGAGGACGTCGCGGCGGCGCGGCTCTCTCGCGTCGCGGCGATCTTGGGCGATCTCGAGGGGCCCGAGGTGGTCGACCTGCTCGTCGACATCGTCGACGGCCCGTCGTCCGAGGCCCGCGTGGTCGCGGCCGAGGCGCTGGTCGAGCTCGGCTTCGATCGCTTCAAGGAGGTGGCCCTCGGCGTCGAGCGCGCGTTCGATCGGCTGTCCGCGGGCAGCCTCGCCCTGCAGGAGCTGCCGTTCGTGATGGCCGAGATCGGAGAGCCTGGCGGCGTGCGCGTGGTGAGCAAGCTGCTGTCTCACGCCGACGCCGAGGCGGTCGCCTGCGCCATCGAGGCGCTGAGCGAGATGGGGGATCCGGCCGCGATCCCCGCGCTCTCCAAGCTCGAGAAGGACACGCGCATGGTCGAGATCGACGAGGACAGCGAGCGCGTGTCGATCGGCGATCTCGCGCTCGAGGCGCGGTCGATGCTCGAGGAGCTGGCGCGCGAGGTGGAGGGTCGCGCCGGGGGACGCAAGGCCAAGCGATGATCACGCCTCGTGCGTCGGAGCTGGATCGCGAGGAGGTGCTCGGATCCCCGGCGCGCCGGCTCGGGCCCTCCGACGCGGCGATCTACGACACGTTCGTCGCGCCGACCTACATGTCGATGTTCGTCGACCTGTTCGTCGAGATGCTCGCGAGCGGCCGCGACGCGCGCATCTGTCACGTCGGCTGCCGCACGGGCTACCCGGCGAGCGAGCTGCTCGAGCGGTTGCCCAACGCGCACATCTTCGGCTGCGATCCGTCGGAGCCCGCGGTGCGCCTGGCGCGGGCGCGCGCGGCCACGGTTCCGGGGCTCGTCACCGACTACCGGCACGTCGAGGACTACCCGCTGCCGTTCCCCGAGGGCGCGTTCTCGCACGCGTTCACCATCCACCCGCTCGCGGCGCCCGCCGAGCGTCGGCGCCTCTTGCAGGAGCTGGTGCGCATCGTCGCGCCCCGCGGACAGGCGCTCATCGCCTTGCCCATGCGCGGCTCGTTCCTCGAGATCGCCGATCTGCTCCGCGAGCTCGCGCTGAAGTCGGAGTCGACCGAGCTCACCAACGCCGTCGAGGCGGCGGTCCAGCTGCGCCCGACCGAGGAGACGCTCTCGCGAGAGCTCGCCGACGTGGGCTTCGACTTCATCGCGGTGCAGACGCGCACGCGCACGCTGCGCTACGAGAGCGCGCGCGAGCTGTTCGACGATCCGACCTTCCGCGTTCTGCTCTTGCCCGAGTTCGCGATCAACCTGGGGCTCGCGAACCTCGAAGCGCCGTTCCAGTACGTGCGCGAAGCGATCGACAAGTACTGGAGCGGTACGACGTTCGAGCTGACGGTCAACGTCGGCTGCGCGAGCGGCCGCCGGCGGTGAGCCCGCGCGGCGGCGCTGCGCCCCGGCCGGTCAGCGGCAGAAGCCGTCGATGCAGACGAGCGGGGACGCGCAGGCGCGCCCGGCGGCCACGTCGCACTCGGTGCCGAGGTTCGAGTCGGACCCGCACACGTTGAACGTGCCCGTGCCCGTGGTGACGGGCTTGCACACGTTGAACGTGTCGCTCGTGCGGCACGCGTCGGCGCCGGCGTCGGCGTCGCACGCGATGTAGCAGCTGTGGCGGAGGCAGATGCTGCCATGTGCGCACGCGTCTTGCGCGCCCTCGTTGGCGCACGTGAACACGGGGCGCTGGTCGGGCATGCAGCCGCCGTCGATGCAGACGAGCCCGGCCGAGCAGGTGGCGCCGGGGCCGCACTTGTCGACGCAGTGCTCCTGGACGCACGTGGTGTTGCCGCCGCACTGCGCGTTGCTGGTGCACGGGCCCGAGTTGCCGGTGCACACGCCCTTGGCGGTGTCGCACGCGTAGCCGGTGGGGCAGGGTTTGTTGGCGTCGCACGACGGCGTGCACACGCCTTCGACGCACTGGCCGCCGAGGCACTGCGTGGCGTCGACGCACTGATCGGCGGGCGCGACGCACGCGCCCGACAGGCACTTGGAGCCGGCGGGCGACGGGCAGTCCTTGTCGCTGCGGCAGGCGGGGGCCGGACCGGAGCCGACGGACTCGCACTTGGCCACGCCGTTGGAGAGCTTGCACACGAAGGCCGAAGGGCAGCCGGTGGTCGAGCAGTCTCCTGCGTGGCACCGGTTGTCGGCGCCGCAGTTCTGGCCGGCCGGGCAGTCGCTCGGTCGCGAGCAGACGTTCGACGGCGCCGGCGGCTGCGTCTGGCCGTCGTTGAGCTGGCAACGCCGCTGGCTGTTGCACTCGTATCCGGAGGGGCACTCGCTCGAGGTGCGGCAGACCCAGTCGTTGCACGACGACGTGTAGTACGGGTCGGGGCAGTCGTGGCAGGTGCCGTTCACGCACACTCGGTGGTCCCGATCGCTCGGGTAGATGGGGCAACCGCCGAGCGCGGCGGCCGCAGCGCCGAGGAGCGCAAAGGAGAGGACGTGCCGGATCTTCATGGCCATCTCGATTCTAGTCCCTTCGGAGAGCGCCGCACTTCGACGCCGGTGCTCTGAGGGTAGCAACCCCCGTGCCCCGAACAAGGCATGCCGGAAGCACGCACAAACCCCGTTTCTCGGTGGGGGCCGTGCACGCGCGTTCACGCCGGCTGTGGAGTTCGCGTCAGTCGCGAGGGGCAATTTGTCGCACCTTTCCCTTCACGGCGGAGCCTTCGATGTCGCGCGCTTACTCCGGCGTGTGCGCACGTGGTACCGTGGCGTGGCGCGAGGTCGGGCGCGTTTTTCCCTGAAAACCGCGTCGTCGCGGTGTGTTGCGGGGCTTGATGGACGTCAGGTGCGAGCGGTGCCAGACCGAGTACGAATTCGACGATGCCCTCGTCAGCGGACGCGGCACGACCGTCAAGTGCACGACGTGCGGGCACAAGTTCAAGATTCGGCGGGTCGGCGGCGACTTCAGTGAGGATTTTTGGCACGTCGTGACCGCGGCGGGGAAGACGCTCGTCTTCACCTCGCTGCGCGAGCTGCAGCGCGCCATCCAGTCGGGCCTGGTCGAGCGTCACGACAACATCAGCCGCGGCGGTCTGCCGGCGAAGCCCATCGGGCAGATCCCCGAGCTCGCGCCGTTCTTCGAGCAGCGCGGCGCGCCGAGCGATCCCACCGTGCGGGTTCCGCCCGCCGCCAACCGCGCGTCACAGACGCCGCCGCCGCCCGACGCGGCCCCGCGCGAGCTCGCCCCGCCGCGCGCGCGGCAGTCGACGCGGCCTGACTTTCCCCCGCCGCCCCAGCCGCCCGCGGGCGCCTCGCTCCGTCGCACGCTCATTGGCACGGGCGACGGGCCCCACTTGAGGAGTCGGTTGAGCGGGCGCCGGCCCGGCTCGGTGCCGCCCGAGGGCGAGCTCGACCCCCCGACGGAGCGCAACGTGCGTCCGTCCGCGGCGCACGAGGCGGCGCCCATGTCGGACGCCGTCGACACGCCGGCGCGGCCGCAGCTGTCGGCCCAGGTCGCCCGCGCGGCCGAGGAGTCTCCGCGGCTCGCGCTCGCGCCCGATCAGGGCTCTCAGTCCGAGGTGCGCGCGGCGCCGCCCAAGGCAGCCGAGCCCGAGGTGCTGACCCCGAGCGAAGAGCCGCGCCTCGATCGCACCGCGCCCATCCTTCGTGTGCCCGCCGTCCCGCCCGCGTCGTCGATGCCCAAGGAGCTGCCCCGGCCGACGCCCGCGCCGCCGAGCTTCGAGCCGTCGTCGCCCCTGCCGCCTCCGCCGCGCGAGGTCGCGCGCGTCATGGAGGAGGACGTCGACACGCCGCGCCAGCCGGCCGTCGTGCCCTCGGAGTCTCCGCGATCGCTCGGGGCACGTCGCCGTCCCGTGGGCGGGTACATCGTCGCGGGCGTCGTGGTGCTGTGCGTCGGCGTGCTCGCGGCGGTGTGGGCGCGCCAGAACCTGGGTGCCACGCTCGGTGCGCGCTCGGCCGCCCCGGTCGCGTCGGTCGATCCGCGCGTGGGAGAGCTCGTCTCGGCTGGCGAGAAGGCCCTCGCCGAGGGCAACCTCGAGCTCGCCAAAGAGAGCTACGACAAGGCGAGCGCGCTCGCCGAGGGCGACGCGCGCGTGATGCTCGGCGTGGCCCGCCTCGCCGCGCACCGGGCCGACGGCGCGTGGCTCCAGAGCCGCCTGCTCTCGGCCGACGCGGTCGACGAGCAACGCGCGACAGGCCTGCGCCTCAAAGAGCTCTCCGAGAAGGCCAACGCGGCCGCCGATGCCGCGATGAAGGTCGCCCCGCAAGACGCGGGCGCAGTGCGCGCCAAGATCGACGCGCTCCGCATCTCGGGGGACCGAGACGGCGCGCGCGCCCTCGTCTCGCGCGTCGCGGGCAGCGCCTCGCAGCCGGAGACGGCGTACGTGCTCGCAGCGCTCGACCTCGCAGAGCCCGAGCCGCTGTGGTCTACCGTGATCGAGCGCCTTCGCACCGCGGTCAGCGCCGAGGTGGGCCCCGGTCGCGCGCGCGCCGCGCTCATCTACGCGCTCGCGCGGTCGGGCAACGTCGCCGAGGCGCGCGTGGAGCTCGAGCGGCTGTCTTCGCTCGCGCGCCCGCACGTGCTCCTCGGGCCGCTCCGCGTGTTCGTCGCGAACGCCGTGCCGAGCGCCGACGCCGGGGCCGCCGGGGCCGACGACGGCGGCAGCGCGGCGGCGGTCGCGTCGAACGGGTCGAGCGCGTCCAGCACCGGCGGCGCGGCGTCCGCGTCGGGCGGCGTCCGGGGCGACGCCAAGTCCCTCGTCGCCCAGGGGGAGGCCGCACGCGCCCGGGGTGATTTCGACCGAGCGCGCCTCCTCTACTCCGCCGCGCTCGACAAGAACCCCAATGATTCAGAGGCCTTGGCGGGCCTTGCCGCCATCGCGCACGCGCAGCACGACCTGAATGGCGCGCGCGCTTCGTACCGCCGCGTCCTCCAGATCAACCCGAGCTACCTGCCGGCGCTGGTCGGCGCCGGCGACGTCGAGTGGGAATCGGGCAACCGCGCCGGCGCGGCCAAGGCGTACAAGGACATCGTGGATCGCTTCCCGGACGGGTCGTACCCTGCTCGCGTCAAGCAACGACTCGAGTCGGGACAGGCCGGCTCGTCGGGCAGCCCGGCCGGCTCGGCGTCGGCTAGCCCGAGCCCGTCGGCCACCGGCGCGGAGCCGGCGCCCACGGCGTCGCCCACCGCCGCGCCCCCCACGCCGGCCCCCGAGGGCGGAACATGAAGAAGCTTCGAGACGCTTGGATGGTAGGCGTCGCGCTGATGTGCGCGGCCTCGAGCGCGGGGTGCGAGGGGCGACCGCGAACGAACGCGCGCACCGAGGCGCCCAAGCGCTCGGGGCCGGCGGTCAGCGTCATCGATCTCTCTGCGGGCGTGCCCGAGCAAGAGACGCAGAGCCTGTTCAGCCTCGCGCCCAAGGGCAACACGTTCGACGAGCTGCTCGACGCCATGGCGAAGCTCGAGAAGGACAAGGACTCGGTCGCCGTGCTCGTGCGCTTCGGCAGCGCGCAGATCGGCGGCGCGCGCGCGCAGGAGATCGCGACCCGGATGGCGCGCCTGCGCGAGAAGCGCCCCGTGCACTGCCACGCGGACGGCCTCACCAACACCACGTACATGCTCGCCTCGCGCGCGTGCACGAAGATCGTCGTCTCGCCCGCGGGTGAGGTCGAGGCGATCGGGCTCGCGGCGCAGATCGTCTACCTGCGAAAGCTGCTCGTCGAGGAGCTCCACTTCGACATCGACATGCTCCAAGTCGGCAAGTTCAAGGGCGCCGAGGAGCCACTGACGCGCGACGGGCCGAGCGACGAGGCGCGCGCCTCCCTCGAAGGGACCCTCAAGGAGCTGCGCGCGGCGTGGCTCGAGACCGCGACGCAGGGACGCGAGACCGCCAACCTCGCCGATCTGCTCGAGGACGGGCCGTACTCTCCGCCGACCGCGAAGGCCAAGGGCCTCATCGACGAGGTCGGCTACGCCGACGACACGGCACGCGCGCTCCGTGACTCGGTGAACGCCAAGCGGGAGCAGGTGGTGTTCGGGCCGGGGGCCGGCGACAAACCGGAGGAGCTCGACGATCTCGTGCGCGCCCTCGCCGGCGACAGCTCCTCGAGCGGCCCGATCGCGCTCGTGCGCGCGACCGGGAGCATCTCGATGACCGGGTCGAGCGGCGTGCTGGGCGGCAAGAGCGGCATCGCCGCGCGCGACTTCAACAAGACGATCGCGAAGCTCGAGAAGGACGACGACGTGAAGGCCGTCGTGCTGCGCATCGACTCCCCGGGCGGGAGCGCGCTCGCGAGCGATCTGATGTGGCACCAGCTCATGCGCCTCCGCGCCAAGAAGCCCCTCGTCGTCAGCGTGGGCGAGATGGCGGCGAGCGGCGGCTACTACATGGCGTGCACGGCCAACGCGATCTTCGCGCAGCCGATGAGCATCGTGGGATCGATCGGCGTCGTCGGCGGAAAGATCGGGTTCGGCGGCGCGCTCGAGCGCTGGGGCGTGCACACCGAGACGTTCCCTGCGGCCGTCGGCAAGCCCGGCGCGGGCGCGCGCGCCGCGTACGAGTCGCCCATGGTCCCCTGGGACGACGCGACGCGGGGGCGCGTGCTCGAGTCGATGACCGGCGTCTACGACCTGTTCCTCGCGAGGGTCGCGGAGGGCCGCGGCACCTCGGTCGACAAGGTCGCGCCTAGCGCGGAGGGACGGATCTTCGGCGGGCGAGAGGCGAAGGCGCGCGGGCTCATCGACGAGGTCGGAGGTCTCACCGAGGCCATCGCGCGCGCCAAGTCTCTCGCGAACCAGCCCGACGGCGCGCGCGTCGTCGTCATCGGCTCCAAGCCGACCTTCCTCGACGCGCTCGACCCGACCGCGGCCGAGGGGCGCGCCGCGTCGCCCGCGCGTATCCTCGAGCGCGTCGCGTCCGACGTCGTGCCGTACGCGTCGAGCCTCGGTCCCCTTTCAGAAGGCGAGCGCACGGTGTGCGCGCTGCCCTTCTCGCTCGTGGTGAGGTGACGGTGTCGAGCGTGGGCGACAACGGGGCCGGAGAGAGCGCGGACCGCGAGAGCGCGCTCCCGCTGTCGCGCCCGCCGGGCCAGCGGGCGCCCGAGGCCGCGCTGCGCGCGCGCGCCGACGTGGCCCGCGCGCTGGGACAGACCGAAGAGGAGCGGACCGCGCTGCGCGAGCTCGCGACGTGGCTGTCGGCGCGCAGGGTGGATCCCGCAGCGGCTGTCGCGGCCGCGCTCCGTGCGTTGGAGATCGAGGACGAGCCGCAGCTCCGCGCGGAGGTCGCGCGGTGGCTGCAGCGGATGGGTGCGCACGCGCGCGCCGCCGCGCAGCTGGCGCTCGTGCCGACGGAGCTCGCGGAGAGCGGCTCGGCCGTCGTCGCGGTCGCGATGTCGAGGGCGCGCGCGGGCGACGCCGCGGGGGCGCACGCCGACCTCGTCCGGGCGGTCGCGTTCGATCCGCAGGACCCGTTGCCGCGGGAGCTCGTCGGCGCGCTCGCCGGCGGATCGTCCGGAGCGGTCCCGCGCGAAGACGGCGCGAAGGCGTACCTCGAGGCCGCGACGCTTCGCCGCCTGCGGGGGAGCGCGGACGAGGAGCTCGCGGACATCCTCCGCGCGTTCGAGCTGGCGCCGCACTCGTCGGCCTGCATCGACGCGCTCGTCGCCGCGTACCACGAGCGCGGTCGGCCGCGCGCGGCGGACGAGGCGCTTCGTGTGCACGCGAGCGCGCTCATCGCGGGTGGGGACGTGCGGCGCGGTCGAGGTCTTCACGCGCGGCGACGCGCCGAGGCGATGGCCGCGGGCGATCTCGCCCGCGCGCTGAGCGCCGCGCTCGACGAGGGGCTCGACGCGTCCGTCGAAGGCGCTGAGTCCTTCGACGAGATGCTCGCGCGCGGCGCCCTCTACGATGTGGTCGCCGTGCGGCTCGAGCTCCGCGCCGAGGAGGCACCGGCCGAGGCGGCCGTCGGCAGGTGGCTCGAGCTGGCGCGTCTGCTCTCGGGGCCGCTCGCCGATCCGTCACGCGCGGCGTACGCGTATGCCCGCGCGCTCGGCGCCGACCCGACGCAGCGCGACGCCGAGCGCGCGCTCACGTCACTCGGCGACATGGGCCGCGCGATGCTGCGCGCGTCGCTCGTGAGCACGGCGCGGGACAAGGACGGATGGCGCGCCGCGGAGGCCGCGCGTGCGCTGGCCGAGGAGTGCGAGCGCGCGGGACTCGCCGCGCTCGCGCACTGGGCGTGGTCACGGCTCGCGGCGCTCGACCCGCACGACGATCGCGCTCGCGAGGCCGCGGCGCGCGCCGTGGAGAAGGGCGACGCCGAGCTG
>JAGQJA010000188.1:0-25974 GCA_020430845.1 Myxococcales bacterium
ACTTCTCGGGCTCGGTGCCCAGCACGCCCGACACCGACGCGACCGAGGCGAACAAGTCGGACGCCTCGCACGCGAAGCGGTACGACATGAACCCGCCGTTGGAGAAACCTGCGCTATGCACGCGTTTGGGGTCGACGCAGAAGTCCTTGGAGATGGCCTTGACGAGCTCGCGCCCGAACGCCAGATCGTCGGCGCCGTCGTTCCACGCCGCGCCGCCGCAGCAGTCGCCGCCGTTGAACCCCTTCGACACGCCTGTGCCCTGCGCGTACGCCACGATGAACCCGTGCTTGTCGGAGGCCGCGTCGAGGGAGGTCTGGCTGCGCATCTGCTCGGCGCTGCCCCCGTAGCCGTGGAAGCCGAGCACGAGCGTCGTGCCCTTGGTCGCGTCGTAGCTCTTGGGCACGTGCACGAACGCCGTGCGCTCCTTGTCGCCGACCTTCACCTTGAGCGTCGCGTCGCCCACCTTTCCTGGGCGCGCCGGCGTGCACGAGAACGCCGACGCGGGCGCGGGGCCCTGCGTGGGTGCGCCGCCTTCGTCGGAGCCGCGAGGCAGCGTGGTGCCGGGGGCGCCCGGAGTGGGCGCCTCTTCGACGGGCGGGTCCACCGAAGCTTCACACGCTCCCGCCGTGAGGAGCACCAAGAGCCCTGCGATCTTGCGCGCGGTCGTCTTCATGCCTGGGTGCTCAGCAAGAGACGGGCCGACGCGTTCCCCAGGCCGGAGGTCATTGGTACACGAGTGTTTCAATGCTCCCACGCGCACCCACATGCGCCTCGGGTCGTTCTGTGTCGAGGCGCCGTCGATCCAGGCGAGCCCACGTCCGCAGGCCCTCGGCGTCGCTCCGAAAGGCCTCTGCGCGTCGCCACGCGCCGGGTGGATCCCGGTGTCTCGTCGCAGCGACAACGCCGCGTAGCGCGCGCGTGAAGGTGGATGTGTGGGCGCGGTCGACCCACGGGCCGCTCAGCGGGGTGGCCGCGGCGAGGTCGGGCCGCCCATGTACGGGCGAGACTGCACGATGAAGACGTCGTCGCCGCGTAGCACCCACTCGATGTCGAGCGGGCGATCCTTGGGGAAGACGCCGCGGATCGCCTGGGCCGCGGCGGCCAGGCGGACGACGCGCGCGTTGGTGAGGATGGGCGCGCCCTTCTTCGGGCTCGGCACCTCGCGCACGCCTCCGTCCGGCTCGAACACGAGCATCTTGTCCTCGTCGGATCGCGAGACGACGCGGAGGCTCTTCTGGAAGACGTTGTAGAGCAGGATCTCGGGGACCTTCTTGCCGTCGACGACGCGCATCCCCAGGCCGCTCTTTGCGTTGATGGTGAACGTGTTCTTGTCGGTCGGGTCGGTCGGGTGCGCGGTGACGAGCACGCCGGCCGCCGTCGCCGCGACGCCGACCTGCACGAGCACGGCGCCGTACACCTGGCGATGATCGATGCGATAGAGCTCGCGCTCCTCGTACGCGGTCAGGTTCCACACACTCGCCCAGACCTTCTTGACGGCGCTCGCCACGGCGTCGGCGCCGCGCACGTTGGGCACCGTGTCGTAGAGGCCCGCGCCGGAGAAGCCCGGCAGGTCCTCGGCGTTGGTGGAGCTCCGCACGAAGACGCCGACGCCGGCCCCCGCGTCGCCCGCGCTCGCGGTCGTGAGCTTGGTGAGCGCCGTCGTGAGGCTCGAGACGAACGCCGGGTCGAGCGGCGCGTCTTGGATCTCCTTGCGGACCTTCTCGAGGGCGAGCTTGCGCTCGGCCAGGCTGGCGCGGAACTTTGCGTCGGCGAGCATCGCCTCGATGTGGGCGTCGATGCCGGCCGCGCGCAGGTGCGCCGCGTAGTGGGCGATCGGCACGCCGAAGCCCGGCGGTACGCGGACGCCCGGCAGCTTCGCGGACACGATCTCGCCGAGGTTCGCCGTCTTGCTCCCGTACGCGCTCGCGTCGCGCGCCCGCAGGGCGTCGAGCGTGAGCAGGCTCGTCGGCGCGAGGTCGGCCTTGGGCACCTGCACCGCGGCGCGTGCGCGCTTGGCGTCGCGGGCCGCCTCGACCTCCTGCGCCGTCGCCTCGCGCACGGTCGCGCTCGTCGCGGTCGCCTCGAGCCGTACGGTCTTGCCGTCGAGGGCCGCGAACGTGGTCGCGGCGTCGCGTAGCCCCACGTTCGGGATGTCCCACGCGGCGGCGCGCAGGTTGACGTGCGAGAGCGGCGTCGAGAACGTCTGCGAGATGATGCCCGCGACCGGCGTGATGTCGCTGAGGGGCTCGGGCAGGATCACGATCTCGTCGGGCGCGAAGACGGCGCCGTCGGCCCCCGCGCGCACGATGCGCAGCTTGCCGACCGCGACGCCCGTGTGAAAGGGCTGATAGCCCGCGGCCTTGTAGAGCGAGTCGTTGGTCACGACCGGTATTTCGGCGAGCTCGGCGGCCACCGCTTCTTGGTCGTTCGAGTTCGGACGGAACTTGACCGCGGCTCCCAGGTAGAACGTCTCGCGCATGCGCTCGAACGCGAGCCGCACGTGCGCCGCCGTCGCCTTGTCGCCGTCCCAGAACGAGAGCGACCACACGTCCGGGCCCTGGTGGTGCACCAGGTAGCACATCAAGAAGTGCGGCTTGTCTCGCCCGTAGTTCCGGTCGAACGCCGCCTCGGCCTCCTTGGTGCGCGGCACCTTGAGCAGCTCGGCGAAGACGAAGTCCTTGTGCATCGGGTAGAGCGCGGCGTCCACGTAGTAGATGGCGCGGCTCTTCAGATCGACGACGAACTTGGTGAAACGATCGGTCCCGACGACCTTCGAGTAGTGGACGAAGTCCTCTTCGGACGCGAGCTTCGGCGTCCACACCGGTCGCGTGCGCACGCCCGCGGCCGCGTCGTCTTCTGCGCCGGCGGACAGCGCGCCCTCGGCCGACGAGGCCGCGTCGACGGTGGGGCCCGCGTCGGACCCGGCGGCGGGCGCGGGCTTGCGCTCACGGCACGCCGCGGACAGCAAGAGGAGGGCGGCGATGGCGAGCCGCGCGTACGTCACGCTCGGCCTCGTGGCGGACAGCACAGCTCCGTCAACGCCCGGCGTGCCATCGGCGCTTCCCGCTTACCGGTCGGGGCGGCTCGCCCTCCGCCGCGCGGCGCACTCGGGACAGCGCCACACGGCGAGCGTCGTGCCGTCGGGCTGTCGGTCGAGCGTCAGGCGCCAACCGTACGTGCTCCGCAGCGTCGTGCCGTCCCCGAGGGGGGGCGGCTCGCGGCCGCAGTCTGCGCAGTCACCATTCTGTGGGTTATGCACGCATGGCCTCGACCGGGCTGACGCGGGCTGCGCGCAGCGCCGGGAGGAACCCGCCGATGACGCCCATCACGCCCGCGAGGATCATCGATCGGACGATGATAGCCGGCGTGGGATCGAACGTAAAAACGATCTCCGACCAGCTCGAGGCGTTGAGCAACGTGATCTTGACGAAGCTCATCGCGAGCGACGCCCCGGCCCCGATGGCCCCGCCGACGAGGGCGAGGAAGAGGGACTCGAGCAAGAACGACGTCAGGATGCTGAGCTTCGAGAAGCCCAGGGCGCGCAGCGTCCCGATCTCGCGCTGCCGGCTGGCGACCTGCGCGTGCATCGTGATCATGGCGCCGATCATGGCGCCCAGCGAGAAGAAGACGGCGATGAGGACTCCGAGCGCCGTCATGAACGTCGCCGTCATCTCGGACTGCTTCTCGAAGAACACGGACTCGCGCATCACGATGAGGCCGAGCTGACGGTCGGACTCGATCTGCGCCTTGAGCGCGTCGATCTTGCCCGGGGAGTCGAGCTTGACGCGCGCGCTCGACACGTAACCGTCTCGTCCGAACGCCGACTGCACGGCGTTGAGGTCGCCCCACACCTCGGACTCGTTGGACGAGCCGTCGTCGCTGAAGACGCCGACGACCTTCACGCTGCGGTTCTTCTTGAGCTCGAACGACTCGCCGATCTCGAGCCCCTTGAAGCGCCCGCGGATGCCGTTGCCGACCATGACCTCGTCGGCCGCGCCGGGCTTGGGCGCGCGGCCTGCGATCACCTTGGCCGTGCTGCGGAAGCCGAGCGCGCCGTCGGGGACGCCGCGCACCGTCACGTTCGACATGCCGTCGGTGCCGATCTTGTCGAGCAAGATGACCACGACGACCTCGCCCACGACCTCGCCCTTGCCGCTCGCGGAGACCTGCCCGGCGGCGGCCTTGACGAGGTTGAGGCTCTCGTTGCTGATGCCGCTCGACAGCTCTGCGTCGGAGCCCTTGCGGAGGATGACGGCCACGTTCGGGCTCGCCGCCCGGCCCATGGTCTTTCGGATGCCGTTGCCGAGCATCATGACCGAGGCGAAGACGAAGACGACGAGCGCGAGCCCCAGGCCCGCGGCGGCCGTGGTGGTCTTGCGGACGACGAGGCTACGAATGTTGTACTTTACAGGTACCATGGCGCCCTCAACCCACCCGCCGCAGGGCGTCGGTGACAGAGATCCGGCCCGCCTGGAGCACGGGCAAGAGCGATGCGAGCGCCGAGAGCCCGATGGCGATCACGACTGTCGTGACCATCGTCGACGGCTCGACTCGGAAGTAGGGGAACCAGCCGCCCATGTTCTCCTCGAGCCACTGACCGAGCCCGCGGTCGACGACGGGGTACGCCAGGCCGATGCCCGCCACCCCGGCGAAGAGCCCGAGCACGGCCGCCTCGCCGAGCACGAACGAGCGGATGTGCCACGGTGAGAACCCGATGGCGCGCAAGACGCCGTACTCGCGCGTGCGCTCGCGTACGCCCATGGCGATGGTGTTGCCGAGGACCATCATCATGATGGCCAGGATGATGACCGACACGATGTCGAGCGCCTTGAGCAGCGCCGAGAACATGGCCATGAACGAGGCCTGGAGCTGGCGCTCGCTCATGGTGACCGTCTGCGTGTCGCGCTCCTCGAAGACCCTGTCGATCGACTGCGCGATCTGCGCGCTCTGCGCCACGTTGCTCACGCGGATCATGACCCAGCCGATCTCGTCGCGGCGAGCCTCGGGCAGGCTGTCGTTCATGTAGCTCCAGTGGAACAGGAACTGCGAGCGGTCGAGCGAGCGGCGTGAGGCCGTGTAGATGCCCCGGATGTTGAACTCCCAGTCGCCCGGGTAGATGCTGCCCTCGAGGGTGATCTTGTCGCCCACCTTGACGCCGAGCTTCTTGGCGAGCGCGTCGCCCACGATGGCGCCCTTCTTGTCCTCGAGCCACGCCTTCTTCTGGTCGTCGGGGAGCACGAGCTCGTCCATGACCTCGAGGAAGCTCGGGGCGTCGACGGCCATGTTGGCGAAGAACTCGTTCGGCTGACGGGGATCGCGCGCGCCGAACCAGTTGGCCCACGTCGCCTGCTTGACGCCCGGCACCGCGCGGATGTCGTCGACGTACTTCTTGGGGAGCTGGATGACGAACGAGACCTTGTGCCGCGTGCCGAGGCGGTCCTTGGCCGCGTACTCGGCGCCGCTGTTCCACGACGAGACGACCGTGCGGAGCATGACGAACGTGAGCAACGCGCACGCCGCGCCGAGGACCGTGAGCAGGGTGCGCCCCGAGTTGCGGAGGAGGTTCCTCCAAGCGATCTTGAGCAGCATCAGTCGAGCCGGCCCTTGTTGAGGTGACGCGTCGTCGTGGCGCGCTCGGCCGCCGACGGGTCGTGCGTCACCATGAGGATCGTCTTCTTGAAGTCTTGGTTGAGCTTGGTGAGGAGCGCGAGGATGTCGTCGGCCGACTTGCGGTCGAGGTCGCCCGTGGGCTCGTCGCAGACGAGGATGGTCGGGTCGTTGACGATCGCGCGCGCGATGGCGACGCGTTGCTCCTGTCCGCCCGACAGCTGACGCGGGTAGTGGCCCATGCGGTCGGAGAGGCCCACCACGCGGAGCGCGGTCTCGGCGCGCTTGCGTCGCTCCCCCGAGGGCACCTTGGTGAGGAGCAGCGGCAGCTCGACGTTCTCGACCGCGGTGAGCACGGGCAAGAGGTTGTAGGCCTGGAAGATGAAGCCGATGTTCTGCGCGCGGAACTTGGCGAGCTCGCCGTCGCTCATCTTCTCGAGGTTGTGACCGGCCACCCGCGCCGTGCCCGACGTGGGCCGATCGAGACCCGCGATGAGGTTGAGCAACGTCGACTTGCCCGAGCCGCTGGGGCCCATGAGCGCCTCGAACGCGCCCTCGGCGATCGTGAGCGTGAGGCCGTCGAGCACCGTGAGCGGCTCCTTGCCCTTGTGGAACGTCTTGGTGACGTTCGACATCTCGATGAGCGGCTTGCCGGGCGTGGGGCGGTACGGACCGCTCTTGGGCGGCGCGTCGCTCTTGGCGCTGTCCTTGGCCGCGTCGGCCTTGGCGGCGTCGGCCTTGGCGCCCTCGCCGGGCGCGTCGCCCTTGGGGGCGGGGGACTCGTTGTCGCGGGCGTCGCCCTTGGCGTCGCCGTCCTCGGTGGTCGCCTCGGGCTCCTTGACGTCGCTGTCGCTCACTTGTCCGTCTCCTTGATGCGCTGACCGTCGGCGGTCTCTGCGGAAGGGTTCATCACGACCTTGGTGCCGGGCGTGGGGCCGTCGAGCACCTCGAGCATGCCCGCGCCCACCGCGCCGCCGACCTTGATCGGCGTCTGCTGGAGCTTGTCGCCGTCGACCGTGAAGACGACCTTCTGGTCGCCGCGCGTCGCCACGGCCTCGGCGGGGATGACCTTCTTGGGCGCCTCTTTGAGCGCGTCGTCGGTGATCGCCTTGGTGAGGAAGCTCACACGCGCGCTCATCTCGGGGAGCACGCCCTCGATGTCGTCGGCGAAGCGCACCTTGACGACCACCGTGGCCTTGGCCCGGTTGACGCGCTGGCCGAGCGCGACGGCGACGCCGCGGTAACGCTTGTTGGGGTACGCATCGAGGACGATCTCGCACGGCGTGTCGAGCTTGGTCTTGTCGGGGCCCTTGAGGAGCAGGTGCAGCCGCGCCTCGGGCACGTCGGTCTCGACGAGCAGGCTGTCGAAGTCGATGATCTCGGCGACCGCGCCGATGCCCGCGATCCCACCCACGTACTCTCCCACCGCGGCCGGCTTGCCCACGATGCGGCCGTTCATCGGCGAGAGGATGGCGCGGTCTTGCAGGCCGACGTGGAAGGTGCCCACCTCGGCCTGCGCGGCGCGCGTCTCGGCCTCGGCCGCGCGCACCGCCTCGCGGAGCGACGCCTCGCGCGCCTCGAGGTTCTCGAGGTTGGCGCGACCCACGGCCCCTTTGGCGACGAGCGCCTTCTCGCGCGCGACCTGCTGCGAGACCTCGGCGAGCTGCGCCTTGGCCGCCGAGATGCGCGCGCTCGCCACGCCCACGCGCGAGCCGGCGGCCGTGACGGCGCTGCGCTGATCGGCGTCTTCGAGCTGCGCGATCACCTGACCCTCTTTGACGATGTCGCCCTCTTTGACGAGCACCTTGGCGAGGCGCCCGGGCACCTTGCTGCCGACCTTGGACGTGCGCTGAGGGATGACGTAGCCCGTCGACGTCACCGTGACCTCGGCCTGCGACGGCGAGAGCATGGCGATCTCGGACGTGCGGACCTCTTGCTTGTAGATGCGCGGCTGCAGCTGCTGCCACCCGAACCACCCGCCGGTGGCGAGCGCGCCCACGACGACCACGGGCGCGACGGCCTTGCGCCACGGCGAGGGCGCGCTGGCCGCGGGCGTGCGGTCGATGCGGAGGGAGGCGAGGTCGCTGCTGAGTTGGTCGGACATGGCGGGAGAGAGCTCGAGCGGCGCGGACGTCGCGCGGGGGCATCGTTAGCACGGACGCGCGCTCGCCCAAAGGGGCGCGCCTCACGGATGAGTCGCGGCATTCGTGTGCAAAAACGGATACTTGCCGCCTGTTGTGGCGCCGCGCTCAGGAGCGCCTAGACTCCGCCGCCATGTCGAAAGAAACGAAGCGCAACCCCATCGGCTTCGTCGTCGCCGTCGTGATCGTCACGGGTCTCGGCTGGGCCGCGCTCCGAGCGTTCGGCGGCAGCGGCGACGTCAAGGACGAGCACACCGGCGCGCCGTCGGCGACCACCGCGAGCGGCGATCCGACCGCGAGCTCGTCGAGCTCCTCGAGCTCGTCGGGGGGTACGTCGAGCGGTGGCGGCGACCCGACCGCGACCGCGGCCACGGCGCCGAGCGGTGCGGGCTCGGTCGCGCTCGACCCCGCGGCGGCCGGAGACGGCGGCGTCACGCTCGGCAAAGAGGGCAACATCGCGATGGCGCTCCTCGAGATGAAGAAGCTCCAGGTGGCCCGCGCCGCGCTCGACGCCAACGATCCCAAGCGCGCGCTCAAGGAGATCGAGGAGTACGAGAAGATCCCGGGCGCGTACGCGCTCAAGACCGAGGCGACCGTGCTCAAGATCGAGGCGCTCGCCAAGTCGGGGCGCAAGACCGACGCGCTCGCGCTCGCGATGTCGGCGCGCGACGATCCGGCGATGGCGTCGCAGCTCCCCAGGATCGAAGCGCTGCGCGACGCGGGCGTGCTCTGACCTGGGGCGCGGCGTCGTCGCGCAATTGTGCTTGCTCACGCGGCGCGCTTCGGGCCCCATGGGAGCATGAAGCTCGTGGCTGCCGCGCTCCCCGCCCTCCTCGCGACGTTCGTCGCATGCGGACCCGAGGCGCCGCCGCCCAAGAAGCCCGAGGCCCCCGCGGTGGCCAGCGGCTCCGACGTCGAGCGGTACTTTCCGCTCGAGCAGGGCAAGCTCTATCACTACGTGACGCGTGAGGGCGCAGACGAGGGGATGCTCGTCGCCAAGGTGCATCGCACCGACGCCAAGCACGGCGAGCTGCGACTCTCCAACTCGACGAAGCGCTTCGTGTACGCGAGCGACGGCGTCACCTACGACACCGGCATCTACGTCCTTCGAGCGCCCGTGGCGGTCGGCACCAGCTGGCCGGGCGAGCACGGGGGCACGACGAGGATCGCGGCCGTCGACGTGTCGGTCACGGTGCCCGCGGGGACGTACGCGTCCTGCGTCCAGACCGTCGAGGAGGGGGGCCGCGTGCCCGGGGCGCGTTATCAGCAGACGTACTGCCCGGGCGTGGGCATGGTGCTGCTCGAGGCCACCGCGCCCGGCGCCGAGGCGCGCGCCGAGCTCAAACGTTATGGGCTCCCGGTGAAGATCGAGTGAAGGCCGCGCGCCGGACCGGGGCGTGCGCCGCGGCGCTCTGCGTGGCGCTCTGCGGCCGAGACGCGGGCGCGACGG
This sequence comes from Myxococcales bacterium, assembly GCA_020430845.1. Taxonomy (GTDB): domain Bacteria; phylum Myxococcota_A; class Polyangia; order Polyangiales; family Polyangiaceae; genus Labilithrix. Next base: position 9,199 of record JAGQJA010000188.1, read on the forward strand.
GCGAGGTGGGGCGCGTCGTGACCGACACCGCCGCGGGCAACTACCGCGTGGCCGCCCAGACGGACGCGTCTCGGTTCTCTCTGTCGAACGCGGGCGGGTTCCGCTTCACCACGGCGTTGCGTGCAGACTGGTCGCCGCGGCCGGGCCTCGCGCTCCGCGTACGCGTCCCGTACCACTTCATGTCGCTCGACGACGGCGCGCGCTTCGACGGCTGGGGCGACGCGGAGCTGCGGATCAAGACGCGCATCTTCGGCATCAGCGACTACGTGCTCGTGCAGGCCGGCGTGATCGAGACTCTGCCCACGGGCAGCAAGCGCGACAGGCTCGGAAACGGCGCGATGGTGCTCACGCCGTTCGTCACGGCGGGCCGACGCTTCGGCGAGACCATCATCTACGCGTACGTGAGCGACGCGATTGCCCTGCGTCGCGAGAACGCCCTCGCGTACGAGGACCTCACGGACCCGAGCACCGACCACGAGGCCCGCAGCGCCATCGGAGCGATGCTCGCGATCAAGCAGCGCGTGCAGGCCAACGTGTCGATGAGCGCGATCACGATCCTCGGCGGGCGCGACGTAGGCCAGACGTTCGTTCACGGCGGTCCCATCGTGGGCGTGCTGCTGTCGGACGACGCGCGCCTGGTGCTCGGCGGACAGGTGCCCGTGGCGGGGGACCGGCGCTTCGACTGGCGCACCACGGCAGACCTCTACTTCTCGTTCTGAGCGTCAGCTCGCCTCGGCCGCGGCCAGCACCTCGCCCATGAAGTGCACGAGCTCCGCCTTCTGTCCCAGCGTGGGGCTCTCGAGCTCGACGTGCACGATCGCGGGGCTCACCAGCACGGCGCGCAGGCGTCGCGCGGGCACGTGCGTCGCGAGCCACTCGGTCTCCGTCGACGGGATGACGGTGTCGCCGGCGCCGTGGAGCAGGAAGACGGGCGCGCGCAGGCCGCCGAGGTGACCGGCGGGGGAGACGTCGCGCATCTCGGCGTCGCGCTTGGCGACGGCCGCCAGGATCTCTGCGCGGAACGGCTCGAGGTCGCCGTCGAACAGGCGCTCCACCTTCTGGCGCGCCGCGGGACCGAGGCCCCGCGCGACCGTCCGCGCCTCGTCGCGCTCTTCGCGGAGCCACGCACGGAGCGCGCGACGCGCCGTCGGGACGTCCTCGGCCGCGAAGAAGTCGGACGCGTGGCTGTACATGAGGACGACCGCGCCGTAGTCGTGCGCCTTCGCGGGCTTCTTTCCGCCGTCGACCTGCTCGGCCTCGCTCGTGACGAAGAAGCGCGACACGCGGGCGAGATCGTCGTGGGCGCCGACGGCGACCACGAAGCTCACCGCGTCGGCGAAGCGCGGGTCGGCCGCCGCCAAGAGCCCCACGCCGCCGCCGAAGCTCATCCCCATGACGCCCACCTTGTCTCGGCCCAGGCGCGCGCGGAGGGACGTGACCGCAGCGCCCACGGTGTCGATCGCGGGGGCGGCCACCTCGTAGCCGCTGAGCTCCGACACCTCGGGCGTCATGACCGTGAAGCCCACGCTCGACACGGCCTTCGCGAAGCGGGTCAGACGCGGCTCCTCGATGCCCTTGTAGTGCACGCCGTGGATCAAGACGATGCCCGGCGCGTCGGCTCCGCCCTCGGGGCGAAAGATGCGCGCAGGCACGACGCGCGCCGGGCCCGCTCCCGACGGCACTTCGAGCTTCACGTCCTCGGTCGTCACGTGCGGCGAGGCCGTCGCGTCCGCGAACGACACCAGCAACTGCGCGGCGCGCACGTGCTGACCCACCGGCCGCGCCAACATCAGCGCGGCGCAAGCGAGCACCAGCACCACGAGTCGCGCGGCCCCACCGCGCCTCGCCCGTCGAGACCTACACCCACCCACGACCGCCTCCGGTTCCTTGCTCTCGATTCGGCTCATGAATCATTTGACGCTCGAGGGGCCGAAAAATGCGTCGCGGGTCGGTAGACCTTTGTAATTCTTTGTCCGTGCGGCAGATCCTCCACATCGACATGGACGCGTTCTTCGCGTCGGTGGAGCAGCGCGACGACCCGTCGCTCCGTGGCAAGCCGGTGCTCGTGGGGGGCGCCAGCCGTCGCGGGGTCGTCGCGGCCGCGTCGTACGAGGCGCGGGCGTACGGCGTGTTCTCGGCGATGCCCATGGCCGAGGCGCTGCGCCGGTGTCCTCAGGCGATCGTCGTGTCACCCGAGCACGGGCGCTACGGGGAGGTGAGCGCGACCGTGTTCGAGATCTTTCATCGGTACACGCCGCTCGTCGAGCCGCTGTCGATCGACGAGGCCTTCCTCGACGTCACCGGGAGTCAGGGCCTGTTCGGCGACGGAGAGGCGATCGCGCAGAAGATCCGCGCCGACGTACGACAAGAGGTGGGGCTCGCCGCGTCGGCCGGCGTGGCGCCGTGCAAGTTCGCCGCGAAGGTCGCGAGCGACATGGCGAAGCCCGACGGGCTGTTCGTCGTCGGCGAGGACGTCCGCGCGTTCCTGGCGCCGCTGCCGATCGAGCGCATGTGGGGCGTGGGCCCCAAGACCGCGCCGCTCCTCCGCAGGCACGGCTTCGCGACGCTGGGCGATCTCGCCGCCGCGTCGCCCGAGCTGCTCGAGCGCGTGATGGGATCACACGGTCCACGCGCCGCCGCCTTGGCGCGGGGCGAGGACGTCCGCGAGGTGGAGCCCGGTCGCGAAGCCCGCTCGATAGGTGCAGAATGCACCCATGAAGAAGACCTCACCGACGCGGGCGCGATCGCGCGGGCCCTCCTCGTGCACGCGGCCAAGGTCGCCGAGCGCCTCACCGAGGCGGGGCTCTACGCGCGGGGCGTGACGGTGAAGCTCAAGTACGCCGACTTCACGCTGCTGACGCGCCAGACGCTCTTGCCCGAGCCCGCGTCGGACACGAAGACGCTCCACGACGCGTGCGTGGCGTCGCTCGTCCGCTTTCCGCTCGCGGGGGCGCGGGTGCGGCTCACGGGCGTGTCCGCGTACGGCCTGGTCGAGCACACGGCGAACCAGCAGCGCCTGTTCCCGGACCGGGCGGCGGCGCGGCGTCGCGAGCTCGAGCGGACGATGTCGAGCATGAAGGGGCGCTTCGGCGGGGGAGCCGTCACGTTCGCGACCCTCCTCGAGGCGCCCGACGATCGCCGCGGTCCGGACGACGTCGAGGACGACGGTGCGCAACGAAATTCGAGAATCACGCGCGGCGCAGTAACATGGCGGCGATGACCGCCCCCCGTCCGATGGTCGCGAGGCTCTCGCCCGCGTCTGCGCTGCTCGCCGTGGCGGCCTTGCTCTCTGCGCTGCCCGGCTGCAAACCGAAGCCCGGTGGGAGCTGCAAGTCCGAGGGCGCAGAGTCGTGCCTCGACGAGAAGCGCGCGCTCGCGTGTCACGACGGCAAGTGGGAAGAGATGCCCTGCCGAGGGGCCAAGGGGTGTCTGTCGGCGTCGGGCGTCGACCAGTGCGACCAGTCTCTCGCCGAGGCCAACGACACGTGCAACCTGACCGACGACTTCGTGTGCGCGTCGGACAAACGCACGATGCTCTCGTGCAAGAAGCACCGGTGGACCGTGGCGCAGTCGTGCCTCGGCGCGAAGGGCTGCTCGGTCGCGCAGCGGGTGGTCAAGTGCGACAACAGCGTCGCGGCGGCGGGAGACACGTGCTCCGAAGAGGACGACCACGCGTGCACGCCTGACTCCAAGGCGGCCCTCGTCTGTCGCTCGGGCAAGTTCATCGAGTCGGGGCCGTGCAAGGGCGCGCTCGGGTGCCGGGTGACCGGCGACAAGATCGAGTGCGACGACACGGCCGCGTCGCTGGGCGACCCCTGTGCCCCCGAGGGCAACCTGGTCTGCGCGCTCGACGGCACGATGATCTTGCGCTGCGCGAAGAAGGCCTACGTCGCCGACGAGAAGTGTCGCAGCAAGCGCAAGTGTGGCGTGGAGCGCGGCGTCATCGCCTGCTACTGAAGGGCGCGGCCGCGCGTGACAGTTGCGGCCTCCGGCCAACCGTCACAAGGTGCTCGGCATGCGTATCTACTCCGTCACGGGTAACTCGCAGCGCCTCGACGGGGGCGCCATGTACGGCAACTGTCCGCGGCCGGTGTGGGCAAAGTGGAGCCCGCCCGACGAGCTGAACCGCATCTCGCTCGCGTGCCGCGCGATGCTCGTCAAGGAGCCGTCCAACGGTAAGCGGGGTCGCAACGTGTTGCTCGAGGCCGGCATCGGCGCGTTCTTCGAGCCCAAGCTCCGCGACCGCTTCGGCGTGCAAGAAGATCGTCACGTGCTGCTCGAGTCGCTCGCCGCGCGCGGCGTCCCCGCCGAGGACGTCGACGTCATCGTGCTCTCGCACCTGCACTTCGATCACTCCGGCGGCCTGCTCACGCCGTGGGCCGAGGGCAAGCCGCTCGAGCTCGCGTTCCCCAACGCGTCGTACGTGGTGAGCCGTCGTGCGTGGGACCGCGCCAACGCCCCGCACGCGCGGGACCGCGCGTCGTTCATCCCCGAGCTCCAGGGGTTGCTCGAGCAGACGGGGCGTCTCGAGATCGTCGAGGGCGATCGCAGCGCCACGCTCGGCGACGCGTACTCGTTCAGCTACTCCGAGGGTCACACGCCCGGGCTCATGCTGACGCGCGTCGAGGGGTGGGCAGGCGGGCCCATCACGTTCTTGGGGGACCTCGTTCCCGGAACACCCTGGGTGCACCTGCCGATCACGATGGGCTACGACCGTTACCCCGAGCTGCTCATCGACGAGAAGCGCGCGCTGCTCGACCGGGTCGTCGCCGAGAAGGGTTGGGTGTTCTACACGCACGACCCGAGCGCGGCGGCCTCTCGCGTCGACAAGGACGCGAAGGGAAAGATGAGCGCGATCGAGGCGCGGGCCACGCTCGACGGCGCGCCCTGACGCCGATGGGGGCGGGGCGCATGCGCAGCGGACGCCCGAGCGCCACCGCGACGATCGTCGCCTGCGCGCGCGCGCTCGCCGGGGTCGACCCCGTGGCCGTCCGACTCTTGCCGCCCGCGGTCTCGCGCATGCTCTCGGTGGTGGCGGGGGCGCGCTCGCCGTGGCTGTTCGACCTCGCGTCGCTAGGCTTGGTCGGGCACCTCTCGCGGCGTACGAAGGCGATCGATCGCGTCGTCGCGCGCGCGATGAGCTCGGGGATCTCGCAGCTCGTGGTGCTCGGCGCGGGGCTCGACGCGCGCGCGTGGCGGATGCCCGAGCTCGCGAGCGCCGTCGTGCTCGAGGTCGATCACCCGTCGACGCAGGCGTTCAAAGTGCGACGCGCCCGACGTCTCGCGCTCTCCGCGCGCGAGGTGCGCTTCGTTGCGGTCGACTTCGAGCGCGACTCGCTCTCGACGCGCCTCACCGAGGCGGGCCTGATCGCGGAGCGACCGTCGATGTGGATCTGGGAGGGCGTGACCCCGTATCTCACCGCGAGCGCGATCGAGGCGTCGCTCGACGTGATCGCGGAGCTCTCGGCGGCGGGCTCCGTGCTGGCGATGACGTACGGAACCCCGGACCTCGCCAACGTGCCCGCGATCGTCAAGCCGATCGTCGCGCCGGCGTTCGGCCTGCTCGGAGAGCCGCTGCGAGGGCTCATGACGCCCGACGACGCCGGTGGGCTCGTCCGTGCCAGAGGGTTCTCTGTCGACGAGGACGGTCCGTGCGCAGACGACGCGGGCCTCGAGGACCGCGACGAGGCGTGGTTCGCCATCCGCGAGCGTCTCGTGGTCGCGACGCGCAAGTGACCGCGCCGGCGCTCACGCGAGCAGAGCGAGCATCTCTTCGCGCGTGACGGCCGTGCCGATGGCTCCGTCGCCCAGCGCGGCGTCGACGAGCGCGCGCTTTCGATCTTGCAGAGCGAGCACGCGCTCTTCGACCGTGTCGCGCGCCACGAGGCGGTGCACGAAGACGGGCTTGTCTTGTCCGATGCGGTGGGCACGATCGGCCGCCTGATCTTCGGCCGCCGGGTTCCACCACGGATCGAGCAAGAACACGTGATCGGCCGCGGTGAGGTTGAGGCCGGTGCCGCCCGCCTTGAGCGAGAGCAACAGCACCGGCGGCCCGCCGTCGGACTGGAAGCGCTCGACGACCGCCTCGCGATCGCGCGTGCTGCCGTCGAGGCGCGTGAACGCGAGGCCCGCCGCGGCGAGCGCGGGCTCGACGCGATCGAGCAGACCGGTCCACTGAGAGAAGACGAGCGCCTTGTGACCGCTCTCACTGGCCGCGACGAGCTCCGCGGCGAGGCGCTCGACCTTCGACGACGTCGACGCCTCGCGCCCGGGCAAGAGGCCCGAGTGACACGCGGCCTGGCGGAGCCGGAGCAGCGCCTCGAGCGCCGCGAGCACGCCTCGCCCGCCGTCGACCGCCTCGACGAGCTCCTTCTGGGTCGCCGCGCGCACGGTGTCGTACGCGGCGCGCTCGTCCTCGGACAGCTCGACCCACATGACGTCCTCGGTGCGCGGCGGAAGCTCGGGGGCGACGTCGCGCTTGACGCGTCGAAGGACGAACGGGCGCACGATCTCTCTCAGCCGCGCCGTGGCAGAGGCGTCTCCGGCGGCGATGGGCTCGTCGAACCGCGCGCGGAAGTCCGATCGCGCGCCGAGCAGGCCCGGGTTGGCGAAGTGCATCAGGCTGAAGAGCTCCTCGAGGCGGTTCTCGACGGGCGTGCCCGAGAGCGCGAGCTTGAGGCGCGCTCGGAGCTGGTAGGCGGCGCGTGCCGCCTGGCTGTCGGGGTTCTTGATCGCCTGCGCCTCGTCGAGCACGACCGCATCCCACGTCTCGCGCGCGAGCATCTCGACGTCGACGCGCAGCGTCCCGTAGGACGTGAGCGTGACGTCGGCCGTCGCGTCGAGCTTGCGGCCCGCGCCGTGATACCGCGACACGCGGAGCGAAGGCCGAAAGCGCTCGATCTCTCGCGCCCAGTTGAAGAGCAAGCTCGTGGGGCACACGACGAGCGCGCGTCCGCGGAGGGCGGCGAGGGTCTGCACGGTCTTTCCGAGGCCCATGTCGTCGGCGAGGATGCCTCCGAGCGCGGCCTCGGACAGGAGCGTCAACCACGCGACGCCTTCGCGCTGGTAGGGGCGCAGGTCGGCTGCCAGATCGGCCGGCAGGGGAGAGTCGGCGGTCGGCGTGCGAGACAACAGAGACCGCAGCTCGGCGAAGGCGGGCGGCGTGGGCAGCTCGAGCGCCTCACAGAAGCGCGCAGCGACGTGCGCCGCCGCGCGCGCGACCTTCCCGTCTGCGCCGGTGGCCGCGAGCAGATCGGCGAGCGCGGCGCCGTGTCGATCCAAGAACGCGCGCGGGAGCGGCGCGAAGCCGCCACCTTCGAGGGGCACCACGTCGAGCCCTTGGCGCGCGGCCCACACCACCTGCGCTGCGGTCGCGCGCCCCGCGGGGCCGTCGCTCGCGCCTCCGTCTTGCTCGAACCACACCTCGACCGTGTCACCCGACGTCGTGACGCGCGGGACGAGCTCGCTCGCCTCGAAGACGCGCGCGCGGTCTTGCACCTTCTCCCCCCACGCGCGTAGCCGCGACACGAAGCGCGCGGCCTCCGCGCCGTCGAAGCGCACACGTCGACCGGGCACCAGGTTCATCTCGTCGCGCAGCTTGTGCACGAGCTCGCGCTCGGCCGGCTCGTCGCGTACTGGCGCGGCATCGCCTTTGGCGCCCAAGAAGGTGAGTGACGCGCCGTCGACGCGTGCCACGGGGGGATCGCCGTAGACGATGAGCGGGAGCACCGAGAGCCCTCCGTCGGCGGCGTCGAGCTCGACCGAGAGGCGAGGGCGGATGCGCGCGCGTCGCCCCGGCACGCGCGACGTGCGCACGTCGATCTTCGCGTAGCGCTCGAGGCCCGGCAGCACGCGCGTCGCCACGTCGCCCAGCTCGCGCTTGGCGACCTTGCGCACGACGGGGAGGCGCTCGAGCTGCTCACCTGTGAGCTCGGTGGCGGCGAGCGGGCGCAGCACGTCCCCGTCGACGCGGACGATGCCGGCGGCGACGACCTCGCGCACGCTCGCAGGCTTCGTCGCGCGGATGACGACGCCGCCCTCGGGCCCGTCCTCGACGACGATGTCGGGCGCGACCGGCTCGCGCGACGCCCGCATCGGGATCCCGTCGAGCCGTACGTGCTCCGCGCCTTCGAGGGCGCGCAGCAGCTCGGGCAACCTGGAGGTCAAGACGACGCCGCGATCGAAGCCCACGGCGAGGCGGTCGACGGCGATGTCGTCGTGCGTCGGGACCACGCGCGCGTCGGCGCGCGCCGCGAGGGTGAGCACGCTCTCGGTGAGCGGCTCTTCGCGTCCGTCCGGGTAGATCAACGCGCGCTCGAGGAAGAGCGTCCCGGCGTGACGTGAGAAGTCGTACGCGACGCGCGCGGGGCCCGCGGAGGCCGGCGCTCGCTCGGGGCCCGCGGGCGCGTCGGTCGCCGCGTCGGCGACGGGCGGTTTGTCGGCGGTGATGGCGGCCGCCGCCACGTGCGCGCACGGGTCGACGCGGTCGCCGCAGTCGCACGCCCACTCCTCGTCCGCGATGTACAGCACCACCGTCGGCGCGATGGGCTTGCCCTGCACGCGGACGCGCGCGGTGACCTCGCTCGGTGTGCGTTTCTCGACGAGCACCGCGCCGTCGCGCGCGAGCTTGACGCCCTGCGACCATGTCGCGGGGAGCGCAGCGGTACGGACGGCGGCGAGGAAGCTCACGGGCCGCGCAGTCTAGACAGCCCGCGGCGCGCGCGCACGCGCCGCGAGAGGGGGCGTCAAAGAGGCGGTCGGCCCGGGCTCAGTAGAGACAGCAGCGGAAGCCGATGTCCTTGAGGTCGTCGGTCGTCGCGGGGACGCGATCGACGGTGCGGTCGGCGTTGCACGCGAGCGCGGCCGGATCGTTGTTCGCCTGGTAAGAGCCGCCGCGCACGGCGCACTTGCCGCCCTCGCACGCGTCCTCCCACTCGGCGACGTTGCCGCTCATACCGTAGAGGTCGACGACGCCGCCCTGGCACTCCTTGAAGTCGGGGGTGCCCACAGCGCCGGTGTCGTCCGAGGCCACGACGCGGTGGATGCCGTCGTCGTCGTTGATGCCGTAGCCGAAGAGGCCCGGGCACTGCAGACCTCCCGCGTCGGCGCAGAGGGCGGCGTCGCCCGGCGTGAAGCCGCGTCCGTTGCCGTTGCACTTGCGGACGCTCCCCACGCCCTCGACGAACGGATCGAACGCGTCGCCGTACGGGTAGACCTTCTGACCCTGCGCGGAGCAGGCGTTGTACCAAGCGCTCTTGGCGGCGTCGTTGCGCTCGGCGAACGTCAGGCCGCCGCCGCCGATCTTGCCGCAGAGGTGCATGCCGGCCCACTTGCAGTACGCGGCAGCGTCGCACCAGTCAACGTAGTGGATGGGCAGGCCCATGCTGTGCGGCAGACCGGGCGCGGGCGCCGTGGCCGGAGGCCAGCCCTTGCTGGGGATGAAGCTGTTGTTCACGGCCAGGCACGTGGCGTCTTGCTGGGTGACGGGTTGGTTCGCCGTGATGAAGCGGTTGTACTGACCCTTGGTGACCTCGGTGCGCGAGATGCAGTACGCGCCGTTGCCGCCCGCGCGCGACACGATCGTCATGTTGTCGGGGCACGCGCACGCGCCGTTGACGCACTTGCCGCTCTCGCAGTCGCCGCCGCCGACACACTTGCGGCCGATGGTGCACTTCTTACAGATGGGGCCGCCGCAGTCGACGTCGGACTCGCCGGGGCTCAGCTGGGCGTCGACGCAGAGCGGGCTGGTGCACACGGAGTTGATGCACTGTCCGCCCGCGCAATCGTCGTTGGCGGCGCAAGCCTTGCCGTCGATGCACGGCGCGCAGTCGTGGCCGCAGTCGACGTCGCTCTCGTCCGGATCCTTGATCGTGTTGCGGCACGACGCGGGCAGACCGCTGTCGTCAGGCGCGTCCTCGGCCGCGTCCTTGAACGCCGCCGCGTCGATGGTCCCGATGTTGGGCGGACCAGCCTCGCCGCTCAGGTTGCCAGGGTCGGGTCGGCCGTTGCTCGAGCACGCCGACGCCACACCGAACGCGCCGAAGACAAAGCCGAGGACGAGAAGATTGCGAGCCTTGCGCATCCCTTCAGGCTATCAGCTCTGCCGCGCAGACAGAAAATCGGCGCGATGTGCGAAATGTAGGCGGATCAGCGCTGGTCGAGCACGAACGCCGCGCCGAGCCCCGCGGCCATTTCTTCGGGCGTGATCTTGCCGTCCCGGTCCGTGTCGAGGGCGTCGAACACCGCGTCGCGCCCGGCCCACTCCTCGCGCGAGATGAACCCGTCGCCGTCGAGGTCGTAGACCTTGAAGAGCTCGCGCGCCGCGTTCGACTTGGCGCCCCCGAGCACGGCGAGACGCTCGCCGAGCTGCTTCTCGAGCGCCTCGAGCGCCTTGCTGAAGCCCTTGATGCCCTCGTCGAGCTTCTCGTTCGCCATCTTGTCGTCGGCGTGCGCCTTGCGGAACGCGGCCTCGTCGAGCTTGATCGCGGGGATGTCCATGGCGGCCGCGGCCTTGGCGTCGAGCTTGCGCGGCAGGTCGGCCGACGCGCCGTCGAGCTCCGCGAGCAGGCTCGGCGCGATGGTGAGGAGGTCGCAGCCCGCGAGCTCGGTGATCTCGCCCGTGTTGCGGAAGCTCGCGCCCATGACCTCGGTCTTGTGCCCGTGGCGCTTGTAGTAGTTGTAGATGGCCGTCACGCTGACGACGCCCGGATCCTCGTGCGGAGCGTAGGCGTCGCGCCCGGTCGACTTCTTGTACCAGTCGAGGATGCGGCCGACGAAAGGCGAGATGAGCGTGACCTTGGCGTCGGCGCAGGCGACCGCCTGGTGCATGCCGAAGAGGAGCGTGAGGTTGCAGTGGATGCCCTCGCGCTCGAGGATCTCGGCGGCGCGGATGCCCTCCCACGTCGACGCGATCTTGATGAGGATACGATCCTTGGACGCGCCCGCGGCCTCGTACATCTTGATGAGCGTGCGCGCCTTCTCGACGGAGCCGAGCGTGTCGTACGACAGCCGCGCGTCGACCTCGGTCGAGACGCGGCCCGGAACGATCTGCAGGATGCGCAGGCCGAACTCGACGCTGAGCCGGTCGACCGCGCGCTTGACGATCGCGGCGTCGGTCTCGCCCTTGCCCTGGTCTCTGGCCCAGGTGAGCGCGTCGTCGACGATCTTCTGGTACTTGGGCATGCCCGCGGCGGCCGTGATGAGAGACGGGTTCGTGGTCGCGTCGCGCGGCTTGAACTTCTCGATGGAGTCGATGTCCCCCGTGTCGGCGACCACGACGGTCATCTCCTTGAGCTGTTCCAGAAGCGTCTTGCCCATGTCCCGTCTCCTATCGTTGCTTTTCCGCCGCCGTGAACGGCGACCGCGAACCCTGCGGCTACCCGCGAATCACTTGGCCGGAGCGTCGGCCGGCGCATCGCCGTGGCCGAGGCGCTCGAGCACCCACCCGATGTCGTCGTCGGCCTCCTCGGAGGGCTGACGACCACGGTGGTCCTTGCTCTTGTCGAGAGCGTCGGCGAGCTTGGTGCGCTGCTCGGGCTTGAGGATGGGGAGCAGCTTGCCCAAGAAGTCGACGTGCTTCTTCATGGGGCCGACCGCCTTGCCCGTGTCGACCTTGAACGCCTCGAGCGTCTTGGCGTCGAACTTCGGCTTCTCGAAGGCCACGAAGAGGGCGTCGAGCTTCTTCTTGTAGTCGGCGCGCGCGTCGCCCGGCTTGGGCGCCTTGGCGAGCATCTCGGTCACTTTCTTGGTCTGATCGGCGTCGAGCTCGAGGCTCTTGGTGAGCCTTTCGACGCGCTTGGCGTTGTCGGGCTTCTTGACGTCGCCCTCCTTCTTGCCGTGGCCGCCGTGGCCACGCCCGCCGTGACCGCCGATGCCGCCGTGCTCGGCCATCTTGCTCTTGATCGCCGCGACGAGCGCCTTGCGCTGGGGCTCCTTGAGCGCGGCGTGCAGATCGTTGAGGGCCGCGGCCTGCTTCTCGTGGCGCGCCTGCATCTCCTTGGCCGCGGTCGCGAAGTGGGCGTCCATCTTCGCGGCGTCGAGCTTGCCCTCCTTCACGCCTGCGATGAGATCCGCGTGCATCTCCTGCACGTCCTTCTTGATCTCGTCCTCGCCCTTGAGCTGCTCGCGGAGCGCGTCGACCTTCGTCTTCTGGTCGGCGTCGAGCTCGAGGTCCTTGGCCGCGCGGAAGAACATGCCCGCGGGGCCGCCGCGGAGGCCGTGTCCGTGCTTCTGCCCGTTGTCGGCGGCGGGCGCAGGGGCTGCGGCGTCGGCCGCTTCGGCCGCGACGGACGCCGAGGGCGCGGCGATCGACGCCGCGAGGGGGGCCGCGCTCGCGCTGGGCGCGGGGGGAGGCGTGGGCGGGTTGTCCTTGCATGCGCCGAGGGCAACAGAGCCCGAGACCAGCGCGACGAGCAGCGAATGGGAAACCTTCATGTCGACCTCTCCGTAGGCGCGCCCGTTCTGCTCGGCGCGCGCGCGGACCTTACCACGGCACGGCCGAGAGGGCGCCCCCCGCCAGTTTGTTGGCCGGGGCGGGCCGGGCGCGGTCTCTTGGGCACCATGGGGAAGCGGCAAGGGACCTGGGCGGGGCGTCTCGGAGCCATCTCGATCGTGGCGGCGTGCGCCGTGCCGTCGAGCGCTTCGGCGGACCCCCCGACGACCGTTCGCCTCGGCGAGCTCGAGGTCGCCCGCGCGGCGGGCGTGCGCGGCGATACTGTGCGCGACTACGTGCAGTACGAGCTGGGTTTGCTCGACGCCGGCGCGCTCCGTGGGGCCAAGCGCCCCCTCGTGCTGTCTGTCGCCGTGCGCCTCGACGGCGCGACGTGCAACGTGAACGCGACGCTGCGCGACGCGCGGCGCGGCACGATGCTCGCGATCCTCCAAGGCAGCGCGAGCTCCCCGGCCGCCGCGCGGACGCCGAGCGTGCGCGACGCCATCGTGCGCGTGGCCGTTCGCGGCGCGGTTCGCCAGATCCCCGACGCCATCCGCGCGCGCTGACCGCGAGGGCTCCTCGTCGCTCAGAGCGAGCGACGCGGTCTCGGCCTCGGGGGGGGGCCCGCGGGCTTGGGCGGCTCGGTCACCGGCGGTCGCCGCGCGTCTCGGAACTCGCCCGGTGTCGTCTGGTGGTGGCGGCGGAAGAGCGCGATGAGGTGCGTCGCGGACGCCGCGCCGACGTGCGCCGCGATCGCGTCGAGGTCGAGGTCGGTGGCCTCGAGCAGCTGCTCACTGGCGCGCAGCACGTGGCGCTGTCGCTCCTGCTGCAGAGACGTGCCCACGATGGTGAGGTGGCGCTGCAGTGAGCGCACGCTCATGCCCATGCTCTTCGCCACGGCGTCGATGCCTGCGCGCGGCGGGAGCGAGTCGAACGCGGCGTGGACGCGGCGCACGATGCCGGGCACGCCGAGCAGGGACTCGCGCAGCGCCTCGAGCTCGCCTTGCTCGTCGCTCGCGCCCACGGCCGCGTAGGCGGCGTTCGGCTCGTCGCAGAAGAACACGGGGTGGCGTGGTCGCAAGAACTGGAACATCCCGACGACGGTCGCGTGCGCGAAACCTCCGCTGTGCAGCACGGCCTGCCGCGCGACGTTGGGCGACCAGGCGTCGCGGCGCTTCTGGACGTACGCGAGCAAGCTCTTGAACGCCAGGAGGTCGACGGACTCGAGGGCGCGCACGTCGACGAGCGAGGTGTGACCTCGGAAGAGCGGATCGGCGCCGACCTCGTGCGCGGCGCACATCTGCACGACGTCGGCCTCGTTCGGGCGGCCCCAGATGATGGTGCCGAACACTCGCCGCTCCGCCTGCCAGTAGCAGAACGACGGGTGCACGACGTAGCGCCAGGCAGGCGCTCCGAAGAACTCGGAGAGCGGGGCAGCGATGAAGCGCGTGGAACCAGCCATGGTCTTCGTCTCGCGCCGTCGCAATCACAGGCTATCCGTGTCCCGGAGCCCGCGCGAGCGGAGGCGCGCCAAACCGTTTCACCGCCGCGCCACGCCTCGTGCCCGCGTCCACGCGCGCAGCTAGCGTCGAGCCGATGCAGTCCCCCGCGGGCCGCACGGCCCATCGGTTCGTGTCGTCATCGATCTTCGTTCGCCTCGTCGGCTTCGTCGCGGCGAGCGCGGTCGCCTTCGCGTGCAGCTCGAGCAGCTCGTCGAGCGGCGGGCCCGGCGCGAGCTCAGGCGGCGCGGGCGCGGACGGCGGGACGGACGGATCCGCGTCGGGCGGGACTCCCGGGACGTCGGGGCCGCCTCTCCCCACCACGACGTTCCTCTATGCCCGCGCCGTCGCGACGGACCGCGACTGGCTCATCGCGCGCGACCTGAAGAGCGGCGCCGAGCGCACCGTCACCGACCTCACGGGGGACGGCTCGCCCGGATGGGACATGGCGGGCCACACGCTCTCCAAGGATCGGACGCGCATCGCCATCTCGTCGCTCTACGGACCGACCAGCGCCGACACGGCGACGCTGATCGCGACGCGTCGCATCTGGACGTTCGACACGGAGGGCAAGGACTTCGCCCGGCTGACGCCCGTGTTCAAGAACCCGCAGCTCGGCACGCCCGGGTACCGCATCGACGTGCGGACCCCCGCGTTCAGCGCCGACGGACGGGCCGTCTTCTACACGTACGGTGAGGGCACGGTCAGCCAGCCCGGCATCACGCGCACGTGGGCCGTCCCCACGGCTGCGGGCTCCGCGCCCCCGACGCTGCTCGACACGCCGGCCGCGTGCTCCATCGCGTCGGTGCCTTCGGTCGACCCTGCGACAGGCCGCTTGATGCTCATCCAGGACATCTGCCCCCAGACACCGGCCGACGAAGGCTTCGTGCTCGTCGCCGCCGATGGCAAGACGGAGCTGCTCGGTGGGTTCGGCGGGCTCAGCGTCAACTACGAGCAGCCTCGGTGGGCCGCCGACGGGAGCCTCTTTCTCTTCAGCGCGTATCCCAAGAACACAGGCGGGGCCCCCAGCTCGCTCTACGCGTTCGTCCTCCAGAACAAGTCGGTCGTCGAGATCGTCAAAGGCGCTGCGGACCAGTCGGTCGTCGACGGCGCGCTCTCTCCGGACGGCAACTACATCGTCTATTGCGTGCGCAACGGCGCCGCGCGGAACCTGCGCCTGCTCGACCTCACCAAGGAGCCGCCGGTCGACACGGCGATGACGACCGACGGCGCGAGCTGCCACCCCGTTTTCTGATCTCCACACGACCGAGGCACCGACATGCTTTCTCTTTCTCGCCGCGTGGCGCTCGCCACGCTTGGGCTCGTGACCGCGATCCTGCCGGTGTCGGCATGTGACGACTCCACCACGACTCCTGCGACGCCCACCACCACGACGCCCGACGCCGGCGAGGTGCCCTCACGCTGCGCGACCCCCTCGGGGCCCGGCACGACCCACGCGGCCGCGCCGACCGGCAACGAGACGTGGTCTGCCGCAGACAGCCCGCATCGGATCACGGCGGCGATCACGATCGCCGCGGGCACGACCCTCACGCTCGAGCCGTGCGCCGTCGTCACGATCGCGCCGTCGGTCGGCGTGCTCGTGCAAGGCAAGCTCGTCGCCGAGGGCGCGGCGGACACGCCCATCACCATCGGCCCCGAGGACCCGGCCAAGGGCTTCACCACGATCGAGGCGCGCAAGGGCGCCGAGGTCCGCTTCTCGTACGTCACGGTCGAGGGCGGCGGCGATCCCAACGGCGGGCGGCTGACGCAGGCCGCGATGCTCGACATCCGCGGCGATCAGGACCTCGCCCCGCAGCCGATCTTTCGCGCCGATCACGTCACGCTCAAAGGCTCGAAATCACTCGGCATCTGGCTGCGCGAGGGCGGAGCGTTCGCGCCGGGCTCGACCGACCTCCGCGTCACCGGCGGCGCGTCGTTCCCCATGCAGGTCTGGGGCAGGGCCGTCGGGACGGTGCCTTCGGGCACGTACACGGGCAACGCGATCGACGAGATCCACCTGCCGGCGAACGGCGGGCGCGACGACATCCAAGAAGACACGACGATGCGCGCGCGCGGCGTGCCGTACCGCATCGGCGGGTCCGAGGGCGGCGTCTCGTTCCGCGTGCAAGGGCCCAGCACCCCCGCGCTCACCATCGAGCCGGGCGTCACGTTGCGCTTCGCCAAGGACGCGCGCCTGGTCGTCGACACATCGACGACGAACGATCCGGCCACGGGCGCGCTCGTCGCGCAGGGGACGGCCGACGCGCCCATCGTCTTCACGTCGGCCGCGGCGACGCCCGCAGCGGGCGACTGGGTCGGCATCGTCTTCGGCCGCAGGCCCGACCCGCGCAGCAAGATCTCCAACGCCAAGGTCCAATACGCGGGCGGGCCGTCGCAGGCGTCGAGCTTCGACTGCCCCAGCCCCGGCGTGCCCGGGTTCGGGAGTGAGGGCGCGGTGCTCGTCCTCGGCGGCAAGCCCAGCTCGGCCTTCGTCACCAACACCACGATCGACACGAGCGCCTCGGCCGGCATCGTGCGCGGCTGGACGGGCGACCCGATCGACTTTCTCGCGACGAACACGTTCACCAACGTCGCGCGGTGCAACGAGACGTTCCCGCGCCCGTCCGTCGGCGTGTGCCCCGATCCGGCGCCCTGCCCCAAGTAGCGCCGGCGTCGAGCCTTGTGTCCGCGGCGCGTTTTGTCCACAGTACGCGCCTCATGTCCAAGAACTCCTTCGGCAGCAAGGCCACCCTCGAAGTCTCCGGCGCCAAGTACGCGTACCACAAGCTCGACGCCGTCTACGCGGCGCATCCAGGGGCCAAGCGCCTGCCCTTCGCGCACAAGGTG
>JAGQJA010000188.1:26114-26533 GCA_020430845.1 Myxococcales bacterium
GGCGTGCCCGCCGTCGTCGACCTCGCCGCCATGCGCGACGCGATGAAGGCGCTCGGCGGAGACCCGAACAAGATCAATCCCTTGCAGCCGGTCGAGCTCGTCATCGACCACTCGGTGCAGGTCGACGTCTTCGGCACCAAGGGCGCGCTCGAAGAGAACGCCGACCTCGAGTTCTCGCGCAACAACGAGCGCTACCGCTTCCTCAAGTGGGGGCAGTCGGCGTTCCGCAACTTCAAGGCCGTGCCGCCGGACACCGGCATCGTGCACCAGGTGAACGTCGAGTTCCTCGCGCGCGTCGTCATGACGGGCGGCGACGGCGAGCTCACGGCCTACCCCGACACGCTCGTCGGCACCGACTCGCACACGACGATGGTCAACGGCCTGGGCGTGCTCGGGTGGGGCGTCGGCGGCATCGAGGC
>JAGQJA010000189.1:0-18592 GCA_020430845.1 Myxococcales bacterium
GTCACCCGCCGGTGGCGCGTTCAACTTCGACATCGATCTTCCGTCGCCCGTGGCCTCCGCGCCGCCGCCCTTCGGCAGCGTCGACCTCCCCATGGCCGCCGCGCCCGGCGACCTTCCGATCGTCGCCGGCGGCGACCTGCCCGCGGTCGCCCACGGAAACCTGCCCGCGCCCGCGTACGGGCTCCCGGCGCCCGCGCACGGCAACCTGCCCGCGCCCGCACACGGCAACCTCCCCGCCGTAGCGCACGGCAACCTCCCTGCGCCGGCGTACGGCAACCTCCCGGCGCCTGCTTTCGGCAACCTGCCCGCTCCCGCGAACAACCTGCCGATGCCGGCGGGCGGCTTCGGTGAGATCGACCTCCCGCTCGTCCAGAACGATCTTCCGGCCAACCCCGGCGCCAACGCCCACATGCCGATGCCCGTCGGCGACGATCGACTGCTGCCCAACGCGGGCGGCGGCGCGTTCGGCGAGTTCGACCTCCCCGTGGTCGGCGCGGGCCTCCCGCAAGCGAGCCGAGGGGCCGAGCCCGGGAACTTCGGCGAGATCGATCTCGGCGGCGGCTCGGCGCCGCTCGGCGGCGGAGGCGGCGGGGCTCTCGGCTTCGGCGAGGTCGACCTCGGTGGTGATCAGTCCCCCGTGGTCGCGCCGCCCCCCGCGGTCTCGGCAGGCTCGCTCCAGCAAGAAGAAGAGAAGCAGGCCGGTCGCCCGGCGCGCAGGGTCGTGCGCCGAGGCAGCGGCCCGTCGCTGCGCGTGCCCAAGGTCGCGGCCATCGCCGTCGCGCTGCTCGTCGTGGGCGGCGCGTCGCTGCAGTTCACGTCGTACGGAGCCTTCGGTCACCTCGCCATCAGCGATCGACTCCACCGCGCGCAGTACGACAAGGCGGGCACCGACGCTGCGCAGGCGGCCCGCGAGCGCATGGCCGTCGACACCTTCGCGGCGGCGCGCGCCGCTGCCGACGAGCTCGCTGCCGCGCGCCAGAAGCTCCCTCGGTCGCGCCCGCTCTCGGCCTACGCCGCGTTCATCCAGTACAGCAACGAGCTGCGCTTCGGGCCGGATCCCGACCGCACCGCGCGCGTCTCCACCTGGCTCAACGACATGCCCGCCGACGGGAGCGTCAACTACCTGCGCCTCGCGCGGGCCGCCCGCGACGCCGCGCAAGGAGATCTCGCCAAGGGGCGCGCCGGGCTCGAGGCTGCGCGTCGCGATCCAGGGCCGGGCGCCGCGGGCGACGCCGCGCTCGTCGCAGGCGAGATCGCGCTCGCGCAGAAGGACGCCAAGGGCGCGATCGCCCTGTTCGAAGAGGCCGTGCAGACGAGCTCCACGGCGCGCAGCCAGTTCGGCCTCGCGCGGGCGCACTTCCTCGCCCGCAACATGACGCAGGCCAAGGAGGCCGTCGCGGCCACGCTCGCGGCGTCAGCCGGGCACGCGGGCGCGCTCACGCTCCGCGCCGCCGTCGTCTGGGAGCTGACGCGCGACGACGTCTCGGCGATGCGCGACCTCAGCGCCGTGCTCACCGAGCAGGCGCGCGCGGTCGAGGGGCCGAGCGAGGTCAGCCAAGCGCTCGCGACCAAGGGCTGGATCCTCTTTGCCCGTGACCGCACGAGCGAAGCGCGCGCGGCGTTCGAGGAGGCCGTCAAGATCGACGGCCGCAACGTCACGGCCCTCGTCGGTCAGGGCGAGATCCTCTACGCCGACGGCCGGTACTCCGAGGCCCTCACGCGCTTCGACGAGGCCGTGGGCAAGGACCCGAACAACCTCAACGCCCTGGTCGGATCGGCCAAGTCGAAGATCTCGCTCGAGCGCCTCAAGGAGGCCAAGGACCAGCTCACCGCGGCGCGCGCGACGTACCCCAAGGAGATGGCCGTCGCGCTCTGGCTCGCCAAGGCCGAAGAGGCCCTCGGCAACAAGTCGGCGGCGGAGCGCCTCTACGACGCCGCGCTCACCCTGGTCGATCCGCAAAATCCTGATTCAATCCAGGCATTTGCAGGGTATGCCGCGTTCCTCGCCGCGCAGGGGCGCACGACCGACGCGCAGGAGAAGCTCGACCTCGCGCGCTCCAAGCTCCCCGACAGCGCGCAGCTCCAGCGCGCGTTCGGCGACGTCGCCGTGGCGCAGGGCCACTTCGACGAGGCCATCGGGCACTACCAGTCGGCGCTGCAGAAGAACCCGCACGACCTCGGCACGCGCTTCCGTCTCGGCGTCGCGTACCGAAAGATGCGCAAGCTCGACATGGCGACCGCCGAGTTCGACAAGGTCGTCGCCATCGACAAGGACTACCCCGGCATCGCGCTCGAGCGCGGCATCCTCTTCGAGGAGTCGGGCGACGTGAAGAAGGCCCTCGAGCAGTTCCAGGGGGCGTTCGAGCGCGCGCCCAACGACCTCGACCTCATGCTGCGCGTCGGGGCCGCGTACGTGGCCATCGATCGCGTCAAGGACGCGTTCCCGCTGCTCAAGAAGGTGCTCGAGCAGCGTCCGAACAGCGCCGAGGCCAACCACTTCCTCGGACGCGCCTACCTCAAGCAGGGAGGCCTCGAGGCCGCGAGCGCCACACGCTTTCTCAAGCGCGCCGTCGACCTCGATCCCAACCGCGCCGAGTACCACCTCTACGTCGCGTGGGCCGCCAACGAGGCGAGCCCGGCCCAGCTGGGGCTCGCGCGCACGCACATCGATCGCGCGCTCCAGCTCGACAAGCTGCTCGCCGACGGGTACTGGCAGCGCGGCGTCGTCGCGCGCCGCGAGGGCGCCGTCAACGACGCCATCCGCGACCTCAAGCGCGCGCTCGACCTCAAGCCCAACCGGCACGAGGCGCACGCGACGCTGGCCGAGTGCTACGAGGACAAGAACGATCGCGCGGCCGCGCTCGCCGAGTGGGCCAAGGCGATCGGCGCCGACGACAAGCCCCCGTACTGGCGCTTTCGATACGGCAAGCTGCTCATGGACGCCAAGCGCGCCTCGGACGCCGCGCCGCACCTGGCCTATGCGGTCAAGGAGGCGCAAGGCGCGCAGCCGCGACCGGGGTGGCTCGTGACGGCGGCGTTCGAGTCGGGCGAAGCGCACCAGGCCGTCGGCGCGACCAAAGAGGCCGTCGACGCGTACAAGCTCTACCTCGATCTCGCGCCGCCCACCGCGCCCGACCGCAAGGACGCGCTCAAGGCGCTCACGGCGCTGGGCGCGAGCTACGATCAGTGACCTCGAGGGCCTCGGCCATCCGCGCGAAGTCCTCGACGTCGAGCGTCTCTCCGCGCGCAGCGAGAGAGACGCCCGCGTGCGCGGCCGCGGCCTCGAGCGCGTCGACCGGCGCGAGCTGAGACCACGCGTTGCGCAGCGTCTTGCGCCGCTGCCCGAAGGCGGCGCGCACGCAGGCACGAAACGTCGGGGTCTCGAGCGCCCGCGGGGGGCGCCGCGCGTCGAGCACGACCACCGCGCTCGTGACGTCGGGCGGAGGGTGAAAGTTGCCGCGCGAGACCTCGAGCAGCCGGCGCACGTCGAACGCGGCCGAGGTGAACACGGTGAGCGCGCCGAAGGTCTTGCTGCCCGGCGCCGCGACGAGGCGCTCGGCCACCTCGAGCTGCACCATGAAGACCGCGCGGTCGACGAACGCGCTCTGTTGCACCGCGCTCTCGATGAGCTTGCCCGTGATCTGGTACGGGAGGTTGCCGCACACGACGCGCGGAGCGCCCGCGGGAGCGCCGGCGAAGAGCGCGTCGAAGGCGGCTGTCTGGGCGTCTCCCTCGATCACCTCGAGGCGCCCGTCGTCGATGAACGCGGCGAGGTCCTCGCGCAGCGGTGGGACGAGGTCCCGATCGCGCTCGATCGCGGTCACGTGCGCGGCCCGATCGACCAGCGCCCGCGTGAGCGCGCCGAGCCCTGCGCCGAGCTCGATCACGTGCGCCCGCGCGGTCTCGGCGTCGGGCACGCACGCGCGCGCGATCTTGTCGAGCACGTGGGGCGCCACGAGGAAGTTCTGGCCGAACGAGCGCTTGGGTCGCAGGCCTGCGCGACGGAGCTGCGCGCGCGCGTCGAGGAAGGCGCTCGTCACGCGGCGCCCCGACCGCGCGGCTTGGCGGCTCGGCGGGGACGGCTCCAGTGCACGCCCATGGGGCGCATCTGCTTGCGCGCGCGGCCCTGGGCGATCGCCACGCGTGCGCGCACCGCGTCGAGCACCACGCGCTCGACCTCGCTCACGGCCGCCCCGCCTGCGAGGCCCGGCTCGAACGACGGCATCGTCCACCGCACCTCGATGCGTCGCGCGCGGAGCTTGCGCACCGAGCGCTCGACCGCCGGGCCCGCCGTCGGCGCGGGCGCCCACACGTGGATCACGCTGGGGCGCTTCTTCTTGTCTTGCACGACGCGCTCGAGGATCTGCCCGAGCGTCGCCTCGGCCTTGTCGCGCTCGCCGTCGATGCGCGGCGGCAGCTCGATGCCGAACGACGCGAGGTAGTGCCGTAGGCGCTGCTCCCGCGGGGTGGGCGCGAGGGGCAGGCGCGGGGCGAACGGCGCGCGGCTCTTCATGGCGTCGGCGCGCTTGGCGAGGCCGTCGAGGTCGGAGCGGCCCACGTCGGCGAGCCCGCGCGGATCGAGCGGCCGCAGGTGCTCGAGCACGCGCGCGGCGACCTCGGGCTCCTCGCACTCGCTGCGGTCGGCGTCGACCATGCTGACGGCGCTCGCGAGCGCTGCGCAGATCTTTCCGATGTGCCCGGGCCCTGCCGCGGGCGGGATCCAGCTGCGGATGCGCGACGCGTACACGCACAGGCCCACGTCGTCGCCGCGGGCGAGGTGCCTCGACGCGATGGCCGCGAGCTCTTCGGTGGCGACGTCCAGAGGGGCGCTCCCTTCGCGACCGGCCCACAGCTCGACGGACGCGTCGAGGAAGAGCCACACCACGTCGCGCTCTTCGCGCTCCATCTCGCGCACCAGCAGCTGCCCGCGCCGCGCGCTCGCCTTCCACGCGATGCGCTTGAACGGATCTCCCGGCACGTGCTCACGGATCTCTCGGAGCTGATCTCCCTCACCCGGCAGCGGCGCGGCGTGTCCCACCTCTGCCGCGCGCCGCGAGCGCCCGCCTCGCGGTCGATCGAGCAGCGCCACGATGCTCTGCGGCAGCACCTCGACGCCGTGCGGGTTGGCGAACATGAGCGGGACCTCGTACAGGCCGTCGCCGCCGATGGGCGTGCCGCGCACCTCGAGCGCCACGCCGTGCACTCCCCAACGACCGATGCGGCGCGCGCGCACGAAGAGCGAGAAGCGCACCTTCGACGCCGCGGGAAGGTCGATCGTCTCGGGGACCACCCGCACGTCGAGCATGCTCGACGCCACGGGCCGCAGGTTGACGCCGCGCGCGTCGTCGAAGCCGCGGTTGCGCAGCTCGCCGACGAGCTCGATCTCCACGTCGCGGCTGGTACGCGAGACGCGCCGCGACGACGACCACACCATCTCGAAGCCCGAGCTGCGGATGCGCGTCACGGTGCCGAGGGCGAGCGCGCGCCCGAGCACGACGGCGAGGAGCATCGCGCCGCCGAACGCGACGACGGGCGCGACCTTGGCGGCGACCCCGACGGTGACCATGGCGGCCCCCGCGAGGGCGACCTGGAAGGTGGCGCGCGTCGGGTGGAGCTGCATCGCGAGCCGTCAGACGGCTCGGAAGCCGCGGCGATAGCCGACCTTGGTGAGGGCCTCTTCGATCACCTGCTCGCGTTCGCGGTTGTCGCCCTCGGAGTCGGCCACGAGCACGAGGCGGTGCGCGAGCACGGGGGAGGCGACGGCGCGCAGATCGTCGGGCACCACGTAGTTTCGACCGTTGACGAGGGCCCAGGCTTTGGCCGCCTGGAGCAGGCCCAGCGACGCGCGCGGGCTCGCGCCCAGGGCGACCTTGGTGTGGCCGCGCGTGAACGTGGTGAGCCCCACCGCGTAGTCGTGGAGATCGTCGTCGACGTGGATGCGCCCGCAGATGGTCTGCAGGGCGACGACGTCTTGCGGGTTGAGCACCGGCCGCACGACGGGGGGCTCGATGCCGTGCGTGCGGAGCATCTGCGCCTCTTCGCGTGCGCTGGGATAGCCCATGGGCACGCGCACGAGGAAGCGGTCGATCTGCGCCTCGGGCAGCGGGTATGTGCCCTCGAGGTCGATCGGGTTCTGCGTGGCGAGCACGAGGAACGGGAGCGGCAGCTCGAAGCGATCGCCCTCGATGGTGACCTGACGCTCTTGCATCGCCTCGAGCAGCGCCGACTGCGTCTTCGCGGGCGCGCGGTTGATCTCGTCGGCGAGGACGACGTTCGCGAACACGGGGCCGGCGCGCAGCGCGAACGTGCCGTCGCGGGGCGAGAGCACGTACGTGCCCGTGATGTCGGCCGGGAGCAGGTCGGGCGTGAACTGGATGCGTCGGGACGAGCACCCGAGCGTGAGCGCGAAGGCCTTCACGAGCGTCGTCTTGGCGACGCCGGGCACGCCCTCGAGAAGCACGTGGCCGCGTGCGAGAAGCGCCACGACCATCATGTCGAGCGCGCGGGGCGAGCCGATGTAGATGCGCTGCACCTCGCGTCGAAGCTCGTCGACGCGCTCCTTGGCCGCGGCGACCTCGTTGGAGGCCGCGGCGTTTCCGTTTGCGTTGACGGCGGTGCCGCTCACCTACGCGCGCTCCTTTGCGCCGACCCGCGCGCGCGCGGCGCCGAGCACGGCCTGCACCGTGCTTGCGATGGAGAGCACCTCGGCGTCACGAACGCCCTGCGCCATCCCGCCGCTGCGCTGAAACACCACCATCGTCTCGACGGTCGACATTCGTAGCAGAAGGCGCCGCAGCGTGTGCAGGCCTTCTGCGTCGAGGACGCTCTTCTCGGCGATCTCGGCGAGGAGGCGATCGTGGGCGGGCGTTTTTTCGAGCCCGAGGAGCGCGCAGAGCTCCTCTTCGAGGGCCGCCTTGAGCTCGAGGACCGCGAGCACGCGGGACGTCTGCGGCGCGGCGAGCACCGCGGCGTGCCCCGCGAGGCCCCCCTGCGCCACGGTGGGCGTGCGCCGCGCGAACCGGGGCGACATCGGGCGGTGCAGCTTGCCCGCCCGCGCGCCGACCCACACGACGAGCGCGAGCCCGACGGCGATCGCCGCGGCGTAGGCGATGCTGGGAGGTAGCCCTTCGCGGCGGGCGGTCGAGATGGCGTCGCGCAGCGCGTGGAGCGCGTCGGCGAGGGTGCTGTCGTCGTCGCCGAACGTGCCCTTCTGGTCGAACGCGCCCGACGCGAGAAAGAGGCGTCCGCCGCGCTTTCCCCACGTGTCCTGGTCCACCGCGTACTTGAGCAGGGCCCGCGCGAACGCCTTGTTGCCCGAGTAGCGCAGCATCGAGTTCATCACGATCGACGGATCGCCCACGGCGAGCAGCCGTCCGCGGCCGACCGCGCCCGCCACGGCGACGTACACGTCCGGCTCGCCCTGCGCGCGGATCTTGAGCACGGGCGACAGGTCGGGGTGCGCGAGACCGGTCGCGTGGTTCGTCACGACGCGCCCCACCTCGAGCACGACCGGGTGCGCCGAGGCCGGCTCGGCGAGCGCGAGCTGAGGGTTCTTGCGCAGCGACTCGATCGGCTGCTTGGGGAGCGGCACGCGGCGCATGCCGAAGTGGCGCAAGAGGCCCTCGCCGCGCCCGAAGTCATCGAGCAGGATGACCCGACCGCCCGCGTGCATGAACTTCGTGAGCGCGTCGACGTCGAGGTTCTTCTCTGGATAGAGCAAGACGAGACCGTCGTCGGGGCGCAGCTGCTGGAAGTCGATCTGCGAGGTCGCGATCACCCGGCGCGCGCCGAGGTCCGATTTGGCGAGCTGCACGAGCGCGCCGCACCCCTCCCAGTCGTTGCCCGAGAGATCGAACGGCGCGCCGAGCGCGATGCCGGCGAACGACAGCACGCCCGCGACGACGAGCGCCGTCCACATCGCGCGCGCCACCCTCACGGCCCGTCCCATCTCGCTCACTCTACCACCCGAGGAGCGCATGTCGGCCCTCGGACTTTCATGGACTTAGCTCGCGAGCGGCTGAGCTCGACCTGCCGGCTACTTGACCCCCCTCGGGTCGTTGCTAGCTTCCATGTGAGGTCTTTTTTCGTCCCAAAACGGTCGTCGGGCCACGCTTGAAAAGGAGGCCGCCTTGCTCCCTCCGTTCATCATCGAGCAAATCCGGAAGCGCGAAGAGGAGCTGCAGCAGCGCTACGAGCAGCCGCAGCTGGAGATTCCCCGTGTCGTCCCGCCGCCCCGCCGTAACAAGGAGGAGCCGGAAGAGGCCGAGAGGGGCGTAATCATCGTCGAGCTCTGAGTCCGGGACGGGCCCCTGAGATGCCCGTGGAAATCCCGGACGCTCGGTACTAGGCTCCCGCCGCGATGGCCGTGCTTATCGGCCCGCGCGGAGTGCGAGCGGCGTTGCTCGCCCTCACCATCGGCGCGGGCTCCTTCGTCGATTGTTACTCCACCGGTGACGGGCTCGCCCCGCCGCGGGAGTCGTTGTACTTCCCGGTGGGCCTGCAGGTCTCGCACGGGGGCAGCGTCCTCTACGTCGTCAACTCGAACTTCGACCTGCAGTTCAGCGGCGGGACGATCCAGTCGTACGACCTGCGGCTCATCCGGCGGCACACGCTGCTCACGATCGAGGACCCGACCAACCCCAACCTCAAGTTGATCCGGCCGGGCGACACCCGCGTGAACCCGTGCCCCGGCGAGCCGCCCGTCTACCGCGACGACGGCTCCGGGAAGCGTCAGCCTCTCGGCGAGACGTGCGCGCCGCCGGTCGACTCGACGTTCTTCGTCCGCCGCACCGCCGTCATCGGCGCGTTCGCCACCGACATGCGCCTCTCCGAGCTGCCGCAGAAGCTCGTGCCGAGCACGCCCAAGGTCCCGGGCCAAGCCGACCCGCCCGCGGTCGATTTCGGCACGGATCGCCTCTTCGTGCCCCTGCGCGGCAACGCATCGTTGCTGTGGGCCGACGTCTCTCGCGACACGGCCGCCTCGGTCCCGCCCGAGGATCGCAACGCGCCGTACGCGCCGTTCGACATCGGCTGCGGCATCGACGGCTCCGGTCGGTGCGACGCCGCGCACTCGGCGGGAGCCAACCCGGCCGAAGAGGGCAACACGCGCGGGCTGACCATGCCGGGCGAGCCGTTCGGGATGGCGATCAGCGAGGATGGCGAGTCGATCGTCATGACGCACCAGACCGAGACGCGCGCGAGCCTCTTTCGCACGGGCCTCTCGCGCACGCTGCCGCCCAGGCCGCCCGCCATCCAGTACATCCTCGACGGCGTGCCGTTCGGGGGCGTCGGGGTCGCGGCCATCCCGCACGATCGGGACGCGTACATCGCGTGCCCGGCGGGCGCGACGGGCTGCACGCGGGTGCTCCCGCGGCCCGCGTTCCTCGAGACGACGCGCGTGGCGCCCGAGGTCCAGCTGCTCCGGCACTACGCCGACGAGTCTGGCGGCGTGCCGTCGTCGCTGAGTCGGCCGTTCCTCACGCGCGAGGCGGGGTTCCCCATCACGGTGAGCGCCGGCGGCACCGACTCGCGCGGCATCGCGATCGATCCCACGCCGCGCATCGCGTGCAAGGCCCGCGTCAGGCCCGTGGACCCTGGCGCCAACCGGACGCAAGACGACGTCGATCGCGACGTCGCCGCGTGCGCGCGCAAGCCCGCGCGCGTGTTCATCGCCAACCGCAGCCCGGCCGCGCTGCTCGTCGGCGACATCGGCGCGGCCGACGGCGTCGACGGCGCGTACGACGCCGATCGGCTCACGATCCATTCGTCGGTGCCTCTCTCGACGGGCCCGTCCAAGGTCTTCCTCGCGCCCGTCGTCGATCCCGACGGCGCGTACGCGCTCCGCGTCTTCATCGTGTGCTTCGACTCGGCGACCGTGTTCGTCTACGACCCCGACGCCGCGACCGTCGAGACGTCGTTCCGCACGGGCTCCGGGCCGTTCGCCATGGCGTTCGACCCGTTCGACATGGAAGACGTGGCGACCCACAAGCAGGTGGCGTTCGACGACGCGCGCGAGCCGGGCAAGGGGCTGCGCAGGTACCGCTTCGCCTACCTCGCGAGCTTCACCAACTCGTTCATCCAGGTCATCGACCTCGACAACGCGCGGCCCGACAAGTCCACCTACGAGCGCATCGTGTTCACGCTCGGCGCGCCGACGCTCCCGAAGGGCTCAGAATGACCCCCCGCTCCCGCTTCGCCGCCCTCCTCGGCGTGGCGCTCGGCCTCTCGGGCGCCATCGGCGTCAACGTGACGGCCTGCTCGCAGGCGCCCACCCCCACGCCGGTGCGCACGTTCGAGCGCGCCGAGAAGATGGACGTCGTCTGCCTCCGGCTCTACGAGCCCGACCCCGCGAGGCCTGGCTTCCTCGTGGCTTCGCGGCCCGTCCCGCTCCCGCAAGAGGAGTGCGCGCCCGTGCCGCCGGGCGCCAACGGCGAGTTCTTGCAGAACCAGCTGTTCGCGCTCGTGACCCAGACGACGCGCGGCGAGCTCGCCGTCGTCGACCTCTCGGCGGGGCGCCTGGTCGACCAGACGCGCGCGACGCCGGGCATCAACTTCGTCCCCGTGGGCGCGCAGCCCACCGACGTCGCGGCCGCGCCCGACGGCAAGATGGTCTTCGTCTCGGCGGCCGAGCCCAACAAGGCCGCCATCTACGGCGTGCCCAGCACGCGTCTGCTCGGCGACACGCCCGGCTTCCCGCCCGATCCCGACGGTCCGCTCACGCTCGCGTCGCTCCCGGCCTGCGCGCTGCCGCAGAACCCGGTCGCGATGGCGATCGTGCCCCGCCGCACCGCCGCGCCCATCCAGCTCGACGCGGGGGCACCGCCGGACGCGGGCGAGGCAGGCGCACCCGACGCGGCCACCCCCGCTCCCGCCGCCGACGCCGGGGTAGCAGAAAGTGGTCAGGAGTATGACATCGCCGTCATTCTCGGCGGCGATCGGCGCGCGAGCGCGAAGCTCCTGCTGCTCGACCCCGCGCCCTTCTTGCGAGGCGCTCGCGTCCAGACCGACCCCGGCCCGAGCATCGCCCCTGGTGCTCTCCCGGCGTGTCAGGAGGTCATGGCCGTGCGCTCGGCGATCGAGCTGAGCGGCTCGGCGGCGCTGCCGGCCACGTTCCGTCGCGGCGAGGCGTGGGAGGACGGTATCGCGTACGACGACGCGGGCGTCGACCTGCGATGCCGCCGTCCCGACCCCGCGCTCAGCTGCGGCTTGCCACCGTGCTGCGACACCACCGCGCCGGCGCCGGTGCCGACCGACGCGGGCGCGACCGACGCGGGCGCAGACGCCGCTCCTGTGCCGGCCGCGCGCGCGTGCACGCCGCTCGCCGAGGCCGGCGCGCCTCCCGCCGACATCCCGCTCGATCTCGGACCGCTCGATCCTCCGCGCGCGGTCGCGATCGCGCGCGACGGCCAGACGCTCTACGTGTCCGACGACGCCATCTCCATCGTCCACGTCGTCGACGCGACGAACCCGAACGCCCCCGTCGAGCGCGCGCCGCTCCTGGCGACGAGCCTGCTCGAGCCCGGGCGCCCCGTGTCGGTCCGCGGGTTGGCGGTCGGGCCGACCACGCGCGACTACAAGAAGTACCTCTACGCGATCGACAAGAAGGACGGCAGCTTGATGGTCTACGACATCACGCGCCCGAGCGACCAACCTCGCTCGCCGCTCGTGTTGCCGTACCCCGAGCTCAACCCGTTCCAGCCGCCCGATCGCCTGGCGTTCGTGTCGCCGGTCGTCGCGGTCACCTTCGCGCGCCACGACTTCCCGCTGACGCAGGTGGCGAACGTGCCGCTGGCGAGCGCGCCGAGCGGCCTGCTCTGCAACCCGAGCCCCGCGGCCGGAGTGGGGCAGGGGCCGTTCACCGTGCCGGGCGCGTATTACCGCGCGGGCCTCACCGACATCCCGGTCAACCTCGGGCCGAGCCGGCTGCGCGGCATCTTCGCGTTCGCGGCGCTGGCCAACGGGCAGGTCGTCACGATCGACGTCGACGACTGGGACGCCCCGTGTCGCCGGCCCAAGGACCTCGGCGGCGAGGAGCAGCTCGCGCCCGCGCCCACCGCGGGCCCCGATCCCCTCGATCCGATCCGGCTCCCCACCGGCGCCGACGGCGTCACCGACGAGGCGTTCTTCCCCGTGAGCGCGCCGCACCGCATGCGCTCGGCGTTCTTGCTCAAGGACGATCCCGCGGGCGGAAACCACGCGCCCTTCCTGCTCGCGCAGCCCCAGATCGCGTCTGCCTCGGCGCCGCTCGCGATCTCGGGCCCCGGCAGCGAGTCGACCCCGCGCCTGCGCCCCACCGCGCTCAAGTCGGCCGCGCCGACCACGCAAGACGTGGGCGTGCGCTTCTCGCTCGACGTGCCCGACGTGCACATCGACCAGGACTGGACGGTGTCGTGGGAGGGCCAGCTGCCTCGCTTCGACGGCATCGCGGCGTCGATCTCGACGACCGACGCCTACCAGACGCTCACGCTGTCGCAGCCGCAGGGGCAGTTCTGCTCGCGCGGCGTCGAGGACTGGCGCGTGGGCAGCGAGCGCGCCGTCGCGATCCAAGACGAGCTCGCCCGTCGTGGTCAGCCCGACCTGCCGCGTCTCGACCACCGCATGGTCGACTACGTGCAGATTACAGACGAAGTGCTCGGCCCCGACGACCCGTGGTGGCTCGAGAACGGCGCAGACGGCTGCTGGGACCCGTCACTCGCGCCCGGGCCCGCACGTCAGCGAGCCTGCCAGGACACGTACGGCCCTGCCGCGGAGGAGAGCCCGCAGCGCGACTTCCCCGTGCTCGAGTCGTACGACGACCACCTCGTCGTCGGCCGGTTCTTCGGGCCGGTGGGAGCGCGCGAGGTCGTGCCGCGCGACCCGTCGAACGCCGGCGCGCTCAAGCTGATGCGCTGCTGCTTCCACAATCAGGTGCGCTTCCGCGTGCGCACCGCGTCGCAGTGGGTCGCCGTGGGCTCGCAGGTCGGCTACCTGAGCCACCTGGTGCGCGCCGCCGACGGACGCTGCGTGCAGTCGTGCGATCCGCGCGAGGCGTTGCTCAACGCGCGCGCGCCGTCGCTCCGCAAGCCGCCGCAGGGCGACTTCGCCCCGCACCGCGACAGCCCGCTCGCCATGCGCAACCCGATGTTCTCGTTCTTCGTGATGAACGGCGTCACGAACGGGGCGGACGAGCCGCCCGCGCGCGGGCACGTCTACCGGTTCTCGTCGCGCGGCCAGTTCGTCCCCGTGACGATCACCATCGGAGGCTCGTCGATCGCGGTCAACCCGCAGTCCATGCGCTTCATCGACTCGCTCGGACAGATCGCCTTGGTCGACGCCGCGTCGCAGGGCCTCGTGCTGATCGACCTCAAGTCCGTCGCGATCGCGCGCGCGCCGTTCTTCTGATGGCGAAGGCGCAGGGTCGGGACACGCCGGTCATGCGGCAGTTCCTCGCGGCCAAGGCCGCGCATCCCGACGCCCTCGTCTTCTTTCGCCTCGGCGACTTCTACGAGCTGTTCTTCGACGACGCCGTGGTCGCGGCCAAGGCGCTCGACCTGACGCTCACGAGCCGCAACAAGAACAGCGACGACGCCATCCCCATGGCCGGCGTGCCCGCGCACGCAGCCAGCTCCTACGTGCAGCGCCTGCTCGAGCAAGGCTTTCGCGTCGCCATCTGCGAGCAGATGGCCGACCCGGCCACGGTCAAGGGCATCGTCCCGCGCGAGGTCGTGCGCGTGGTCACGCCCGCGTTCGCGTTCGACGATCAGGGCGTCGACGCGCGCCGCAACTCGTTCGTGGTCGGTCTCGAGTGGGACGCCGTCGACTCGGTCTACGGCGTGGGCGTGCTCGACCTGTCGACCGGCGAGCTGATGGCCTGCGAGGCCGAGGACGACGAGGCCGCCCTCGCCGAGATCGTCCGACTCGACCCGCGCGAGCTGCTCGTGGGCGCCGAGGCGCGTGAGCTCTCGACGGAGCTGCGGGGGCTCTTGCCGCGCGCGGCCCTGCGCGAAGAGGAGCGCGAGCCCGACGAGGCGGCGCTCGAGGCCGTGGTGGGCAAGGGCGAGGCCGAGCGGGCGTGCCCGAGCCGAGCCGCGCGCCGAGCTGCCGCCCGGTGCGTGGAGCTCGCGCGTGTGTGCGAGCCGGGCAGGGCGCTGCCCATCACCCGCCTCGTCGCGTACCAGCTCGGCGACGCGCTCGCGCTCGACGAGGCCGCGCAGCGTCACCTCGAGCTCGTGCGCACGCTCGACGGCGACGCCAAGGGCGCGCTGCTCCATCACATCGACGAGACCCGCACGGCGGCGGGCGCGCGGCTCCTGCGCAGGCGCCTGCTGGCGCCGCTCACGACGGTGGCCGACATCCGGCGCCGCCTCGACGGCGTCGAGCTGTTCGTGACGCAGCCGGGCCTGCGCGCCGAGGTGCGCGCGCGCCTCGACGGCGTGGCGGACCTCGAGCGCCTCGCGGTGAAGCTCGCCGTCGACCGAGCGGCGCCCCGCGACGTGGGAAAGCTGCGCGCCACGTTGGCCGAGCTGCCGGCGCTCGCGCGCGTGCTCGGTGAGTGCAAGGATCCCGGCGCGCGCGAGGCGCTCGGGGTGCCCGCGGGCGACCCGTGGCTCGACGTGTGTGACGACGTGCACGCGCTGCTCTGCGGAGCGTTGGCCGACGAGCTGCCGCTCCGCGCGGCCGAAGGCGGGGCGATCCGCGACGGGCACGACGCCGAGCTCGACGACGCACGCTCGCTCACGCGTGACGGTCAGCGGCACATCGTCGAGCTCGAGACGCGCCTGCGCGAGTCGACGCAGATCGGGTCCCTCAAGCTGCGATATACACGCGTCTTCGGCTGGTACGTCGAGGTCACCAAGAGCCACATCGCCAAGGTGCCCAAGGCCTGGCGGCGCAAGCAGACGATCGCCACCGGCGAGCGCTACACGTGCGACGAGCTGGACGCGCTCGCCGAGCGCCTCGCCCGGGCGGAGGACCGCGCGTCGTCTCGCGAGGCGGAGCTGTGGGCCGAGCTCGTGTCGGCGCTCGCGCGGCACGTCGAGCGCTTCAAGGCGGTGGCGGGGCGCCTGGCGGCGTGGGACGTGGCGTCCGCGCTCGCGGAGACGGCCCACAAGTACGACTTCGTGCGGCCCGAGGTCGACGACTCGCTCGAGCTCGAGCTCGAGGAGTCCCGGCACCCCGTCGTCGAGCGCCTCGCCGCGGCCGGACGCTTCGTGCCCAACGACGCGCACCTCGACGCCGCGCTCGACGCGCCCGAGGATCGCTCGGCGCTCTGGATCGTGACGGGCCCCAACATGGCCGGCAAGTCGACGTTCATGCGCCAGATCGCGCTCATCGTGATCATGGCGCAGATGGGCTCGTTCGTGCCGGCGCGCCGGGCCAAGGTGGGCGTCGTCGACCGCGTGCTCACGCGGGTCGGCGCGAGCGACAACCTGGCGCGCGGCGAGAGCACGTTCATGGTCGAGATGAAGGAGACCGCGGGCATCCTCCGCCGGGCGTCGCGCCGTTCGCTCGTCGTGCTCGACGAGATCGGTCGCGGCACGAGCACGTTCGACGGCCTCAGCATCGCCTGGGCCGTGGCGGAGCACCTGCACGACGTCATCGGCTGCCGCGCCCTCTTCGCCACGCACTATCACGAGCTGACGCAGCTCGCGGCCACGTGCGCGCGCGCCGAGAACCACTCGGTGAGCGCCCGCGAGCACCAGGGCGGCATCGTCTTCTTGCACGCCGTGCAGCGGGGCGCGGCGTCGCGCAGCTACGGCGTCGCGTGTGCCAAGCTCGCGGGCCTGCCCGAGCCGGTGCTCGCGCGCGCGCGGGTCTTGCTCGAGGACCTCGAGAAGGGGGGCACCGCCAAGCGCGCCGGCAAACGCGCGCCGCAGCTCGACCTCTTCTCTGCGCGTCCTTCGGAGCCGCCGCAGGCCGAGGCGCACCCCGCGCTCCGCGCGCTCGCCGCGGTCGACGTGGATCGCATGACGCCGCTCGACGCCCTGACCATGCTCGCCGCGCTCAAGAAGCAGGTCACCGAAGCTTGAGCCCCGACCGTTCGCGTCGCGTCGGCGGATACGCGCTCATTGCGGGCGCGGCGACCTCGTGGGGCATGTGGCCGCTCATCCTGCGGCGCGCGCCCATGGACGCGTCGCTGCAGAGCGTGATCGTGATGAGCATCCTCACGCTCGCCAGCCTGCCGCTGTGCCTCCGTGATCGCGTCCCGGCGCGCGCGCCTCGCGCTGCGTGGCTCGGCATCGCGTGGCTCGGGGTCGCCGACGCGATGAACATCGCGCTCTTCTTCGCGGCCTACCAGCGCACGAGCGTGGCGATCGCCGTGCTCACGCACTACCTCACGCCGGTGCTCGTCGCGCTCGCGGCTCCGTGGGCGCTAGGGGAGCGCATGACGGCGCGCACGTGGGGCGCGACGCTCACGTCGCTCGCCGGGCTCGTGCTCCTCTTGCGACCTTGGAGCGCGGGCCTGTCGCGGGGCGACCTCGTGGGCGCGGCGCTCGGCGCGGGGAGCGCGGTCTTCTACGCGTCGAACGTGATCGTCACCAAGAAGCTCTCGCGCGCGTTCTCGGGAAGCGAGCAGATGTTCTTCCACGGCCTCGTCGCCGTTCCGCTCCTCTGGCTGCTCGTCCCGTCGGGAGCGCTCGCGTCCGCGCCTCGGGCGTCGCTCGTCGTCATCGCCCTGGCGGCGCTCGGTCCGGGCGCGCTCGGTGGCCTCACGTTCGTGTGGGGCCTGCGCCGCGTGCCTGCCGGCCACGCGTCGGTGCTCACGCTGCTCGAGCCGCTGGTCGCGGTGCTGCTCGCCGCGGTCTGGCTCGGCGAGATACCTCCCGTCGTCTCGGTCTTCGGCGGGGCCGCCGTGCTCGCGGGCGCCGTCGTGGTGGTCACGGGCCGCACGACGTCGTCTGCGCCGGCCTGAGGGCGGCGCGGTCAGCTCTCGGAGGTGCGGTCCGCGCCAGGGTCGAGGAAGGTGGCCGCCTGAGACGAGGGCGGAAGGCCCAACACGGGCAGGCCCAGGTCGACGAACCTGCTCTCGTCGACGTGCAGCGCCTCTTCGGCCACGTCGCGGAAGACGTCGAGCTTGTGCTGGGAGTCGAAGTAGAGCGACAGCTCGCGCAGACGCATGCCGCCGAGCATGATGTGCCAGCGCAGCGTGGTGATCATGCCACTCGCGCACATCTCCATGCTCACGCGCGCGGCGCCCGTGCCCAGCGCCGGCGCCGCGAGGGACGTGCAGCCGTGCTCGGAGCTCAGGAGCAGGGCCCGCGCGAACGCGCGACCGACGCACGAGACCTCGTTCCACGCGCTGACCGCGTGGAAGAGGTGCCGCGCCGAGAGCCCACCAGGGCTCGTGCGTATGCATGTACCGAGCGGTCGCTCCCCGCCGCTCATGGCCTCTTCTTCGAGCTGGGCCCCGCCGCGCAGGCGCAGCGCGGCGCCCACGCCCGACTGCATGCGCATCTCGTAGTTGGCGCTCGACACGATGGCGTCGGCGTCGGCGCTCGCGATGTCGCCCACGATGAAGCGAAGGCGCACCGGCCCCGCGATGAACGTGTCTTTGGCGATGCGCGCGGCGCGCGTGGGCGGGGGCGCGATGGCGCGCGAGAGCATGCCGAACGCGCGGAGCGGCGGGCCGATGTCCTGCGGACGCCGCGCGAGGTCGCGCGCGAGCATCATGCGCACCGTCTGTTGGAAGTACGCCTCGTGCGGCGTCTCGGGGATGGGCATGTGAGGCTGCGCGTTCGGGTCGAGCAGATCGCGCGTGCTCTCGAACGGGCCGTTGCCGTAGCGCAGATCACAGGCCGTCGCGCCGGCGCCCCACACGTCGGTGTGGCGACCGATCTCTCCGCACGTGTACTGCTCGGGAGCCATGAACTTGAGGGTGCCCGCCGCGCGCTTCTCTTCGCGCGGCGTGGCCGTCGCGATCCCGAAGTCGCCCAGGCGGATGCCCGAGTCGGTGGCCCCGAACACGTTCGACGGCTTCACGTCGCGGTGGATGACGCCCGCCTGGTGCGCGGCGCGGAGGCCGGTGCACACCTCGCGCATGACGTGCGCCACGAGCCAGAGCGGTAGCCCGAGGCCGAGCGCGTTGCGCCGTCGGCGGTCGAGCTCGGCCATGTCGAGCCCGTCGACGTACTCCTGCACCAGGTACGGCCTGCCGTCGGCGGTGCGGCCCGCGTCGAGGGCGCGCACCACGCGAGGATCGCTCACGCGGGCCATCATGCGGGCCTCGGAGAGGATGCGCGCCGTGGCCTCGGTGCCGCCGTCGGTGGCGTCGGTGTCGCTCGCGACGCTGGCGCGCGGGTCGAGCGTCTTGATGACGACCGGCGTGGCCAGGGTCGTGTGCTTGGCCAGCCACACGTCGCTCATCCCGCCCCGGCCGATTCGACCCCATACTTCGAGGCCAGGGATCTGAGGGGCGGGGGCGTCGGTCATCGGGTTCTCAGCCGGAGCTCTTCACGTGCGCGTCGTACGCGGCGGGGTCCATCAGCCCGTCGACCGCCTTGGCGTCGGCGGGCGCGATGACGACCATCCACCCTTTATCGTAGCAGTCCTCGTTCACGAGCTCCGGCTTCGTCTCGAGCTCGCCGTTGATGGCCACGAGCTTGCCCGAGAGCGG
>JAGQJA010000189.1:18700-21744 GCA_020430845.1 Myxococcales bacterium
ACGGCGAACGACGTGATGCCCACGCGCACGCCGTCGTCACCCACCTTCGCCCACTCGTGATCGGTCGTGTACCGCAGGTCCTCGGGGAAGCTCATCGAAGGTCTCCTTGTGTCTCTCTGGCTCGCGCGCCGGCGTCAGGCAGGGCGCTTGTAGAACGGGGTCTTCACGATCACGGCGTCGATGGCACGGCCGCGGCAGTCGACCTTGATGGCCGTGCCCACGGCCGACAGCTCGGCGGGCACGTAGCCCATGCCGATGCTCTTGCCCACGGTGGGGCCCGGGCTGCCGCTCGTGCACGTGCCGATCGCCTTGCCGTCGGCGTCGACGATCGGATAGCCGTGGCGCGCGACGCCCCGGCCGGTCATCTCGAAGCCGACCATCTTGCGCGCGAGGGGCGCGGCCTTGATGCGCTCGAGGGCGGCCTTGCCCACGAAGTCGGGCTTGTCGAGCTTGACCACCCAGCCCAGGCCGGCCTCGATCGGGTTCGTCGTCTCGTCGATGTCGTTGCCGTAGAGGCTCAGGCGCGCCTCGAGGCGGAGCGTGTCGCGCGCGCCCAGGCCGCACGGCTTGAGCCCCATGGGGGCGCCGAGCTCGAGCAGGTGAGACCAGAGCGCGGGCGCGTCGGCCGGCTTGCAGAAGATCTCGACGCCGTCCTCGCCCGTGTACCCGGTGCGCGACGCCGTGCACTGCACGTTGGCGACGATCGCGTCGCGGAAGTGGAACGGCTTGAGCGAAGCGAGGGCCGCCGCGTCGGCCCCGGCCTGGGCGAGGATCGCGAAGGCCTTGGGGCCCTGCAACGCGACGAGCGCCGTCTCGCTGGACAAATCTTTGAATTCGCAGTGATTTTCTGCCGCCTTCTGGAACACGCCGACCATCTTCTCGCGGTTGGACGCGTTGCAGACGATGAGCCAGCGGTCTTGCGCGGCGCGGTACACGATGAGGTCGTCGAGGATCGTCCCCTCGGCGTTGCACGCGCACGTGTAGAGCGCCTGCCCGTCGACGAGCTTTCGTGTGTCGTTCGTCACCAGGTAATCGACGACCTGCGCCGCGTACTCGCCGCGCATCTCGAGCTCGCCCATGTGCGAGACGTCGAAGATGCCCGCCGCCGTGCGCACCGCGTTGTGCTCGTCGACGATCCCCGAGTACTGGATGGGGAGGCTGAAGCCCGCGAAGGGGACCATCCGGCCGCCCGCGCGCACGTGCTCGTCGTAGAGCGGCGTCTTGTCCGTAGGGGTCTCGCTCATCGAGGCGCAGGGTAGTCGGTGGGGTGGGCCCAGGAGAAGGGGCAACTCCTTCCCCCGCGTGGAAAATCTGGCGCCCGCGCGGCTTGCTCGCCGCCCGCGCGCGTCGCTATCCTCCGCGCGTATGGCGACCCCGTGGGATCGACCGGACCCCGTGTACCTCGAGGAGTGGGCACCGCGCTTCAAGCCGTACCAGCGCGATCTCACCCACGAGCTCGCGCTCGCGCCGGGCAGCCGCGTCCTCGTCACGTGCGCCGGCGCGGGCGGTGAGGCCGTCTCGGTCGCGCGCGCCGTGGGCTCCGAGGGGACCGTCTCCGCGACGGATCCGGTCTCCGCGATGGTGGAGCTGTGCGCCGAGCGTGCGCGCGCCGCCGCCGTCGACAACGTCGCGTGCCGCACCGCCGATCTCGACGACGTCTCGGGGGGCCCGTTCGACGCCGTCGTGTGCGCCTTCGGCCTGTGGCGCGTGGCCGACCGACCCTCCGTGCTCGCGGCCTGGCGCGACTGCCTCACGCCCAGCGGAAAGGTCGGCATCCTCACATGGGGGCCCGCCGACGACGGCGACCCGTTCGAGCGCTTCTACCGGGCCCTCGACGAGCTCGAGCCCGACGCCCCGCACCCGCGGCGCCGCGTCGACGCCGAGCGCGCGTCGCTCTCGGCGATGTTCGCCGCCGCGGGGCTCACGGTGGTGCGTCAGACGGTCTTGCGTCACACGATGACCTTCACGTCGGCCGAGCTGTTCGTGCGGTCGCTGCTGCACGGCGACGTCTGGAGCGACGCGGCCGCCGCGCTCGGCAAAGAGCGCATGGGAAAGGTGGCGGCGCACTTCTACGACGGCGTCGGCGGGCCGACGGCCGCCCTCGGGTGCGACCCCGCCGTCACCCTCGCCATCGCGGCCCGCCCTGGCGCGGAGGTCACGCTCGCGCACCGGCCGAGCCTCACGGTCCCGAAGCCCTGACTTGAGGCTTTCCTTCGCGCCGATCCCGCGCTATCTCCGCGTTTTGGCGTCGCCACGGCGTCGCGCAACGTTTTCAAGGAGAATGCGATGGCCCGCTATCAGTTCACGTCGGAGTCCGTGACGGAAGGACACCCGGACAAGATCTGCGATCAGATCTCCGACGCCATCCTCGACGCGCTGCTCACGCAGGACCCGCGCTCGCGCGTGGCCTGTGAGTCGCTCGCGAAGACGGGGATGATCGTGGTCGCCGGCGAGATCACGACGAAGGCCATCATCGACATCCCGACCATCGTGCGCGACACGGTCAAGGGCATCGGCTACGTCGACTCGCGCATGGGCTTCGACGCCACCACGTGCGCCGTGCTCGTCGCGGTCGACGGCCAGAGCCCCGACATCGCCCAGGGCGTCAACGAGGGCAAGGGCAAGCACAAGGAGCAGGGCGCGGGCGACCAGGGCATGATGTTCGGGTACGCGTGCGACGAGACGCCGAACCTGATGCCGGCGCCGATCGACTACGCGCACCAGCTCGCGCGCCAGCTCTCGGCCGTCCGCAAGAACGGCAAGGCCGCGTTCCTCCGCCCCGACGGCAAGACGCAGGTCACGCTCGAGTACGAAGACGGCGTGCCCGTCCGCGTCGACGCGGTCGTCGTCTCGTCGCAGCACGACGAGGCCGCCAGCAACAAGCAGATCGAGGAGGCCATCCGCACGCTCGTCATCGAGAAGGTCCTCCCCAAGAAGCTCATCGACAAGAACACCAAGATCCACGTCAACCCCACCGGGCGCTTCGTCATCGGCGGCCCGCAGGGCGACTGCGGGCTCACCGGCCGCAAGATCATCGTCGACAC
>JAGQJA010000189.1:21785-22271 GCA_020430845.1 Myxococcales bacterium
CCCGTCGAAGGTCGACCGCTCGGCCTGCTACTACGCGCGCTACGTGGCGAAGACGGTCGTGGCCGCGGGCCTCGCGCGTCGCTGCGAGGTGCAGGTCGCGTACGCCATCGGCGTGGCCAAGCCCGTCGGCGTCTACGTCGACACGTTCGGCACGGGCAAGGTCGACGACCGCGCTCTCGAGAAGTACATCCTCAAGAGCTTCGACATGCGCCCCAGCGCGCTCATCGCCGAGCTCGGCCTCACCAAGCCGATCTACCGCGCCACCGCCGCGTACGGGCACTTCGGCCGGTCGGAGTTCCCGTGGGAGAGCACCCACCGCGCCGCGCAGATGGCCGACGATCTCCTCGGCGGCAAGTCCAAGGGCAAGAAGGTCGTGCTCTCGAACGGCAACGGCCACACCAACGGCACCAACGGCCACGCCAAGCCCGCCAAGAAGGCCAAGAAGAGCCCCAAGGGCAAGGCCGCCTCGGCGCACGCCTGAGCCCG
>JAGQJA010000015.1:0-17717 GCA_020430845.1 Myxococcales bacterium
GTGTGTGCGAGGGCGGGCGCGGGCGCGTGTGCGGGAGCGAACCACCGCGTACGCTCCAGCGATGGCCTCCCCCCGCCGTACTGCGAGCTTCGTCCTGCTGAGCGCGCCCTTCGTCGTCGCGATCGTCGCGTCGTGGATCTGGGTGAGCGCCTGGCTGGGCGTCTTTCTCACCGTGCTCTGGGTCGGGATCGTGGCGCGCGCGGTGCTGCGGCGCCCGGGGCGCGTCGCGACGGGGCAGCCGTGCGCGTACTGCGAGCGAACGATCGTGGTCGAGCACGCCGCGGAGATCTGCGCGGAGTGCGACGCGCCCGTCCACGCGCGCTGCATGGACGACCACAAGCCGTCGCACGTGCGCGCGCCCGATCGCGCGTACCGCTAGGTCCGGCGGAGCGTCGACCGCGTTGCCTCACGCGCGCGCTACGGCGGGTACGCGCAGCAACGGATGCCGTTGTTGCCCGTGGCGTCACTGCGCGGCGTGGCGAACGACGTCGCGCACGTGAGCTGCCCCTCGGGGCGCGTGTGCGATCCACCGCGCACGCGGCAGCTGTCGCCGGCGCCTGTGACCGTGACGCAGCTGTCCTCCCACTCCCACATGTTGCCGCTCATGTCGTAGACGCCGCCGCCGACGCAGCCGGCGAGCGAGCCCACCGCGGTCGCCCCGCCGATCTCGTTGTCGCCGTTGCACGCGTTCTGGTTGTAGTTGTTGCCGTACGGGTACACCGTCGCGCCGCCCGACGAGCACGCGTACGTCCACGCGTTGGCGCTCGCGTCCGCGCCGTCGGTGGCGCTCGCCGGACCGCCGGCGAGATCGCCGCAGAGGCGCTTGCCGGCCCAGGCGCAGTACGCCCACGCGTCGCACCAGTCCACCGCGCGGGCCGGGAAGTCAGGCTCGGAGAAGTACGGCGCGTTCATGCGCCACACCGACGGCTTGAAGTCCACGTTCCACGCGCACCCGGGCGGCGCCGGCGGCGCGGCCACCTGGGTCGACTCGTAGAACGGCAGGTACTGCGCGTTGCTCACCTCGGTCACGTCGACGCAGAAGCCGGCGTCCGTGCGCACCATCGGTCCCGCGTCCGACGGGCACGAGAACGCGGCGTCGAGCGCGCCTCCGTCGGACGACGCGTCGCCCGGTGCTCCGCCGTCGCCGAGCGCGCCGTCGACCGGCTCCCCTTCGCCCGGCAGCGACGCCTCACGACCGCCGTCGGGCGGCGTGGGGGCCACGTCGAGCGTCCCGACGACGGAGATGCTGCATGCGGCGGTGACCGCCGCGACGAGCGCGAACCCAACGAGTTGCCGTCGACGCCTCACAGCCCGAGCATAGCCGCGCGTCGCTGCGCTGCCCAACGTCGCTGCGCGGGCGCGGGCCCCGTCAGAACCGGAGCGGTCCGGCCACCTGGCCCGGCGCGATGTCACCCGTGCCGGCGCTTCGCTCGGTGCCGAGCGCGTAGACGAGCGTCGCGGTCGTGGCCCCGACGACCACCGCGCCCACCCCCGTCCAGAACCACCACGTGGACGTGATCGGCGGCTTCTTGTCGAGCGTGACGTCGAGCGTCTTGCGCTGTCCCTCGACGACGACCGCCGTCGCCGCGGTGTCCCGGTAGCCGCTCAGGCTGACGACGACCTTGTGGTTGCCAGGGGAAAGCTCCGCCTCGGCCGGGGCGACGCCGAGCGATCTTCCGTCGACCGAGACGTCCGCGCCCGCGGGCGTCGAGCTTACGACCAGACGACCGCGCGCGTCGCGCATCGCCAAGGGCGCGTCGATGACGAGCTCCCCTCCCCCCGGCAGCTCGACCGACTTGCGGAACGGGACGTAGCCTTCTGCGACGACCTCGATCTGCGCGGTCCCCGAGTTGACGCGCACCGCGCCTTCGAGAGGTGTCTTGCCGATGGCGCGGTCGCGCACGAGCACGCGCGCGTTCGGCACCGGACATCGCACCGTGAGCTTGGTGAGCTTGCCGTTGAGCTCGTCGATGAGCTCTTGGAGCTTGGGCACGCGCGCCTTGAGCGCCGGCGGGGCGTCGGCCGCGAACTTGTTGAGCTCGTCGACGGCCTCCGCGTAGCGCAACAACGCCTCGAGGACGCGCGCGCGGTTGTAGAGCAGCGCCGGATCGCTGGTGAGCGCGTAGGCCTCGGTGTAGGCCGAGAGCGCCTCCGCGTAGTGGAGCGCGTCCATCTCCGCGTCGCCCTTCTTCTTGAGCTCGGCAGCCTGCGCGCGATCGGCCGCGGACGGCGCGGCGATCGCCACCGACGGCGACGCGACGAGCGCGGCGGCGAAATAGACGATCGAGAGCGACCTGGCGAGTCTTCGCATGGCTCAGAGACGGAGCGGGTTCTTCGCGCCGGCGGGTGCGGCGGTGGCCGGGGGCGCGCCTCGGCGAGGCTTGGAGCGTACAACAGGCTTGGCCGGCGCGGCTTGCGCAGGCTTCGCCTCGGTCGGCTCGGGCGTGGCGAGGGCCGCAGACCCAGCGGCCTCGGGCGGTGCGGCCTCGGCGTTGGTAGCCGCGGCGCCGGGCGAGGCCGTCGCGACGACCGCGGTCGGCGCGGCCGGCTGCGCGGAGGCCGACGCAGGGCGACGCGCGATCATGAAGATGGTGACGCCGAGCAGGGAGCCGAAGGCCACGGCGCCGAGCGCGACCCACAGGGCGGCGCGCGACGACGGGCGCGCGGTCGACGCCGTCGTGAAGCTGTGCCGCGTCTCCGCCTGGCTCAGGTCGAAGCTCTGCGGCGTGTGGGTGGTGAGCATGCGCCGGCTCGATAGGGGCGCCGGCACGGTGACGAGCGTCGCCTGCACACGGCGCGCGGTGTCCGCAGATGCAAACGGCAAGAGCGCCGCGGCGAACTCGTCGGCGTCCTGGAAGCGCTTGTCGAGATCCTTCTCCAGCGCGCGTGCCAGGACGGCGTCGAGCTCCGGGGGCGCGTCGGCGCGCGCCGAGCTGAGGAGCGGCGCGCGGTCGGCGATGATCGAGGCCGTGACCCCGGTGACCGTGCCGGCGTGCGGAGGCTTGCCCGAGATCAGCTCGAAGAGCACGACGCCGAGCGCCCAGAGATCTGCCCGCGCGTCGATCTCTGCGCCGTCGCGGAGCTGCTCGGGCGACATGTAGACGGGAGAGCCGAGCGTGGTCATCGCCGCCGTGAGTCGACCGTCGACCTCGGTGGTGATCTTCGAGATCCCGAAGTCGAGGATCTTGATCATCGGTGCGTCGCCGCCGTCGTTCGACAAGAAGAGGTTCGCCGGCTTGAGGTCGCGGTGGATGATGCCAAGGCTGTGCGCCTCGCGGATGCCCACGAGCGCCTGCAGCACGTAGTCGACGGCGACCGGGATGGCGAGCCGGCCCTCGACGGCCAGGACGTCGTCGAGATCCCGACCGTCGAGCAGCTCCATGACGATGAAGGGGAGCTCGGTCGCCGTGTCGACGTCGAGGACGCGCGCGATGTGGGGGCTGCGGAGCTGCCCGGCGGCGCGCGCCTCACGCTCGAAGCGCTCGAGCACGCCGGGCTCCTCGCGGACGTGGGGGTGAAGCATCTTGAGGGCGACGCGCTGGTTGATCCGCTTGTGGTGCGCCTCGAACACCACCCCCATCCCGCCCCGCCCGAGCACGCCGACGACCTCGTACTTCTCGCCGATCACGTCTCCCGCCTGCGGGAGCTGGGGCAAGATCGATTCGCCGGGCATCGTGGAAATCATATCACCGTCCGTCACGTTCACGCGCCCATCGTGCAACGCGCGCCCACGTGGCACCCGGATTGACCACACCGGTACCTCCGCTGGTCTCCCCGGCCGCGCGACGCAGGGCCATACTCTGGAGAAGATGGCGACCGTTCGGCCGGCGAGGTGGGCATGCGTGACGGGCGCCGTGGCCCTCATGGCCGCCGCCCAGGCGTGCCGCGGACCGACCCAGATCACGCTCGAGGTGACAACCGACGTGCGCTGCGCCGACGTCGGGGGCACGGCGATCACCGTGGGCGAGCTCGCGAGCTCCGAGACCAAGCCCGCCGTCGCCGTGACGCCCGCGTGCGATCCGGCCACGGGGCGCGTGGGCTCGATGGTGATCGTGCCGAGCGGCGCTCGCGACGAGCAGGTCTCGATCCGGATCGTGATGGGCCTGGGCCGCGACCCCTCGGAGTGCATGCCGCCGTCGTACGGGCCGGGGTGCATCGTCGCGCGCCGCGCGCTCCGGTTCATCCCGGGCCAGTCCCTCTACGTCCCGGTCTTCATGGGCGCCGTGTGCAAAGGCGTCCCCTGCGAGGCGACGCAGACGTGCTCGGGCGGCACGTGCGCGAGCGCCGTCATCGAGGACTCGTCGCGCTGCGCAGAGCCTGGCGGCTGCGACGAGTCGGCGCTCGGCGGCGTCGTGCCCGCTCCACCCGGCGCGCCGCCGGTCGACGTCGACGCGTCGACCACGTCCGACGCGAGCACGCTCCCGCCGGTGCCGCTCGACCCGGTCGCGGGCTGCGGACGGCCGAGCACGTACGTCGACGACTTCGGCGACGGCGTCGTCGGCCCGGAGTGGGTGGCGCGGCAGAGCAGCGTCACCGACGGCGCGACCGAGATCGGCGGGGAGCTGCGCCTCCGCGCCAGCGCGCAAGCCACGACGAGCCTCGAGTCGCGCTACGCCGTGAGCTTCGCGGATGACCGGCTCCGCGTCGAGGTCCCGCGCGCCCCCGCGGGGGACGGCACCGCCGCGATGCGGGCGCGCGGCCCCGGCGGAGAGATGGCCTTCGAGCTCTCGAACGGCGCGCTCGTAGGCCGCGTCACCGGCGCGCCCGCAGACGCGGCGATCCCCTACGATCCGGTCGCGCACCGCTGGTGGCAGATCCGCGA
Source organism: Myxococcales bacterium (assembly GCA_020430845.1). Classification (GTDB taxonomy): domain Bacteria; phylum Myxococcota_A; class Polyangia; order Polyangiales; family Polyangiaceae; genus Labilithrix. The sequence goes on from JAGQJA010000015.1 coordinate 4,823, forward strand.
GGCCGCCGGGCAGCTCTATTGGGAGACGTCCCCCGACGCCATCACATGGACGACGCACAGCACGCGGCCGACGCCGGCGTTCGCGCGGTGGGCCAAGATCTCGCTCGAGGCCCGCGGGGCGACCGCGCCGACCGAGGTCACGTTCGCGCGCCTCAACGCCGGCCGCCCTCGCGCGCCGTGGTGCAAGGCCGCGACGCTGGCCGACGACTTTGCGCCAGGGCCGACCGGACCGCAGTGGACCGCCGTCACGACGGGCGCCTGCTCCTACACGCAGAGCAACGGCGAGGTGCGCTTCACGATGACCGGCCAAGGCGCGTCGTACTGCGCCTACGAGTCGGCGTCGGCCTACGATCTCACCGGGAGCGGCGCGTACCTCGAGATCCCCGCCATCACCAACTTCCACCCGCCGGTGCGCTTCTTCGTCCAGGTCGAGGACGCGACCGGAAAGACGGCGACGCTCTCGTTCGTGGGGACCAACCAGCTCGAGCACGCGGCGACGGGCCTCGGCACGACCACGACCGCGTACAACGCCGCTACCGAGGACTGGTGGCGCCTGCGCGAGGCCGCAGGGACGCTCTTCTGGGAGACGAGCAACGACGGGCGCGCGTGGACCGTGAAGCGACAGGCGGCCGCGCCGTTCGCCGTCGACGCCGTCCGACTCACGCTCGGCGTGCGCACCGCGACCACGATGCCGGGCGCGATCAGCATCGGTACGCCGCGCTTCAACGCAGGCCCGTGAGCCGCGCGCCCCAGGGCCCGATCGTCGCGCGCACAAAACGAAGAAGGCGCCCGACCCTGGGGTCGAACGCCTTCTCGCGGAGACCGCGCAGGTCAGACGCGGCGGCGCTTGGGGGGACGGCAGCCGTTGTGCGGCACCGGCGTCACGTCGCGGATGAGCGTGACCTTGAAGCCGGCCGTCTGCAGCGCGCGCAGGGCGCTCTCGCGGCCCGCGCCGGGGCCCTTCACGAAGACGGCCACCGAGCGCACGCCGTGCTCCATCGCGCGACGCGCCGCCTCTTCGGCCGCGAGCTGCGCGGCGAACGGCGTCGACTTGCGCGAGCCCTTGAAGCCGCGCGACCCGGCGCTCGACCACGCGAGCGCGTTGCCGTTGACGTCGGTGATCGTGACGACCGTGTTGTTGAACGTGGACTGGATGTGGGCGATGCCGGTCGCAATGTTCTTGCGGACCTTCTTCTTGCCGGGCTTGGCTTTGCCAGTCGTCTTCGCGGTGGACATCTCTGAATCTCCTGAGTCTTCCTAGAAGGGGCGGCGCCCGGTTACTTGCGGGGCCCGCCGCGCGACAGGATGCCCTTGCGCGGTCCCTTGCGCGTGCGCGCGTTGGTGTGCGTGCGCTGCCCGTTGACGGGCAGGCCGCGGCGGTGACGGAGGCCGCGGTAGCAGCCGAGGTCCATCAGACGCTTGATGTTCATCTGGATCTCGCGCCGCAGGTCGCCCTCGACCCGGTACTCGGTCTCGAGAAGATCGCGGATCTTCTTGATGTCCGACTCCGAGAGCTCCTCGGTCTTCTTGGTCTCGGGGATGCCAGCCCGCTGGCAGATCACACGCGCGAGCGTGCGCCCGACGCCGAAAAGGTACGGCAACGCGTACGCGATCTGCTTGTTCTTCGGAAGGTCTACGCCTGCGATACGAGCCATGACGATTATCCCTGACGCTGCTTGTGACGCGGGTTGTTACAGATGATGCGAACGACGCCCTTGCGTCGCACGATCTTGCACTTGTCGCAAACCTTCTTGACTGACGGACGGACCTTCATGACGCGCTCCCAACGATTCGAGCCATCTCACTTGTGACGGTAGGTGATTCGACCCCGGCTGGGGTCGTACGGGCTGACCTCTACGGTGACCCGGTCTCCCGGGAGGATACGAATGTAGTACTGCCGCATCCTTCCGCTGATCGTCGCGAGAACCACGAGCCCATTGTCGCACTTGACGCGGAACATGGCGTTCGGGAGCGCCTCTTCTACGGCGCCGTCGAACTCCAGCTTGTCCCCTTTGGGCTCCTTGCGCTCGCGGCGCTCGCTAGATCTCCTCACTCGTCACATTCCTCTCAGCGCACCGCTTCGAGCGCGGCAATCACTCTCGCGGTGACCTCCTCGACGGTACCCACGCCGTCGATTCGCTTCAGCCGGCCGCTCTTCTCGTAGTGAGGGAGCAGGTCGGCCGTCATCTTCTCGTAGACCTCGACCCGGTTCCGCACGACCTCTTCGTGGTCGTCCGGCCGATGCTCGAGGTGGGCCTCGGCATCCGGGGGGGGAGGCTTATACTTCAAGTGGTAGATCTGTCCAGTGCGTTTGTCGGTGCGACGGAGCACTGCTCGCTCGATCAGGTTCTCTTTGGGCACCTCGAGCGCGAGCACGACGGTCAGCTTCTGACCCCGCGACTCGAGCACGCGGTCGAGCGCGTCGGCCTGTGGCACGGTGCGCGGGAAGCCGTCGAGGAGGAAGCCCTCCTTGGCGTCGGCGTCTTGGGTGCGCTTGGAGATGAGGTCGATCACGACCTCGTCAGGCACGAGGCCGCCCGCCGCCATCTGCTTGACGAGCTCTTCGGGCAGCTGACCGCTCGCCTTGGCGGCGCGCAGCATGTCGCCCGTGGAGATCTGCGGGATCTTCCACCGCTCGCAGATGAGCTTCGCCTGCGTCCCTTTGCCCGCGCCCGGCGGACCTACGAACACGAGCCTCATGCGATGTCCCTCCTGCCTCGGACGCGCGTTGCGCGACCGCCCCCACCCGAGAGTCCCTCGTAGTTGCGCGTGATGAGGTGCGCCTCGACCTGCGAGACCGTGTCGAGCGCGACGCCCACGACGATCATGATCGACGTCCCGCCCCAGCGGAACGGCACCTTGAACCATTCGCTGACGACGGTGGGCACGATGCAGACGGCCGCGACGTAGAAGGCGCCGCCGAGCGTGATGCGCGTGAGCACCTTGTCGATGTACTCGGCGGTCTGCTTGCCCTGGCGGATGTTCGGGATGAACGCCTGCTGCTTCTTGAGGTTGTCGGCGACGTCGACCGGCTGGAAGGTCACCGCGGTGTAGAAGAAGCAGAAGAAGATGATGAGCGCGACGTAGAGGACGTTGAACAGCCAGTCACCGCGCTCGAGCGACGACTGGAGCTGCGCCATGCCCGGCACCTTGAAGTTCGCCAGCGTGGCCGGGAACATCAGGAGCGACGACGCGAAGATCGGCGGGATGGTGCCCGACGTGTTGACCTTGAGCGGCAAGTGGGCCGTCTGCCCGCCGTAGATGCGTCTGCCTACCGTGCGTCTCGCGTAGTAGATCGGGATGCGACGCTGGCCTCGCTCGAAGAACACGATCGTGGCCACGGTGGCCAGGATGAGCGCGCCGACCGCGAAGAGGTTGAGCGGCTGGATGCTGCCCTTGTGCGTCTCGAAGTAGCCGAAGACGCCCGACGGGATGTCGGTGACGATGCCCGCGAAGATGAGCAGCGAGATGCCGTTGCCGATGCCGCGCTCGGTGATCTGCTCGCCGAGCCACATGATGAAGCACGTGCCCGTCGTGAGCGTGAGCACCGTGAGGATGCGGAAGCCCCAGCCGGCGTGCGTGACGACGTCGCCCACGCGGCCGCTGTCGGCGAGGTCGCTGTTGTTGAGCGCCTCGAGGCTCATCGCCACGCCGAAGCTCTGGAACGTGCTCAGGAGCAGCGTGCCGTAGCGCGTGTACTGGTTGATCTTGCGCTGGCCCTGCTCGCCCTCCTTGCGGAGCTCCTCGAGCGGCTTGAGCACCATGCCCATGAGCTGGAGCACGATGCTCGCGCTGATGTAGGGCATGATGCCGAGCGCGAAGATCGACAAGTTGGAGAGCGCGCCGCCGCTGAACAGGTTGAAGAACCCGAGCAGACCGCCGCCCTGCTTGTTGACGACCGCGCGCATGACGTTGCGGTCGACGCCGGGGATCGTGACGAAGACTCCGACGCGGTACACCGCGAGCACGAAGAGGGTGAACAAGAGCCTCCGACGAAGCTCAGGCACCTTTCCGATGTTCGCGAAGCCGGCGAAGAGGGACATGGCCGGAAGGCTACTCTGCCGCGGCGCCTGCGAGCAGCATCTTGCCGCCCGCCTTCGTGATCTTTTCTTGCGCGCCCTTGGAGAACGAGTGCGCCGTGACCGTCACGGCCTTGCTGAGCTCGCCCTCACCCAGGATCTTGATGCGATCGCACTGGCCCTTGACGAGCCCACGAGCGCGGAGCGCCGCCTCGTCGACCTTGGCGCCGGCGTCGAACGTCTCGAGCTGACCCACGTTGACCTCGGCCGTGACCGTGGGGAACGGGACCTTGAAGCCGCGCTTGGGGAGGCGGCGCGCGAGGGGCGTCTGGCCGCCTTCGAACGAGGGCTTGAACGTGCCGCGGCGGGCGTACTGGCCCTTTTGGCCGCGACCGGCCGTCTTGCCGATGCCCGAGCCGGGACCGCGGCCCACGCGGACCTTCTTCGTCGTGGCGCCCGCGGGCTTCGCGAGCTTGCTAAGCGTGTCAGCCATTGTCCACCTCCTCGACCTTCACGAGGTGGAGGACGCGCTTGACCGCGCCTCGGAAGGACGGCGTGTTGTCGACGACCACCTGCGAGCCCACACCGCGCAGGCCGAGGCCCTTGAGGTTGAGCCGAAAGCGCTGGGGCTCGGCGATGGTGCTCTTGGTTTGCGTGACGCGAAGCTTCGGTTTCATGATTCGTCCTCTGCGCGGGACCTTGTCAGGTCGCGGCCGGAGCAGCAGCCTTCTTCTTGCTCGACTCAATCACCAGGTCGGCGGTTTGCTTCCCGCGCTTGGTGGCGACGTCGTCGAGGCTCCTCAGTTGCTTGAGCGCGTTGACGGTGGCGCGGACCACGTTGTGCGGGTTCGCGCTGCCGAGGCACTTGGTGAGGATGTCGTGCACGCCCGCGCTCTCGAGCACGGGGCGGACGGCGCCGCCCGCGATGACGCCCGTTCCCTGCGAGGCGGGGCGGAGGAACACGCGGCCCGCGCCGAAGTGGCCCGTGACCTGGTGCGGGATCGTCGCCTTCTCGAGCGGGACCTTGAACAGGTTCTTGCGAGCCTGGTCGTTGCCCTTGCGGATCGCCTCGGGGACCTCGTTGGCCTTGCCGAGGCCGACGCCCACGTGACCCGACTCGTCACCCACGACCACCAGCGCTGCGAAGGAGAAGCGGCGACCGCCCTTCACCACCTTCGCGACGCGGTTGATGTGGATGATGCGCTCCTTGAGCTTTTCCTCGTCGATCTGGTCGATAGCCATCTTCGTCTCTTCTCTCAGAACTTCAGGCCGCCCTCGCGGGCGCCGTCGGCGAGGGCCTTCACACGGCCGTGGTAGAGGTAACCGTTGCGATCGAACACGATGCTGTCGACGCCCTTTGCCTTGAGGGCCTGGGCCATCGCCTGGCCGACCTTCTTGGCAGCGTCGGTCTTGTTCGCGTCGTCCGCGAAGCCCTTGATGTCCTTGCTGAGCGTGGAGACGTGGGCCAGCGTCTTGCCGGCGACGTCGTCGATCGCCTGCGCGTAGACGTGGTTGAGGCTACGAAACACCGTGACGCGGGGGCGCTCGGCGGTCCCGCTGACCTTGCGCCGGATGCGGAGCTTGCGGCGCTCACGACCTGTGATTTGCATCGCCATGGCTGTGTCCTACTTCCCGCCGCCCTTGCCGGCCTTGCCCGCCTTCTCGCGGATCTTCTCGCCCATGAACCTGACGCCCTTGCCGCCGTAGGGCTCCGGCGGCCTGAAGCCGCGGATCTTGGCGCACGCGTGGCCCATGAGCTCCTTGTCGACGCCCGTCATGATGATGACGGTGCCCTTGGAGTCCTGGGGGATCTCGAGCTTGAGGCCCGCCGGCACCGCGAACTGCACGGGGTGCGAGAAGCCGAGGCTGAGGTGCAGCGTCTGGCCCTTGAGCTCGGCGCGGTAGCCGGTGCCCACGAGCTGGAGCGTCTTGGTGTAACCCTCGGCGCTGCCCTTGACCATCGCCGCGAGGAGCGCGCGGGCGAGCCCCTGGAGGCGCGCGCCGTCGCGACCGCTGACGGTGGGCGCCACGAAGACACCCTCGGCCGGATCGACCTTGAGGTCGACGTTCGGCACCGCGGCGCGGCTGATGGAGCCCTTGGGACCCTTGACCTCGTACTTGCCGTTCGCGAGCTGGACGGTGACGCCCTTGGGAAGCGCGATGGGGCGCTTGCCGACGCGCGACTGACGCATATCGGTTTGGTTTTCGGTGCTCATGATCTCACCAGACCTCGCAGAGGAGCTCGCCGCCCACCTTCTGCTCGCGCGCGGAGCGATCCGTCATCACGCCGCGGCTCGTGGAGAGGATCGAGATCCCCATGCCCGAGCGGACGGACGGAATGCGGTCGTGGCGGACGTAAACGCGGCGGCCGGGCGCGCTCACGCGGCGGAGGCCGTCGATGACGGTCTCGCGCTTGCGCGAGTAGCGGAGCACGAGCGTGAGGGTCTTGTGCCCCTCGCCCTCGCTCGCGCGGACGTCGTCGATGTACCCCTCGGCCTTCAAGACGTGCGCGATGCGCTCCTTGAGGTGCGAGTGGGGCATCTCGATCCGGTCGTGGTGCGCGGTCGCGCCATTCCGGATTCGGGTCAGCATGTCGGCAATGGGATCGGTCATCATGGCTTCACCAGCTCGCCTTGATCACGCCAGGGATTTCTCCCCGAAGGCCAAACACCCGAAGACAAATGCGGCAGAGCTCGAACTTGCGGTAGTAGCCCCGCCCGCGACCGCAGACCTTGCAACGGTTGCGGTGACGGACCTGAAACTTCGGCACCGTATTGAGCTTCGCGAACTGACACGCACGCGCCATCTGTTCCTCTTCTTCCTAATCCTGTGCGCCCGTCACGCCGCGCGGAACGGCATCCCGAGATGCTGGAGGAGCGCTCGCCCCTCCTCGTCCGTCCGGGCCGTCGTCACGATGGAGATGTTGAGCCCCTTGATGACGTCGATTCGGTCGTAGTTGATCTCGGGGAAGATGATCTGCTCCTTCAGCCCGAGGGTGTAGTTGCCCTTGCCGTCGAACCCACGGCGCGAGACGCCGCGGAAGTCACGCACGCGCGGGAGCGCGAAGGTGACGAGGCGGTCGAGGAACTCCCACATGTTGCCCTTGCGGAGGGTGACCATCACGCCGATGGGGATCCCCGCGCGGAGCTTGAAGCTCGCGATCGCCTTCTTGGAGCGCGTCACGACCGGCTTCTGGCCGGTAAGCGCCTTGATCTCCTCGAGGGCGGCGTCGATGAGCTTGGGGTTCGCGACGGCCTGACCGAGGCCCATGTTGACCACGATCTTCGAGAGTCGCGGAACCTGCATGGGGTTCTTGTAGTTGAACTGCTTGGTCAGCGCGGGCGTGACTTCCTTCTGGTACTTCGCGATGAAGCGCGGCGGGACCGCGTCCGTGGTCGAGGTGCCAGTGACGCCAGGAGCGTGGGAAGAGCCTTCGCCCTTACCCTTGCCCTTCTTCTGCTTCTTTTCCTTGTCGTCGGACATCTAGCTTGCTCGCGTCACGGCGGCGGTGCCGCCTTGGTTCGTCTTCAGCCCGCGTTCCGCGCCGGCGTCGGGATCTCTTCGCCGCTCTTGGCGGCGACGCGCACGGTCACGCCCTTGTCGTCCGTCTTCATGCGGACGCGCGTGCCCTTGCCCGTGCTCGGGTCGACCGGCATCACCTTGCAAGCGGCCAGCGGCTGCTCGCGCTCGAGGATGCCGCCTTGCTGCATGCGGGGGTTGGGCTTCATGTGGCGCTTGACGAGGTTGATGCCCTCGACGAGCACCTTGTCGTCCTCGCGGAAGATGCGCTTGATCTTCCCCTGCTTGCCCTTGTCCTTGCCGCTGATGACGACGACGAGGTCGCCCGTGCGAAGCCGCGCAGCCATCACAGCACCTCCGGTGCAAGCGAGATGATCTTCATGAACTTCTTGCCGCGGAGCTCACGAGCCACCGGGCCGAAGATGCGGGTGCCGATCGGCTCGAGCTGCGCGTTGATGAGGACCGCGCTGTTCTCGTCGAAGCGGATCGTGCTGCCGTCGGCGCGCGAGGTGTCGTGCTTGGTGCGCACGACGACGGCCTTGGCGGTCTCGCCCTTCTTCACCTTGGTGTTGGGCAGCGCCTCCTTGATGGCGACGACGATGACGTCGCCCAGGTGGGCGTAGCGGCGACGGGAGCCGCCGAGCACCTTGATGCACTGAACTCGTTTTGCGCCGGAGTTGTCTGCGACCTCCAGCATGGTGCGCATCTGGATCATCGCTTCACTCCTCGATGAACTTCTTGAGGAGGCGGACGACCACGAAGCGCTTGTGGCGCGACAGCGGGCGGCTCTCCTGGATCTCGACCTGGTCGCCGACCCGGTACTCGTTCTTCTCGTCGTGCGCCTGGTAGCGCGTCCGCGCGCGGACGTACTTGCCGTAGAGCGGGTCTCGGCGCGCGTTGACGCACTCGACGACGACGGACTTGTTCATCTTGTCCTTGATGACCTTGCCCACCATCTTGCGACGGAAGCCAGTCACCTCGGTCTGCTGTGCAGCTTGCTCGCTCATGGCTACTTCGCTTCCTTTTGCGCCTTGAGCTCCGCCTCGCGGAGCAGCGTCTTGGCGCGCGCGAGATCACGGCGCGTCTTGAGCATCGAGCTCGTGTCGTCGAGCCGGTTGGTGAAGTTCTTGAGGCGGAGCGTGAACGTCTCCTTGCGGAGGCTCTTCTCGAGCTCCTTCAGGTCATCCAGGCTTCGCTCACGCATGTCCTTGGGCTTCATCTCTTCACTCCGCGATCGTGCCGCGCACGAGGAACTTGTAGCCGATGGGGAGCTTGTGCCCGGCGAGACGGAACGCCTCGCGCGCGACCGCCTCGTCGATGCCGGCGATCTCGTAGAGCACGCGGCCCGGCTGGATGTCGGCCGCCCAGGCCTCGACGCCGCCCTTGCCTCCACCCATGCGGACCTCGAGAGGCTTCTTGCTCACGGGGCGGTGGGGGAAGACGCGGATCCAGAGCTTGCCCTGGCGCTTGACGTGGCGGGTGATCGCCATACGAGCCGCCTCGATCTGGCGCGCGGTGATGCGGCCGGGCTCGACGGCCTGCATGGCGAAGTCGCCGAAGGACACGTCGGAGCCGCGGCGGGCGATGCCGCGGTTGTTGCCCTTCTGCATCTTTCGGAACTTGGTTCGCTTGGGGGAGAGCATGATCGCCTCTCGTCGTGCTTGGGGTCAGGCGCCCTGGATGGGGCGGCGCTGGCGGCGCTGGAGGACTTCACCGCGGAAGATCCAGCACTTGACGCCGATGATTCCGTATTTGGTGCGGGCTTCTGCCGTACCGAACTCGATGTCCGCGCGCAGGGTGTGCAGCGGGACGCGACCCTCGCGGTAGGTCTCGACGCGGCTCATCTCGCTGCCGCCGAGGCGACCCGAGCAGCGCAGGCGGATGCCCTTGGCGCCGAACTTCATCGCCGTCGAGACGGCCTTCTTCATCGCGCGGCGGAACGCGACGCGGCGCTCGAGCTGCGTGGCGACGTTCTCGGCGACCAGCTGCGCGGCCGTCTCGGCCTTGCGGATCTCCTGGACGTCGATGAAGACCTCGTTGTTGGTGAACGACTGGACGCCGGGGAAGAGGGTCTCACCCTTGGCCGCCGTCTTGAGGTTGCCGATCTTGAGGGTCTCGATGCCCTTGCCGCCCTTGCCGATCACCATGCCGGGGCGCGCGGTGAAGACGATGACCTTGGCCTTGTTCGCGGCGCGCTCGACCTCGACGGACGCGATGTTCGCGTTCATGAGGTACTCCTTGACGGCCCGCCGGATGCGGATGTCCTCGTGGAGCCACTTCGCGTAGTTCTTGTCCTCGAACCACTTCGAGTTCCACGTCTTGATGACGCCGAGGCGGAAGCCGTACGGATGAACTTTCTGACCCATGTGGAGTTACTCGCGCGTGCCGAGGTGGATGGTGATGTGGCTCATGCCCTTCTGGATGCGAGTCGCCCGGCCCATGGCGCGGGGACGCCAGCGGCGCATGTGACGGTTCGGGGCCTTGTCGACGAACGCGGTCTCGACGAAGAGCCCGTCGAGGTCGACGCCGGGGCTCAGCGTGCGCGCGTTGGCCACGGCGCTCTCGATGAGCTTCTTGACGACGGGCGCGGCGGCCTTGGGCGTGAACTCGAGGAGCTGCAGCGCCTCACCAGCCTGACGGCCGCGCACGAGGTTGATGACCATTCGGGCCTTGCGTGGGCTAATCCGCGCGAAACGGGCGATCGCCTTGGAGACCATGGCTGAGTGGACCGACCTTATCGTGGAGGAGACGAGTCCCCTCCGCCGGCACGTTGCCGGCACGTTGGGCGAAGGCGCGAAGCCGAATTGCGTCGCGTCTCTGTGTCGAAGCCCCGTCGTACCGTCGCGAATTTCGCGAGGGCCGTTACGGCCGCTCCGCTCTGCGCGAGCCGGTGGCCCGCACAAAGCCCCGACCCGGGGGTCGGAGAGGCGCGTACTTTACGTATCGACGCGCGCTTGGCAAGCGTTTTCGCGAGCTACTTGCGGGGCCGGACCGGCCGGCGGCTCTGCGGCGCTTCTTCGACGACGAACTGCGTGAGCAGGAAGTTGAACGCGTCGGGCGCCTCGAAGTTGGGCAAATGGCCGACACCATTGACGATTTTGTGCGAGCCGTGAGGCAGCGCCTTGGCGATGTCGACGGCGAGCTTCATGAGCTCGGCCGCGTCGTGCTGCCCCGAGACCACGAGCGCCGGCATGTCGAGCTCGGCCAGGCGCGACGCCGGGTCGGCCTCGAGGTAGCAGTCCTGCACCTCGTCGAGCCAGTGCGCACAGGTGTAGTCGAGCGCGATCTGTCGGAGCTCGTCGAAGAGCGAGTCGTCGACGCGCGCGCCGTCGAAGAGCGGGCTGTCGAGCCACATCTCGACGGCCGTCGCCTTGTCGCCTTCTTTGGCGAGAGACACCGCGCGCTCCCACGCGTCGCCGCGCACCTCGCGCCCGGGGACCATCGGCCCTTGCAGCACGAGCGACTCGACGCGGCGCGGATGACGCAAGGCGAAGTCGAGCACCGCCGTCGCGCCGCCGCCCGCGCCGACGAAGTGAGCCTTGACCAAACCGCACACGTCGAGCGCGCGCGCGATCTCGAACGCTGGGGTGACGTCGCCCTTGGCGCGTGCTTGCGGGCCGAAGCCGGGGAGGTCGAGCGTGAGGATGCGGAAGCGACCCGCGAGCGCCTCGACCTGCGGACGCCACATGCGATAGTCGAGGCCGAACGAGTGCACGAACACGAGCGCGGGCAGCGCGGGCGCGCCGCCGGGCATGGGCTTGGGTCGCACGCTCATCATGGTGGGCTCGTCGTCGTCGTCCTCCTCTTCGTCGAACGCCGAGCTCTGCGGCGCGCCCAGCTCGTCGAGCGGCTCGATCTCTCCGAAGCCCGTCAGCGGCGGCGCCGTGAAGACGGCCTCGGGCGCGGGCTGCAGGCGGGGCGCAGACGTGGGCGGCGCGTTGGATGTGCGCGCGGGCGGCGTCGACGAGACGTGCGCCGGCGGCACGGAGCGCGCGGCCGAAGGCGGGCGGACGGGCGGGAGCACCGGCGGGGGCAACCGCGGCCCCGACGGCGGCTCGACCGGCGCTGATCCCGACTCGGGCGACGACGGCTCGCGCGCGTCTGCGGCGACCTCACCCGTGACGTTGCCGTCGGGCGGCGGCGGCTTGCTCGGCGGCAAAATCATGACGTCCCGCATCAAGATAGTAGCGGTTCAGCGGGGATACCAAGACCTTCGTGGCTCTTCGTGGGCGCCCACCACCTCGAAGGCCACGCCGCCGCCTGTTTGTCGCACCTTTCGCTTCATGGCGGGCGACGACGGTCGCGCTATTTGTGGAAGGTCGGGGCCCGTTCGAGCGCACAACGTAGGGAGGCGCGCGTTCACGGCCCCTCGCCCTCTCCTCTACAGATGCGCTCCCAGCCCCAGACGACGGGCCCCGCGTGGTGGGCCATCGCGACGATCGCGCTCGTCGCGTGCGGCACCGACCCCTCCCCTGCGCCGCCGATCGCCGCGGCGCCCGCACAGGGCGACGGTCCGTCGAGCCCCACCGAGCCAGCTCCGACGACGGAGCCGACCGCGCCCGAGGGCTGGACGCCGCCGGTGCTCCCCACGCGGAGCGCGGGTTGCGGCGCGCCCCACGCGAGCATCCGCGGCGCGACGCACAAGACCGCCGGCGGGCGCACGTTCCACGTGTGGGGACCGTCGGGCTACGACGCCGCGCGCGCGTACCCGGTCGTGCTCACGTACCACGGCTGGTACGCCAACGGCCGCGACCACCAGAGCTGGTTCGAGATGGAGAAGTACGTCGACGACGAGGCGCTCGTCGTCTACCCCGACGCCGCCGGCCCCACGTGGGACATCTCGGGCGAGACCGATCTCGTCGCGTTCGACGGCATGATGAAGGCGCTCGCAGATGCATACTGCATCGATCCGTCGCGGGTCCTGGCGTTCGGCTTCAGCTACGGCGGCAAGCTCGTCAATCACCTGGGCTGCAAGCGCGCCGGCTACGTGAAGGCGATCTCGGTCGGCGACGGGAGCTGGGGCGGCGACGGCAAGGCGTGCGGTCGGTTGCCGGTGCTCGTGACCCACCGCACGCGGGACAACGACGAGCTCATCGCGTGGGGCCGTGAGGTACGCGACAAGTGGACGCGCCTCGACGGGTGCGCGCCCGAGCGGGACGTGTCGGACGCCGAGATGCGCTGCGAGACGCAGCGCGGGTGCGCGGCGCCGGGGAGCGTCACCTTCTGCGAGGACACGTTCTTCGACGCGAGCTGGCCCGCCGAGTGGAACCACACCGTGCGCGAGAGCTACAGGCTCTTCACGTGGCGGTGGTTCAAGGCGCTCTAGCCGCGCGAGGGCGGGAGCGGACGCGAGCGCG
>JAGQJA010000015.1:17788-18141 GCA_020430845.1 Myxococcales bacterium
CGCAAACGCAAACGCAGGCGCAGGCGCAGGCGGGTGAGGACGGGTGGCCGGCTCGGGGGGGGGTGACGACGTTACCTCCGTGCTCGGAGCCATCAAGGCCTGCGCTCAGCTACCGCGGGGCTCAGTTGCGATGGCGGGACGCTGAGCTTGCCGGCCTTGACGGCTCCGAGCACGGCGCCACCCCGCCCAAGCCCCGAGCGACACGCCGTCACCGCATCCGCGAGGGGGAGCCGTCAAGGCTGCGAGCGAAGCGAAGCACCGGCGTAGCCGGCCCGGCCTTGACGGCTCCTCCTCGCGGATGCAGCGCGCGAGAGCAAACGCAAACGCAAACGCAAACGCAAACGCAAGCGCAA
>JAGQJA010000015.1:18200-22124 GCA_020430845.1 Myxococcales bacterium
ACGCACACGCAGGCGTGGCGTGCGGGGGGTGTCGCGCGGGCGCTACCTTGCGCGCGCGGCGCGGTTCCCCGAAGATGCCCGCCCCAACCCCACGAAGAGGAGAATCACCCTATGGCGATGTTGCGACGCGGTCTCACGGGCGAACCTGTGCGCATTCTGCAAGAGAAGCTCGGCGTCACGGCCGACGGCATCTTCGGCAAGAACACAGAAGCGGCGCTCCTCAAGTACCAGGCCGCGCACGGCTTGTCGGCAGACGGCATCGCGGGTCCCGACACGTTCACGGCGATGGAGCTCCACGAGCTCGTGCTGCTGCACAAGCCGATCCGCGGTCAGATGGTGAAGAAGGTGCAAGAGGCCCTCGGCATCGGCGCGGACGGCATCTTCGGGTCGGGCACCGAGGCGGCCGTGCGCAAGTTCCAGACGGACAACGGCCTCGACGTCAACGGCATGGTCGACCCCAAGATGCTCGCGATGCTGCCGGGCTTCGACGTCCCGCAAGAGAAGGTCGAGGCGTCGCTCGTGACCGAGGCCACCCCCGTGGTCGACCCGGCCGCGGTCGAGGAGGTCAAGGTCGGCATCGAGGCGCCGCCCGAGGATCCGTCGTTCGTCTCGCGCATCGGCGACGCCGCCGCGGACGCGGCGTCGAACGTGTCGAACGTCGGCAAGTCGATCTGGACGACGGTGAAGAGCATCTTCTGATCGCGCGCGCGGCGCGGCGGGCCAAGGGGATCGTCGCGATCCTATAGGGCGCGAACGAGCCAACCGGGCGATCCGCTCTCGCCCCGCGCGGGCGCGAGAGGGCGTGATCTCGGGCACATGCGAGCGGCACGGCGGCTGCAACTCCAGCGGCATGCTCGGATCGCGGTTCGCTACGTCGCTCGCCAGCTCGCTCGTCGCATCGCTCTCCTTCGCCGCCGTGGGGTGCTCGTCCCCACCGGCGGCGGAGGACGCGAGCTCGCCGGCGCGCCCCACCACACAGGACGCTCCCCCGGATGCGCGCCCGTCGCCGCGCGGGGCGCGCTTCGTCGCCGGCCCGTGCCGCTTCATCGTCCCCAAGAGCGTCGAGGGCACGGTCGTGCGCTGCGGCGACGTCGTGGTGCCCGAGAACCGCGACAAGCCCGACAGCCGCGAGATCAAGATCCACGTGGCGATCTTCCCGGGCAAGCCCGACGAGGTGCCGGTGCTCGAGCTCAACGGCGGTCCCGGCGCCGGCTCGGATCCGCTCGTGGGCCTGCTCGCCGCGGGCGAGCCGTCGATCACCGCGGAGCTCGCGTTCCTGCGCGCGCGCGGCGACTACGTGATGATCGATCAGCGGGGCGTCGGGCGGAGCGAGCCCAACCTCTCGTGCGCGCCGGAGACCGAGCGCGCGAGCGACCGCGAGCCGTTCGAGCAGACGATGACGCGGTGTCGCGATCGACTCGTGCGCGAGGGCGTCGACCTGGCGGCGTACACCTCGTACGACAACGCGCTCGACATCGACGACGTCCGGCGCGCGCTCGGCTACGACAAGGTCGACCTGCACGGCATCTCGTACGGCACGCTGCTCGCGCTCGAGATCCTGCGCCATCGGCCCGAGGGCGTGCGGAGCGCCGTGATCGACGGCGTCTTGCCCCCAGAAGAGAAGCTCGTCGGCGGGACGCCCAAGACGATCGACGACGACGTCACGCGCATCTTCGCCGCGTGCGCGGCGAGCCCCGAGTGCGGCGCGGCGTTCCCCGACCTGGAAGGGTCGTTCCGCGCGCTGCACGAGCAGCTCGGCAAGGTCCCGCTCTCCACACGCGACGGGCCGCTCGACTGGGGCGCGCTCGTGTCCGTGCTCGTCGACGCGATGTACGCGCCCGAGGGCGTGGCGCGCGTGCCGCTGTGGGTCCACGATCTCGCGGCGCGTGGGCAGGCGGCCTTCGACGAGCACGTCGCGCCGTGGATCGACGGAGACGCCGCCCCGCCGTTCGCGTCGAGCCCGCTCCTCGACGAGGTCGACCGAGGCCTCGCCGCGCTCGAGGCCGACCCCATCGCGGCGAGCAAGGTGCTCGGGTCGAGCGACGGGATGTACACGTCGATCCTGTGCAGCGACTCGGCACAGTACGAGACGGTCGACGAGGCGCGGGCCATCGGCGAGACGGTGCGACCGGGGCTGCGCGACGAAGAGCTCGTGCGCGCTCAGTTCGCCACGTGCGCCGCGTGGCCCAAATCCCCCAAACGCCCCACGACGAAGACGCCCGTGACGTCGTCGGTGCCGACGCTCTCGATGGGCGGCGAGTTCGACCCGGTCACGCCCGCGACGTGGGCCGAACAAGTCACGCGCACGCTCTCGAAGGGTACGTTCGTGCTCATGCGCGGGCTCTCGCACGGGTCGATGAACGAGTGCGGGCGCGCGATCAAGTCCGCGTTCCTGACGGCGCCCCTCTCCGCCCCCGACGCGACGTGTGCGGCGGCCGGCGCCGTGACGTGGAAGCTCCCCACGCGCCCGGGGCTACGCGGGCTCGCGACCGAGGAGGCGGCGGGCGGCGTCGCGCGGTGGCTGGCGGCGTTCGTCGCAGGCAAGCGCCGCGGCGACCATCGCATGCATATGCACGCGTCTGGCGGCGCGCTCAGGTCCCGCCCGCGCTAGGCACGCGCATGACGATCTCGCGCTTGGCCGAGAGGCTCTGCGCGGCGTCGTTGTGCAGCCCCACGAGGCCGTAGTCGATCATGCTGCGCAGCGTGCCCAAGCGTCGCACGCGCCACGTGTACTTCGCGTCTTGCGGCGGCACCCGTCCGATCGCCCGCCACGGCACGCGCACGCTCGCCTGGTCCGTCACCACACGCACGCGCGGCCCCTGCCCGCCCGCCGGCTCGAGCTCGTGCTCGTACACGCCGCCGGGCGAGCTCACCGCGAACGACGTGTCGGCGTCCACGACGGCACCGGGAGCAGGCGCGGCGAGCGACGCCGGCGGTTGCACCACGAAGCTCACAGGCGAGTCGCCCACGAGCACGATGCCCGAGTCGGCGGTCTCGTCGCCGCGACGCATCGCGATGCGCGTGGTGAAGAACCCAGGGATGAGCGGGAGCGTGACGCGCGCGGGCAGGCCGTAGGTCGCGAGCAGCGTGCGGCGCGTGATGCCGCCCCCGAGGTCGTACATCACGACGGCCGACTCGAGCGCGAACCCGACCGGCATCACGGGCGCGAGATCGACCTCGCGCGTGTCGCGCACGGGCTCGAGCTTCAGCCGGAACGGGATCTGCGCGCCGGCCGTCATCACGACCTCGGCCTCGCCGTACGAGAGGTACTTGCCGGGAAACGCCCCGGGCGCAGTGGCCTCGGTCTCGACGGCGTGCACACGCGCGCGCGCCACGAAGTCGGGCCCGTAGCGCACCGTCAGGCGGTCGAGCGGGCCGTCGATCGAACGAACCCCGTCTCCCGAGAGCAAGAACGTGAGCTCACGCCCCGGAGCGAGCGGCTGCTCGAGCTCCCCGCGCAGCGTGACCTCCCACGCGCCGGCCTGCGCCGGTCGCTGGACCGGCACGTTGACGAAGCGCTGCGCGAGCGCGGGCAGCACGATGAACGATCCCGGCTCGTCTTCGACCACGAGATCGTACGACGCCGACACGCCATCAAAACGAAAGGCGCCGGACGCGTCGGTGAGACGCGACTCGACGCCTATCTTGACGAGCACGCCGCTCGCCGGCGCGCGATCGAAGAACACGCTGCCCTCGACGGTGGAACCCGTGGGTGAGGGCTTGCCGAACGTGCTCCCCGTCTTCTCGGGGTCGCACGCGCCGCCCGAGAGCGACGCGCCCAGCGCGACGAACACCACGAGGAGACCGCGCGTGCGGTGGAACGGACGCGCTCGGTCTCCTCGCGGCGGTTCGATCAACGCTTGACCTTACCCCGCTTGTCGCCGGAGTGACCGTGGAACGTGCGGGTCGGCGCGAACTCGCCGA
>JAGQJA010000190.1 GCA_020430845.1 Myxococcales bacterium
TGCGCCCGCGTCG
Source organism: Myxococcales bacterium (assembly GCA_020430845.1). GTDB lineage: Bacteria > Myxococcota_A > Polyangia > Polyangiales > Polyangiaceae > Labilithrix. The sequence continues at coordinate 14 of JAGQJA010000190.1, forward strand.
GCGCCTACCTGCGTCCCTTGAAGCCCATCATGTTCTGCACGACCGACTCGCTCTCCTCGGCGATCTCGGCCTGCTCTCGGAGTCGATCCGCGCAGTCCTCGCACACCTTGCGGGCCTTTCCGCCCACCTTGAGGGTCACGAGCGTCTCGACCTCGTCGTCGCATTCGCGGCACGTCGCCATGGCTGCCTCCGTCCGGGTGATCTTCGCGCGGGCGGGCGTGGCCGTAAAGGCGCGTGGCGATAGGACAATCGGGCTGCCCCCTGGGGCCGATTTCGCGAGCGCCGACGGGCGCGGGCCCTTATCATGACCCGCGGGCTGCCAGGATCGGCGCAACGGAGCAGAGGTCACGCACGATGGGCATTTTCGACCGCATGGGGAAGGTCATCTCGAGCAATCTCAACTCGATGCTCGACAAGGCCGAGGACGACAAGAAGCTGCTCGAGCTCAACCTCGAAGAGATGGACGAGCAGCTCAAGAGCGGACGGCAAGACGTCGTGACGGCGATCGCCGCCGAGAAGCAGCTCCGCAAGAAGGCCGACGACCTCAAGGCCGAGGTCGAAAAGTGGGAGAAGCGCGCCGAGCTCGCCCTCAAGACCGAGGACGAGGCGCTCGCCCGCGAGGCGCTCAAGCAGAAGAAGCGCGTCAGCGAGGAGCTGGCCACCGTCGACAAGGCCCGCATCGACCAGCGCGACACCGCGCTCAAGATGAAGGGTGAGCTCGAGCGCATGGAGCAGAAGCTCGAGGAGCTCAAGCTCCGCAAGGGCACGATCGCGGCGCGCGCGCAGCAAGCCAAGGCTGGGGGCGGCGCCGAGGGCCTGGGCGCGAGCGGTGGCTCGAGCGCCTTCGAGAACTTCCGGCGCATGGAAGAGAAGATCGAGGGCCGCGAGCAGGAGAACCTCGCCATGGCGGAGGTCGAGGACGCCCTCGGCAAGGGCCCGAGCGAGCGCGATCTCGAGGCGAAGTTCCGCGACCTCGAGCGCGGCGTGTCGGGCGACGGTAAGGGCGGCAAGGACGCCGACATCGAGGACGAGCTCGCCGCGCTCAAGAAGCGCATCCGGGTCTGAGCCCTGCTCCCGCAGATCGAAGGAAAGATCGTCGTGACCCTGCGCGCCGTGTCGAGCGGCGGCGGCAGGAGCTTCGTCGAGCGTGCTCGCGCGCTCGAGTCTCGCGCTGGGGCGCGCGGCGGCGTGCTCGTCGGGTGGGACGGCGCGCAGGTGTCGTTCGCGTTCGACGGCGGTGCGCTGGCCGACGTGGTCGCCATCGCGTGCTCGCCCGGTGAGGACACCATGCCGGGCGAGCCCGAGTGGTCGGCCGGGATCGCGCAGGGCGCTCTGCGGCTCGTCTACGACGACGGGACGCGCGGAGACCTCTCTTGGGGCCCGGCGCTCATGGTGTCGAGCCTACTGGCGACGCACGCGCGGCCCGGCGAGGTGCTGAGCGCCGAGAACGTGCGGGGCGTCGACACCGAGCTGCTCGCGGCCCGGCGGCGCGTCGTCCGCGAGGGCGGCGTGCGCGTGCGCGCAGTGCGCATCGATCGCGCGCAGCCGTGGCGCGCCAAGGCGACGGAGGCGCTCGCCCGCATGCGCGTGCCGCGCATCCTCGGCGCCGACCCGATGGAGCTCGCCCTCGAGGCCGGTCGACTCCAGGTCGTTCGCGCCGATCCGGGCGTCGGCGGCTCGCGGTTCCTCGCAGAGGTCGCCGCGCGCTCGCCGAGGTCGCTCGTGATGAGCCCCTCGGGGTCGGGGCTCGAGCCCCTGGGCGCGCTCCGCCGCGCGCTCGCCGGGTCGATATCGCGCGATCTCAACCCGCTGCTCCTCGAGCTCGCCCCGTCGCTCGAGAGCTTGCTCGCCGGCGAGGGCGTCGGCCTCGACGTCGCCGCGCGCCTCATCTCCGCGTTCTTCTGGCGCAAGTCGGCGTCGGGCACGCCCGCCGTGCTCGCCATCGACGACGCGCGCGACGTCGATCCCGCGAGCCTCGACGCGGCCGTGCGCGCGCTCGGCGTCGACGGCGCGCGTTTCGCGCTCGTCGCGAGACTCGACGCGTCGAGCGGTCTGCCTTCGCGTCTCGCGAGCGTCGACGCGGCGCCCGACGTCGAGCTCGGCACCATGAGCCACGAGCTGTCGGAGGAGCTGTGCGCCGCGTGCACCAACGAGCTCATGGTCCCCGTCGCGCGTCGTCGCTGGTCGAAGCTCGGCGGCGGCGTGCCCCTCGGCATCATCGAGGCCGTCGCGTTCGGCACCACGACGGGCGAGCTCCGTTGGACCGCGGACGACGCGCGGCCGCGTGATCGCGCCGCGGGGCGAGGCAAGGCGCGCGGCGCCGGCGACTGGATCCTCATGCGCGCGCAGATGGAGTCGAAGGACGAGCGCGCGCTCTTGTGCCTCGTCGCTCTGCTCGGCGGAGAGGCCAAGATCGCCCGACTCGGCCGCATCCTCTCTGGCGCGGGCCTCGCGTTCGACGTCGATCAGGCGGTCGCGCGGCTCATGGGCGGTCGGTGGCTCGTCGACACGCAAGAGGACTGGATCGGGTTGCCTTCGCGCACGCACGTGCACGCGCTGCGCGACTTGTTCGAGGCCGATCTGCGAGGCCGCCTGCACGCGGCCGCGGCCGAGATCATCGAGGCCGAGGAGGGCGCGCTCGGACGCGCCGAGGCCGCCCAGCACGCGCTGCTCGGCGGCGCGCCCGACAAAGCGGCCAAGATCGCCCTCGCCGCGGCGAAGGTCGCGTCGGCCGCCGAGCTCGAGGCGAGCGTGACGCGCCTCATCGGGTTCGCGCGGCGCGCCGACCCGTCGTGTGAGGACGAGGCCCGGGCGCAGCTCGCGACGGCGATGTCGCGCACTCCGAGCGTTCCTCCCACGACCGCGCGCTCGGCGCCTCCCATGACCGCGCGCTCGGCGCCGCCCGCGTCGGCCGACATGCACGACTCCGAGCCGCCCACGCTCGCCAAGCTCGACCTGCCTCCGATGGCGATCCCCGACACGCTCGGGCTCACCGCGAGCTCTCCGCCTCCCGGCGCCGTCGACGAGGACGGGCCGGGCAGTCAGATCGCCAATCGTCTCACCGAGCTCGCGAAGGACGCGTTGCTCGGGGCCGACAACGCTGCGCTCGAGCGCTGGGTCGACGGCCTCCGCGCCACCGGCGACAGCCCCGTCTTCACCGAGCGTATGCGCGCGCTCGCGCGCCTCGGCCGCGGCGACATCGGCGACGCGCTCCGCGTGCTGCGGCGCGCGAGACAGGCCATGGCCCCCGACGACTCGTCGCTCCGCTGCCAGACGTCGCTCGCGCTCGGATTCGCGCTCAGCGTCGCCGGTCGCAGCGAAGAGGCCCTCCTCGAAGGCCTCGACGCGCTCGCTCGCGCGCGCCAGGCCGGAGACGAGGCCGGCGCCAAGGCCTGCCTCGCGTTCTTGGCCAAGCTCTACGCGACGGTCGACCGCATGACCGACGCCAAGCGGCTCTGGAAGGCGGGCCGCGTCGGCGACCGCGCCGTCAAGGCGTGACGTCGGCTCGCTCGGGCGGGCTCTCTTCCCACGCCTCTCGCAGGATCTCGGCGACGGCCTCGTAGAGCTCCTCGGGGATCGCGTCTCCGACCTCGAGCTCGACCAAGGCGCGCGCCAGCGGCACGTCGCGCAGGATGGGGACGCCGAGCTGACGCGCCGCCTCGACGATACGCTTGGCGAGGTCGCCCTCGCCGCTGGCCACGAGCACCGGCGCCTGATCGCCGCCCTCCTCGTCGTAGCGGAGCGCGCACGCCACGTGGGTCGGGTTCACGACGACCACGCTCGCGTTTCGGACGTTGGCCACCGTCGCGGACGCGAGCATCTCCTGGTGCGCGCGCTCGCGGGCTGCCTTCTGCGTCGGATCACCCTCGCTCTCCTTGTGCTCACGCTTCACTTCGTCCTTCGACATGCGAAGTTTCTTCTTCCATGACCGTCGCGTGATCACGATGTCGGCCACGCCCATCGCGAGCCCGATTCCGGCCGCCTTCTGCAAGAGGCTCACGGCGACCGTGCCCGCCACCCGGGTCGCCGCGCCGAGATCGCCTGTGGAGCGCGCCAGGTCGGCCGCGTGATCGCGCAGCCCGCGCCACGCGAGCCACCCGACCGCGGACGCGAGCACGAACGAGCGCGCCACGGCGAAGAGGCGTGTGGTCGAAAAGAGGCCCTTGAGGCCCGAGATCGGGTCGAGGCGCTCGAGCTTGGGCGTGAGCTTGCCGGTCGCGACGGTGCCGCCGGATTGAACGACCGACGCCACCGACGCGGCGATCGCGGCGGCGGCGATGGCGGGCAGCGTCAGCGCGAGCACCTGCGTCGAGAGCACCGACGCGTCGAAGCGGACGCCGCTGCCGGGGTGCGCGGCGGCCCGGACGGCGGCTCGGATGTCGGCGCCGACCGTGCTCGCGGCGGCCTCGATGGCCGACGGCACGAGCGCGACGGCGCACACGAAGGCCAGCGCCTGTGTCGCGAACGAGCTCGCGCCGCTGTCGCCGTCCTCGCGCGCCTTCCGGAGGCGCTTCGGCGTCGCCTCCTCGGTCTTGTCGCTCATGACGCGCGGGCGTCGGTGTCTGCGCGGCGCGCCTCGGAGACGAGCGCGAACAGCTCCTGCAGGAGCTCGCGCATGCCCTCTCCCGTGGCCGCAGACACGAGGCGGAGCTTCACCTTCTTGCGTGCGAAGACGGGGCGCACCTTCTCGTACATTTCGCGGACCTCGGGGAGGTCGGCCTTCGACATGGCGACGACGGTCGGGCGCTTGGCCAGCTCGGGGTCGAAGCGCTTGAGCTCCTTCTTGAGCACGTCGTAGTCGTGCACGGGATCGCGTCCCTCGCCGGGATCGATCGTGACGAGGTGCAGGAGCGCGCGCGTGCGCTCGACGTGCTTGAGGAAGCGGTGGCCGAGGCCGGCGCCGTCGGCGGCGCCCTCGATGAGGCCGGGGATGTCGGCGATGACGAACGACGCCTCGTCGTCGATGCGCACCACGCCGAGCTGCGGGACGAGCGTCGTGAAGGGGTAGTCGGCCACCTTGGGGCGCGCCCTCGAGCACGCGCTCACGAACGTGGACTTGCCGACGTTGGGGTAGCCGAGCAGCCCCACGTCCGCGAGGACCTTGAGCTCGAGGCGGAGCACGCGGTCCTCACCGGCCTCTCCGGGCTCGGCGCGGCGCGGGGCCCGGTCGTACGGCGTGGCAAAGTGCATGTTGCCGCGCCCGCCCTTGCCGCCCTTGGCCGCGACGACGCGCTCTTTGTGCCCGCGCACGTCGAACAGCAGCTCGCCCGTGGCGGCGTCGAACACCTGCGTGCCCACGGGCACGCGGCACACCACGTCCTCGGCGCCTCGCCCGTAGCAGTCCTTGCCGCCGCCGTGCTCTCCGTCCTTGGCGCGGATGGTGCGGTTGTACGACAGGTCGAGCAGCGTCGAGAGGCCCTCGTCGCCCTCGAGCACCACGTCGCCGCCGCGGCCGCCGTCGCCGCCGGCAGGACCCCCGAACGGGACGTACTTCTCTCGGCGGAACGCGATGGCTCCGTTTCCGCCCGCGCCGGCGGTCACATGCACTTCACATGAATCTACGAACTTCACGGCAGGCTTCAATTAGCGCACCGCGCGCCGCGTGTACACGAATCGCGCTCCGGGCCCCGCTTTGGGCCCCGCGCGTCACTGCAGGGTGAGGGTCAGGGTGTAGTTGCCGCTGCCCGTCCCGCCTGCGCCGTCGACGAAGACGTAGATCGTCTTGTCGGCCGTCGCGGGCACCGAGAGCGTCTCTCCCCCCACGCCCGACGACGCGTTGGCGCACGCGGTGTGCTTGATGGGGGCGGGGTAGGCGGTCGCGTCGCAGGTGTCTGCGACGTAGATGAAGTTGTTGAAGTTGGCGCCGCTCGTGGCGATCTTCAGCGTGCCTGCCACGTGCGGCGTCACCGCGTAGACGCGGTCCTGGGTCGTGCTGCCCGTGAGGCCGTTGCACGAGGGCGACGCAGAGAAGTTGTTCGTGCTGCCGCCGATGGTCCCCGCGATGGCGAGCGGGACCGCGTCCCAGAGGTGCACGGGCATGCCGGGGCACGTCTTGGCGCTCGCGGCCTCGCCGTCGATCTTGCACGCGTTGCAGCCGTCAGCGGCGGTCGCGTTGCCGTCGTCGCACTGCTCGCCCTGTTGCACGATCTTGTCGCCGCACGAGGGCTTGGGGGCGGGCCCGTCGCCGCCCGCGTCGCGCGGCGTGATCGGCGGCCGGCTGCCGTCGTCCTCTTCGAGCGGGATCTCGGGGTTGTCGTCCGTCTCGCACGGCTCGCACTTGGAGTACGCGCTGCCGTCGGCGTTGCAGACCTTCGAGCCCTCGGCGCGGTCCCGGCAACGGCAGAAGACCTCCTTGTCGGGCGTGCAGATGCGATCGGGCTTGGCGTCGGCGCTCGCGCTGCACCCGAGCGGCGCGAAGGCCGAGGCCCCGGCGAGCGCGAGGGCGACGGCAGCCAGCAGCGCGCGCGCGGACGTCACGGGATCTGGAAGCTCACGGTGTAGGTCCCCTCTCCGTTGAGCACGCCGGTGAGCGCGACGTAGACCTTCTGGCCGTCGGTCACGTTCACGCGCAGCTCCTCGTCGCGAGGCGCCGCCGACCCGTTGAGGTTCGCGCAGCCGAGCATGTCGGCGTCGGCCGTGCTGGTGCACACCTTCCGCGCGATGATCTGCACGTTGTAGTCGGCGTTGGTCGTCTTGACGATGAGCTGACCGGTCTTGTGCGCCGTGACCTCGTAGACGTGATCGCTCGCGGGGTTGGTGCCCACGCCCGCGGTGCACGACGATCCCGGCCGATCGAACGCGTTGCCGTACGTCGGGTCGTTGTTTCCGCCGGTCCCGGTGACGGTCTGGCCCGGCCACACGTGCACGGGCTGACCCGGGCACGTGGCGCCCGACGCGGGGTTTCCTTCGACCGTGCGGCAACCCGAGCCGCAGCCGTCTCCCGGCGTGTTGTTCCCGTCGTCGCACGCCTCGCCCGGGTCGACCTCGCCGTCACCGCAGAACGAGCCCGTCACGAGGGACGCGGTGACGTCGTACGCGCCGGCGCCGTCGGCGCCCTTGCCGTCGACGACGAGATAGATGGGCGTGCCCTTGGTCACGCGCCGCGTGAGCTTGACGAGCCCCTGCGCGCTGCCCTGCGGGTTGCAGGCTGCCTGCGAGGCCTCGTCGTCGCACACGGTGCGGAGGTACACGTTGGGGCTGAATCCGTTCTTGCCCTGCACCTCGACGGTGAGCGTGCCGCTGCCGCTCGGCGTGAGCTTGTAGATCTCGTCTTTGGCCTGGTCGCCCACGGCGCACGAGCCCTGGCCTTTGGCCGCGTCCGTCGCCGCGGTCGTGTCGCCCGAGATCGCGGTCGGCTTGGTGGGCTCGACCGCGAACGCCTTGCCCGGGCACTTGTCGGCGATGTTCGTCGTGCCGCCGTCGTTGAGGATAGGGTTGCCGCCGTCGTCGACGGGCTTGCCGGTGTCGGGGTCTTGGATCTCGCCCTTGCACTCGCCGGGCACGCCCGTGGTGCACGGCGCGAACGACGTGCCGTCAGCGCTGCACTCCTTGGTGCCAGGCTCGCGGTCGGCGCAGCGACAGAACACGTTGGCCCCGGGGGTGCAGATGCGGTCGCCCGAAGCGCCGGTCTCGCTCGAGCACCCCGAGGAGCTCGCGATGAGCGAGGCGAACGCCAGCGTGGCGGCAAAGAACAGAGACCCTCTCATCGGCTCCTCCCTCGAAGCAAGTCGCGCGCGTCGTCGCGCGCGGTAAGCGTGGAGCGCCTGCGCGAGCGCACGAGCGCGACCGCGAAGAACGCGAGACAAGAAGCGCCGAGCCAGGTGGGCCCGCGGCTCGGCGGGGCGTCGGCCACGCTGCACGGTCCCGTGCTCTTGGGCGGGGCGTCTTCGCAATCGCCGCTGAAGCCGCCGCGGTTGACGGTGTTGCAGGCGACGCCGTTGTCGGGCGGGTACGCGCCGCAGACGGCCTTCTTGTCGTCGTCGGAGAGCGTGCGCTGCGAGATCGACCCGGGCGAGTACGACGCGTACATCACGGCGTCGGGCTTGGGCGAGTGGGCGATGCCGATGAAGTGACCGACCTCGTGCGTGAGGATCGCGAGCAGGTCGTACTGGATCTTCTTTGGGTCGTCGGTGATCGTCACCTCGTTGTTCGCGGTGTTGACCTCGATGTCGGCGTCGTAGATCTCGCCCGTCTCGTCGTTGTACGTCACGCTCGTCTTCGCGAGCGTCCCGTCGATGCCGCGGTACTTCCAGTCGTCGTCCTGGAAGAGCACCACGTTCACGTTGGCGCCGGTCTTGTTGTACTGGCTCTTCTTGCAGCGCACGTCGTCGAGCGGCATGAACGTCATCGACGCGGTCGTGCCGTTGCCGCACGACACGTCGCTCCACGCCTGGAACGCCTTGCGGATCGTGGCGCGCGACTCGTCGGGATCGAGGTCCTGGCTGCCGAGGCGGTTCATCGCGAAGGCGATGCACGACGTCGGCCAGAAGAGCTTCGCGCCGTCGGTCACGCAGCCGTTCGCGTCGGTCTCGCACTCCTTGCTGCTCGTCGAGCGGCACGTGCTCGAGCGGCAGTACGCGTCGGCGTCGGGCTCGGCGACGAGCGACATCGCGAGGCCGCACGCGGCGGCGAGCGCGAGCCGGGCGGCGGACCGATGCGCGGCGCCCCGCGCTATTCCAAGCAAACGCATTCCCGCCTCATTCTAGCGCATGTGGGGATGCACGGCAGATGCCAGTGTGGGAGAAGGTGCGCGCAGAAAAACCTTCATGCAGATCATGAGGTTACGGTGGCGCTGCGAGCGTCGCCTGGCCCGCGACGCGCGCGGCTGGGGCGCCGGTGCACCAGGCGGAGCGCCTTCGCTTCCGCGCCTCTGCCCGATGTCCGCGGCCCGTCCCGCGCCCCGCCGCCGACGCCGACCGTCGGACGCGCGCGCTCTCCGTCATGGAAAGAGGAGAGGCCGCCCGGCATCTGCTCGGACGGCCTCGAGGCCGAGCGCTTGGCGCTCGCGTGAGAGTGGCATCGAGGGCGCGAGGGGACGCCGAGGAGAGGGGGAGCGGTGAGACGTCCGCCTCGGCGCCATCGATGTGAAGACCTCTATTGCTCGTAGCGTGCCTGTGCGTTCGGCCGCTGCCGCGCGCAACGCGTGCGCGTTTTCTCGGTAGATCGTGTTCGATGACGGTGCTGCTTTTCGGCCTCACAGGATCGGGTCCCACCCAGCAGATCCTCGTCGGGGATCCTGAGCCGCCGTTGCCCCTCGCCGGTGTTGCTGCACGGGCAACGCCGCCTACGTCGCCCTACAGGCTCGTTGATGCTCGCCATCGGAGCGAGGGCTGGGTACCCTCGCGCCGCCGATGCAGACCGAAAACAAAGTCGAAGGCCGCAAGCGCAAGAGGATCCCGCGCTTGCAGCTCGTGGCGTTCGTGGTGCTGGTGCTGGTGGCGTGCTTCGCCTTCGCGCAGAAGGTCGGCGCGCAGGGAGGCGCGGCCCCACGCGCGACCGGCGGCGCCGGACGCGGCGGCGCGATGGCCAAGCTCAAGCCCGGCGAGAAGGCGGGGGCCGAGAAGGCGGCCGCGGCCGCCGCGCCGATCGCCGACGCGGGCGCGACCGAGGAGGCCGGCGCTCCCGCCGCGGCAGAGCCGCCCGCCAAGCGCGCGCCCGAGGACGAGGACCTGGCCGATCAGCTCGCGACGGCGAAGGCAGGCCCCGACGGCGGCGTCCCGGTGCACTCCGAGGGCGAATACCGTTCGCCGTTCGCATACCCCAAGCGCACGCGAGCCAACGCGCGCGTCGGGTTCCTCGTCGAGACCATCGAGGACTACGACATCAAGAAGGGCGCGTTCACCGCGCACTTCTTCGTCTCGCTCACGAGCGACAAGCCCATGCCCAAGATCGACCTTCGCCCCACCAACGGCAAGGTCGACGCCCAGGAGCTGCTGGCCGACCTTCCCACCTTCAAGATGTGGAAGATCGTCGGCACGTTCACGAACAAGCCCGATCTGCACGCATACCCGTTCGACACGCAGGAGCTCACGATCGAGCTCGAGGACGACTCGAACGGCCTCGACGTGCTCAAGCTCGTCCCCGACGTCGATCACACGTACCTCGACAGCGACTTCAGCATCGCCGGCTGGGACGTGTCGTACATCCGGGCGCGCGTGATGAACCACTACTACCCTGACCGCTTCGACAACGACGACCTCTACTACTCCCGTTACAAGGTGGGCGTCGGCATCAAGCGCTTCGCGACGAGCGCCGTCTTCACCGTGTTCGTGCCGGCGCTCGTCATCGTGCTCATCTCGCTCTCGGGCCTCTGGTTCCCGCGCGACGAGCTCGAGGTGCGCTCCAACGCGACGACGCCCATGCTCGCCGCCGCCGTGCTCTTCCACTTCGCGTTGATGCAGGAGCTGCCCGCCACGGCCTACCTGAGTCGAGCCGACAAACTGATGATGGGCGTCTACATGTCTCTGGGCATGCACATGGCCACGTCGTGGGTGTGGTTCGTCGTCCACGAGAAGCACACCGAGTTCATCTTCAAATGGGCCAAGCGTATCTGCGCGCCCGCGACGTTCATCATGATGGCCGTCGCCATGTTCTCGTGAGGCCATCATGAGCAAGCACACCCGCTCCGCAGCCGTGTTCGCGCTCGTGGCCCTGTCGCTCGTGGCCACGGGCTGCAAGAAGAAGAAGGACTTCGAGACCAACGTCAAGCTGACGCGGCTCCAGGTCGTCAAGCGAGACGAGAAGGGCTCGCCGCTCACGATGGACGTCGAGGTGACGTACATCGACTGCCCCGGCACGCAGATCGAGATCCTTCGCAGCGGTCCCGAGTTCGCGAGCTGCATGCAGAAGTACAAGCTCGACGAGCAGGTCGCGGTCCACATCAAGCGCGTGAAAGACCCCGAGGGCTTCTGGGACTGGGACGTGCTGCAGGTGGGCGACTGCACGCGCGTCCCCGACCCGCACGACGAGGCCTCGTACAAGATGGTGCGCGAGTGCGCCGACTGGCAGGTCAACAAGGTCTCGGTCGGCTTCGAGTGCGACTACTCCGAGCAGAAGGTGCTCAAGAAGAAGTGCCCCTGGTTCGCCAAGCACTGACACGGCCGCGCGGCGCTTGGTCAAGGTCGCGCGACGATCGACACGTCCATCAGCTCGGGGGTCGCGCGCGGCGTCGCGCTCGACAGCTCCGCTTCGTACTGGATGTAGCGACCCCGACCGAGGCCGGCGAGCGCGGCGGGGGCCGGCGGCGTCGGGACGCCCGCGGGATCGGCGAACGGGACGCCCGCGGGACCGCCGACGAAGGGCGGGTCGTCGGAGCAGTCGGCGCTCGCGCACACGCGGACGCGGAGCGACAACCGTAGCGTCGCGCGGCGGTGTACGGCGCCCACCTCGTCGTCGTCGAGCGCGCGAGCCCACATGGCGACCTCGTCGAAGTCGCCGGCGGCAGGGAAGGTGCCTCGCGAGAAGCCGCCGACGCCGAAGTCGGTGTCGCTGCGCACTACGATGGGCTCCTTGAACGCGATCGGGGTGTCGGGCGCGTCGACCTTGCCGTCGACGAAGAGGCGCAGAGAGCCGGGCGCGTGCCCCCGCTTCACGAGCACCACGTGGTGCCACGCGCCGTCGTTGATCCGTGTGCGGCCGCAGAACGACGCGCAGTCCTCGGTCACCGCCCGCTCGGCGCACCACGTGCCGCCCGCGCGCCCCGTTCCGTCCGGCGCCGGGCACGCGTCGCCGATCGAAGTGCACCCGAGCCAGACGTGGGTCGAGTTGCCGCCCGACTCTTCCATGCCGAGGTGCACGCGGTTGCCCTTGGGGGGGTTGGCGCTCGGGCAGTCCTCGGTCGAGCGCACCCAGTACGCCCACGTCACGTCAGCGACGCCGAAGTTCAGCTTGCTCTCGGTGGGTACGGGGATCTTCACGTAGTCGGCGACGTCGTCGGCGAGCGCGTTGCCGACGACACCGCCCGCGACGATCCGGTCGCGGCTCGCCGCGGCGCCGTCGTTGTTGGCGCCCGACGTGTCGGTGGCGTTCGTGAGCGGCCCCTCGGCCCCGTCGAAGTGAAAGAGCGCGACGTTGCCGCGCATGTCGAGCCCGTCGCGGACGTAGCCCGTCTCTCGACCCGCGTTGTTGGGGAGCGGCTTTCCGTACGGGGCCGCGGGCGTCCACGCGAGCGAGACGAACGTGACCTCACGTCCGGCGTCGTGCACGCGAGAGCGAAAGCGTCCGGCGCCACCGTCGGCGAGTGTGACCGAGTCGGCCTCCGTCTTGGTGCCCGAGTGCAAGCCCGCGTCGAAGTCGGCGCGCGTCGTGTCGCGGAGGAGCAGCGATCCGTCGGGCTGCGTGATCACGCCTGTCCCCGCTTCTGGAGCCGACGCGTCGGTGCTCGAAGCGGACGCCGAACCGCCCGAGAGGCCATCGAGGTCCGTGACGAGCGAGCAGCGAAGCGCCGCGCCGGCGAGCAGGACGGCGCCGAGGCGGAGCGCGTGGGTGCCGGCGGATCGCATCAGCGTAGCTGGAGGATAGCGGAGGGTGTATTTGGGCGCCATGCACGTACGCCGGTCTGTCCTGCTCTTGGCCCGCGCGACGGTCGCCGTCGGGCTCGCGATCGCCGCGTCCGCATGCGCCAAGCCCAAGGAGTACGAGACCCAAGTGCAGGTGGTGCGCAAGGTGCCCGTCGAACGCGACACGAAGGGCGTCGCGCACGCGGTCGATCTCGAGCTCGCCTACGTCGACTGCCCCGGCTCCCAGACCGAGGCGCTCCGCGCCGACGAAACGTTCGCCACGTGCGTCGCGGGCCTGAGGACGGGCGATCGCACCAAGGCGACCGTGCGGCACCGCCCGCGCAACGACGGGCGCTGGGAGTCGGTGATCGTCAAGGTCGGCGGCTGCGATCGCGTGGCGGAGGCCGACGATCCGGCGTCCTTCACGCTGGCGCGCGAGTGCACCGACCTGCGCGTCAACGGCGTGGTCGTCGGGTTCGAGTGCAACTACTTGCCCGAGCGCGCGCTCGTCGCCAAGTGCCCGTGGTTCAGGCGCTGAGCCCCGACGGGTCGTCGAACACCGCGGCCTCGAGCGTGTCGCGCGCCCCCTCCTCGGCGAGCGCCGCCGTCCATTCGTAGGTGACCGCGGCCAGGGTGCCCCAAGACACGCCCCAGGTCTGCATCGCGGCCTCGGGATCGTCACCGTGCAGCCCACGGGTGAGCGCCGCGTAGTCGGCCAGCGAGGTCACCTTCGTCTCGTCCTCGTCGTCGTCCTCGTCGTCCTCGTCGAGATCGAGCTCGAGGTCGAGGTCCGCGGGCGGCGGCGTCAGGAGCTCGTGCCGCTGGACGAGGAACGACGGGAAGAGGTTCACCAGGCAGCGTCGCAGGCTGGGCACGGCGCGCTTCTCGACCGGATGACAGTCGGTCACGCGGAGCAGCCCGTCCTCGGCCTCCGAGAAGAAGAGCTTCGACGAGGGGTCGGCCCGCGTGTATCCGAAGTTCTGACCAGAGAGCAGCGGGCGCCGGAGCGCGGCGTAGCTGCCGAAGGCCTCCAAGAAGAGCCAGGTCGCAAAATCTTTATACTTTTCATCTAGATGCGAGATCGTGAGGTCTCTCTGGCCGAAGAGCGGCATCCCGCGTGTACGCACCGACAACGTGCCGTCGCCGTCGGGCACGTGCTCGACGCGGACGAAATCGCACAGCGTGACGGCGCCCTCTTCGGTGAGCACGGCGACGCGCTCGCACCAGTCGTCGGCGTCGAAGCCGACCTGCGTGCGCGCGTCGACGAGTGCGATGCCGTCACGCTCGACGAGCGCCGCCGCCGACAGTCCCATGGCCGCGTGGAGCGGGCTCGAGTCGTCGGCGCGGGCCGAGCTCTTGATGCGCCACGCCGACGACGCGGTCGCGATGCGATCGCCCAACGCGCGCGCGCGCTGCTCCGACATGGGCGCCCAGATCGTGCCGTCCGGATCGGGCGCGAAGCGCGGCGCCTCGAACAGGTGCGGCTGCGCGTCGCGTGTGACGTGCTCCCACGTCACGAGATCGCGGGTCTGCTCGGCGAGCTCGGTGGACCACGGCGGCTCTGCGCTCGCGTCGCGGACGAACGCGACGAGGTCGATGTCGAACGATCGCGCTTCTGTCATGGCCCCTCCTCCCACGTTACGACGCGCGTGCACGGCGCGCGTCGGACGCGTCGCGACGCACGTATAGCAGGCGCCGTCAGCCGGAGCCGCAGAATGAGACGCACGCCCCGAGCGCCGCGTCTCGGCCCTCGGGCACGTCGCAGAGACCCCGGCACTCCACCGAGTCGCGGCAGGGCGCTCCGGCGGTCTTCTTGGTGGCGCAGGCGCCCTTGTCCTTGGCCGGCGGCCGATCGCAGTACAAGCCCGAGACGCAGTCCGTGTCGAACTCGCACTCGCCCTTGGCCTCGGCGCGCGCGCGGCACTTGCCGTTCCAGCAGCTCGCCGTCGCCAGATCACAGCTGGTGCCCTCGGTGATGAGGCATCGCTCGCCGATCGCCGCGACGCGCCCGCACTTCTTCTCGGGATCGCACGCGAGGCCGGCCGCGCACGGCGCGTGGCGGCCGCCGAAGGGCAGGGGCGTGGTGGGCTCGCACGCGTCGCCCTTGTTGCCCGCGGGGCGGCACGTGCCCTGGCCCTCCGACGCGCCCTCGCAGTGGAGATTCGCGGCGCAGTCGAGATCGTCGGAGCACGCGCTGCCCGCGTCGCGGGTCCCCGTCACCACGTGCTTGCACGCGTCGACGTCGTCGAGCGAGAACGCGGCGCCGCGGGCGCCCTTCGCGGCGCGGGCTGCTTCGACGCACTTGCGCGCCGCGTCGGCGTCGAAGCGAAGGCGCGAGGCGCGCGCGCCGGGACCGACCACGTCGGTGCACACCTTCTCTTGCACCTGGTGCACGCCGACGCGAACGCGGTACTCCTCGCGCTTCTTGTCGGCGTCGGAGCACCGCGCCGAGTCGTCGAGCGCGGCGTACAGGTCGGCGCAGAACGTCGCCGCGGCGCGGTCGGTATCGGCGGGGACGAGCGCGGCGTCTGAAGGCGGGGCGGCGGCGCTCGCGGGGGGCGTCGGCTCGGGCTCCTTGTCCTTCTTGCAGCTGTCGCAACCCCAGAGCGACAGCGCGAGCGGGACGAGGAGCGCCGTGGACGCGCGCATCGTCGCCTAGAAGAGCACGCCCATGATGAGGCGGACGGTCTGCGCGGTGGAGAGATCGTAGTCGGGCAGCTTGGCCGGCGGGCTGCCGGGGAGCTGGCCCGTCTCGCCAGGGAGGTACGAGAGGCCGCCGAGGGGGAAGAAGACGCCGTACTGCAGCGCGGTGTAGAAGCCGCCCTTCTTCTCGGGGTCGTCGTTGAGCGAGCCGTCCTTGGCCTGGTAGTAGAGCTGCAGGTCGAGCTCGACGCCGAGGTCGCGCTTGTTGCCCGGCGTCTGGACGAACTCGCTCGAGCGGCTCCAGATGATGGCCGCGCCGCCGCCGAACTTCTGTCCGTTGGGCTGCCGCACGAAGTCGTAGTCGACGCTCGGGCGGAAGTAGTACGCGCCCTGCACGCGGCTGAGGAGCCGGCGGAAGAAGATGTAGTCTACATAGTACGCCGGGTGGAACCGGAACGTCGAGATGGGGCCGTCGGCCAGGCGCGGCTGCAGGCCGTTGGGGCCCGGCGACAGGCCCTCGACGTTGGGGTCGCCGCTCGCCCAGCCGAAGCCGAACTGGAGGCGGAGCTTGTCTTCGACCGCGCGGAACTCGGACTGCGTGGTGAGGCCCCACATCCGGATCTTGAGCGGATCGTTGACCTTGGCGCGGGCCGGCGAGTTCTCGACCGAGCCGATGACGCTGGCGAGCTCGGCCTCGAAGCGGAACTTGTTGTAGAGGACCTGGAGCCAGACGTCGGGGATGACGGCCTGCGCGCCGCGGCGCTCGAGCCCGTTGTTGGGCTGGGCGCGGTCGACCGTGAGCGGGTTCTCGCCCGCCTTCACGTCGAGCAGCTGCGACCGGTACACCGTGTAGAGGCCGCCGTTGACCACCACGTCGCCGCGCGAGAGCTTCTGGCGCTGCAAGTCAGGGTTGGTGCGGCGCGCGATGAAGCCGACCCACTGGTTGACGTTCGCGAGGTTGGCCACGTTGTACGGCTGACCGCCGTTGACGTCGTAGGCCGACGCGTTGGTGGCGCCGGTCGACAAGAAGTCCCACGATCCGCCGAAGTACAGGTCGAGCGACTTCACGCCCGAGATGAACATGATGCGGTCGGCGTTCGTCTGGAAGTCGCAGTCGAGGCAGTTGCCCGCGTTGGCGAGCATGCCGAGACCCCAGTGGCTGGGCATGCGGCCGAACCGGAGCTGACCCACGGGCGTCATGTACTCGGCCCACGCGCGCTGCACGTCGATCGAGTTCCGGTATCCGTTGACGCCGGCGGTGGGCGGGCCCTGCGAGATGGCGAACGCGCCGAGCGGGGCGTAGCCGTTGTAGCCGTTGACGGCGGGCGAGTACCCCGTGCTGCCCGTGCCGCTCGGCTTGAGCGCGTACGCGTCGGGCGTGGAGCCGAGCACCAGGTTGTCCAGCATGTCGATCTGCGACATGATCCGGAGGTTGTCCGAGATGTGGATCTCGGGGTTCAGGCGCAGGCGCAGGTTGGCGTGCGCTTGCGACTTGTCCTCGCACGCGGCAAACCCGCCGGTGGGCCCGGGGTCGCCGCAGAGCTGGACGAAGCGCTGCGTGCCGTTCAGATCGGTGTACGAGTGGTCGAGCGGCTGCGGCCAGAGAAAGTGCGTGTCTTGGCCGGGCGCGTTGAAGCGACCGAGCGAGAAGTTGTGGTAGAGCTCGCCGCGCGTGCGGAAGTAGCCGTGGATCTCGAAGACCGGGCGCGTGTGCGTCCACCAGTCTTCGCTGTAGACCTCGCTCGGGCGCGCGCCGATCGTACCGTCGCCCGTGGGGCGCTCCTTGCCCTGCTCCGCCAGCTTCTGCTGATCGCCCGCGGGGTCGACCGCGGCGGGCGCGGGCGCGGGATCGGGAGGCATCAGCCCCGGATCGGCGGGCGTCAGTGGCTCGACCACCGGAGCGGGAGCCGGCGCGGGAGCTGGAGCTGGAGCGGCCGTGGGAGCGGCGGGCGGCGGAGGCGCGGGAGCGGGCGCAGCGCCGGCGGGACCGGGCGCGGGCGCGTCCTGGGGTTGCGCTCCGGCGGCCGCTGGCCACGCCACGGCGGCGAGGAACGCAAGCCATCTAACCTTGCGGAAACCCATGCCCGGCGCCTTCTAACACACCCGCTCTGCCGGCCGCGGGGAAAAACCTTTCGGTGCGCGGCGATATGTCGAGGCCTCGGCCCCCCGCCCGGTCGGGCGTCGGTTCAAACCCGCGTCCGCGGTCGGCGCCGTGAGAGCACGGCGATCACACCGAGCGTCATCGACAGACCGACGAGCCCGACCGCCGCCGCGCGAGGGTGGGCCACGACGCCCTCGGCGCTCGCCAGCAGGAGGCCGGGGGGCGGGGCGCTCGTGCCGCCTTGCAACGTCGAGCTCGCCACGGCGCCGCCGCACGGCGCTGCGTCGCGCGCGACGCACGCCACGTAGCACGTGTGGGCCTCGTCACCGTCGAAGCCGAGCAGCGTCCTGCCGTGGCCCAGCGGGCGGCCGTCGTCGGTGGCCCTCAAGGTCAGCTCGCCGGCGAGCACGTCGTGGTCGACCCGCACGCCCGCGCCGAGGCGCCGCTCGGCCGTCGCGGCGAGCATCGCCACGGTACGACCCTCGATCGGGCCGCGGAGCTCCGCCGACCAGCCCGGCACCCGCGCCGCGAAGCACTCGGCGACGAGGCGCGCGTCTCGCGACGTGAGCTCGAGCCGCTCGACGCGACGCGCGGGCGAGCCCTCGGGCAGCGCGACGGGCGCGTCGGGCGCCGCCACGAAGCCGTCGGGGCGGGGGACCGTCAGCCGCGGCGGGGCCACGGCTCAGCCGCCGAGATCGCCCAAGAACGCCTCGACCTCGGCGCGGAGCGCGAGCAGCTTCTCGCGCACACCCTCGGGCGGGTCTTCGGTGGCGCGCTCGGCCGACGCAGGCGCCTCGGACGCGCGCGCCTGACTCCCGCTCGGGGGGCTCGGCTCGGCCGCTGCGTCGGGGCCACGCAGGAGCTGCTTCTTGGCGCCCGCGATCGTGAAGCCCTGGCCGTAGAGGAGCTCTCGTACGCGCACGAGGTTCTCGACGTCTCGGCGCGAGTACACACGCTGGCCCTTGGCGCTCTTGGTGGGCCGGATGCTGCGAAACTCGCGCTCCCAGTATCGGAGCACGTGAGGCTCGACGCCCACGAGGCTCGCCACCTCACCGATGCGGAAATAGAGCTTGGCCGGGAGGTCGTGCATGACTCAGGGCCAGGCCAGGCGTCAGTCGCGGCTACCGCCGTCTCCGATCGACGGGCTCGCCATCGGGGCGGGGGAGGGCTGGTGGAGGTTCGTCGACGGGCTCGAAGAGGTGCTCGGGGCGTTGGTGGCCGCGGGGGAGGCGGACACGGACGGCGAAGAGCCCGCCCCGTTCTCGTCTTTTCCGTTGAGCGCGATCTTGAGGATCTGGCTGGCCTTGAAGGTCAGCACGCGACGCTCGCTGATCTTGATCGGGTCGCCGGTCTGCGGGTTGCGGCCCGGGCGCTGGCGCTTGTCGCGCAGCACGAAGTTGCCGAATCCGCTGATCTTGATCCTCTCACCACGGCCCAGCGTGTCCTTCATCATCTCGAACACGAGGTCGACGATGTCGGCCGACTCCTTCTTCGAGAAGCCGCCGACCTTGGTGTAGAGCGCTTGAACGATTTCGGCTTTCGTCATGCTCGCCTATTCCCCCGAAAACCCCACCACACGTTTGCCGGCTTGCCCGACGGCTGCGAGCTCAACGTCACGCAGGTACCCGATAGTAAACGCTTTGTTCGGGCGCCTTCCAAGGAAAAACGACGGTCAGGCCGCCAGCTCCTCGGTGCTCGCCGCCTCGGGCGGCACGCTGTCGGACACGTCGGCCGACATGGCGGGGGCCATGGCCGAGGCGCGGCGACGGGCGGCCTGCTCGCTCGCGACGAGCGAGGCGACGTAGCCGTAGCCGAACGTGAACAGCATGGCGAACGGGGTCGCGAACCAGTGCCCGGTCTCGATCGACGCCACCACGCTCGCGAACGACACGAGGCAGAGGGCCACCTCGACCATGGGGAGATCGGCGCGCGCGCGGTAACGCTGGCTGCCGCTCGAGCCCTGCTTGGGGGTGCGCACGAACTCGCCCGACATCGATCGCAGGCCCTCGAAGACGGCCTTGGAGAGGTGCGGCGCGAGGCCCGCGCCGAGCGCGAGCAGCGCGGGCAGGGTGCGGATCGCGTCCATGCGCTTGCGGCCCTGGGCGGCCTCGGCCATGGCGTAGAAGGCCACGAGCGATCCCGTGGTGCCCACGCAGAGCGGCAGGTCGATGAGGAGCATCGTCTGCGGGTTGGTGGCCGGCATCAGCACGAGCGCCGGAAGGAGCAGCACGCTCAGGAAGACCATGAGCGGGTAGGCGAAGTGCGGCGTCATGTGGAAGAACGCCTCGAGTCGCTGCATGGGCGTGAGGTCGCTCTTGAGCACGCGGGCCATGAGCTTGCGGGCCGTCTGCACAGTACCCTTGGCCCAACGGAACTGCTGGGCTCGGAACGCGCTCACGTCCTCGGGGAGCTCGGCCGGGCTCACCACGTCCTCGCGATAGACGAAGCGCCAGCCGCGGAGCTGCGCGCGGTACGAGAGGTCGAGGTCCTCGGTGAGGGTGTCGTGCTGCCAACCGCCCGCGTCGAAGATGGCGTCCTTGCGCCACATGCCGCCGGTGCCCGAGAAGTTGAAGAGCCAGCCGGCCGCAGCGCGGGCGCGGTTCTCGACGAGGTGGTGGCCGTCGAGCATGAGGGCCTGGACGCGCGTGAGCAGGCTCACCTCGCGGTTCATGTGGCCCCAGCGCGCCTGCACCATCCCCACCTTCGCGTCGTCGAAGTGCGGCGTGAGCGACGTGAGGAAGTCGGACTCCGGCAGGAAGTCGGCGTCGAAGATGGCGACCAGCTCACCCTTCGCGCGGGTGAGGCCCTCGTCGAGGGCGCCGGCCTTGTAGCCGGTGCGGTCGACGCGGTGGATGTAGACGATGTCGAGCGGGCCCTGCCAGCTCTCGGGCGCACCCTCGACGGGCGCACACTCGCGCGCGAGGTCGAGGACCTTCTGGCGGGCGAGCTGGCGGGTCTCGTCGGTCGAATCGTCGAGCACCTGGATCTCGAGCTTGGAGCGCGGGTAGCGCATGCGGGCGACGTGCTCGAGCAGCCGCGAGGCGACCGTGGCCTCGTTGTAGAGCGGGAGCTGGATGGTGACCGTCGGCAGGCCCTCGGGGTCGGCGTCGGCGGCGACCGGCGGCACGCCTTCACGAAGCTCGCGCAACCGCGCGCGGTGGCGCAGGACCGTCATGACGAGGTGCGACCGGTGAAGGCCGTACATCGCGAGGAGACCGAGCACGCTGAAGTACGCGACACACAAGACGAGGTGCATGCCTTGGAGCTAACACCCTCCACACCCCCACATTGTCACCAGGATGTAATTCGTTGCACTTTCGTGTCGCTCCGCGCGCGCGATGTGTATGAATTTGATGATTATTTTGCCATTTGCGCGGGGCCAGACCGCTCGGACGGGTCTGGCGCGAAACGGCGCCGCGGAGAGCTCCTCCGGAGGGTATGGCCGGAAGGGCCGTCCGCGGCGCGCGCGCACGAGGGGCCGTACGCCTGTTCAGCGGGCGGCGGGCTTGATGATGCCGATGACCGCGCCGAGCGTGTCTTGCACGAAGCCGAAGCGGCCGACGCCCTCGACCTCCATCACGTCGCCGACCTGCTTTCCGCCGCCGCGCTTGGCGCGGGCGAGGGCCGCGTCGACGTCGTCGACTGTGACGTACTGCGTCCAGTGAGGGGGCGCGCCCGTGGGGGGCGCCGTCATGACGCCACCCCGCATCTGGTCCCCGCTCTTGAGCAGGTAGTAGGTGCCGTTCGGCATCTTCATCTCGTCGTGGGTGTAGCCGAAGGCCTTCTCGTAGAAGGCCACAGCCGCCTTCGCGTCCGCGGCCCAGAGCTCGTTCCAGTGGAACGCCCCCACACCCTCGGCGGCGGGGCGGTCGCCCTCCGCGGCCTTGAACAAGAAGAGCGCCGCGCCCTCGGCGTCGGTCACCGGCTGCATGCGCCCGACGCCCGGCACGTCGAAGGCCTCCATCAGGGTCTTGCCTCCCGCGGCGAGCACCTTCTTGGCCGCCGCGTCGACGTCCGCGACGGACACGTAGCTCACCCAGTGCGGCGGGATCCCGGCCTTTGGCGGCGGCGCGAACCCCGCGATGGGGTTGTCGCCGAGCTTCACGAGCGGGTACTTCATCCCGCCGGGCATCTCCATGGCCTCGGTCTTCCAGCCGAACAGCTCTCCGTAGAAGGCGTTGGCCTTGTCGGCGTCGGCGGTGATCAACTCGAACCAGACGAAGCGACCGTGATCGTAGCTCATGACGTCTCTCCTTTTCGCGCCGGGCTCGGCGCGGGGCAGGCCCCTCCATCGGGGCACGTCGAGAGGTCGAACGGCGACGCCGCGGATCGACAGGTCGCGCCGCGAAATTTCTTTTTTTCTCTCCCGGGTCGCAATGCCCTGGATTCTATGGAGATTCCGCGGTCGGCCGGCGCCTGTGCCGGCGCGCCCCCACATTTCTCTCGGGGCGATGTCGATCCGATGCGCCGCCGTTCGACCTTGATGTGCCGCCGCAACGGCGCGAAAACGGAGGACCGATGCAATACCTACTGCTGATCTACGAGAGCGAGGCCGGACGGCCGGACGTCAAGCCCGAGGAGATGAACGCCATCATCGCCGAGTACGGCGCCTTCACGGCGTCGATCAAGGCGAGCGGCAACTACCTCGGCGGCGAGGCGCTCGCGCCGGTGTCGACCGCGACCACCGTGCGGGTCCGCGACGGAAAGCCCACGATGACCGACGGGCCGTTCGCCGAGACCAAGGAGCAGCTCGGCGGCTACTACCTCGTCGAGGCCAAGGATCTCGACGAGGCCGTGGCCATCGCCGCGCGCATCCCGGGCGCCCGCTTCGGGTCGGTCGAAGTGCGCCCGCTCATGAAGTTCGACTGACGGGTATCCTCGCGCGATGGACGCGCGCAGCGAGGTGCAGGCCGTCGTCCGCGAGCACCGCGGTTGGGTGCTCGCGCGGCTGCTGCGTTCGGTGCGCGACATCGACCTCGCCGAGGACGCGCTGCAGCTCGCGCTCGAGGCTGCGCTCGTGCAGTGGCCGCGCGCGGGGGTGCCCGATCACCCGCGCGCGTGGCTCGTCTCGGCGGCGAAGAACCGCGCGATCGACGAGCTGCGGCGGCGCACCCTCCACGCCGAGAAAGAAGAAGAGGTCGCGTGGCTCGCGGAGCTCACGGGGCCGGTCCCCGGCGGCGCGCCCGACGACGCGCCGATCCGCGACGACATGTTGCGGCTCGTCTTCACGTGCTGCCACCCGTCGCTCGCCGAGCCGTCGCAGGTGGCCCTCACGCTGCACACGATCGCCGGCCTCGAGACCGACGAGATCGCGCGCGCCTTCTTGGTGCCGCCCGCGACGATGGCGCAGCGCCTCGTCCGCGCGAAGCAGAAGATCCAGGCGGCGCGTGTGCCGTACGCCGTCCCCGAGGCGAACGAGCTGCCCGCGCGCCGGCACGCCGCGCTCGGCGTCGTGTACCTGGTCTTCAACGAGGGCTACTCGGCGACGCGCGGCGACGCGCTCCTGCGCCGCGATCTGTGCCGCGTGGCGATCGGGCTGGGCCGCGAGCTGGTCGCGCTGATGCCCGACGCGGCCGAGGTCGCGGGGCTGCTCGCGCTCATGCTGCTCACCGACGCGCGGTCTGCGGCGCGGCGCACCGACGCCGGCGAGCTCGTGTTGCTCGAGGACCAAGACCGCTCTGCGTGGGACGCCGCGCAGCTCGAAGAGGGCATCGCGCGCACGCGTCACGCGCTGACCCTGCAGGGCGTGGGGCCCTACGCGCTCCAAGCGGCGATCGCCGCCGTGCACTCCGAGGCGACGCGCGCCGAGGACACCGACTGGCGGCAGATCGTCGCGCTCTACGACGAGCTGCTCCGGCGCGCGCCCACGCCCGTCGTCGCGCTCAACCGCGCCGTCGCGGTCGCGATGGTCGACGGGCCCGCGCGCGGCCTCGTCGAGATGTCGGCGCTCGGGAGCGCGCTCGACGGCTACCACCTCTTCCATTCGGCGCGCGGCGCGTTGCTCGAGCGCACGGGCGACCACGCGGCGTCCCTCGACGCCTACGGGCGAGCGCTCGCGCTCTGCCAGAACGAGCCCGAGCAGCGATTCTTGCAGCGGCGCATCGAGCGGGTGCGCGCGCGCGCTCCGGGCTGACGGCCCCGCGCGCTCGGAGGCGGCTCCGCGGTCAGTGGTTGGCGCTCGCCGTCGCGGCGGGCTCGGGCTTCTTGCCGAGGTCGAGGTGATAGAGGAGCCCGAGGCCCACGTAGAACATGGTGTGACCGGCCGTGTCGGTCGAGCGCGCGGTGCCGAGCTCGGGCAAGCACGCCGTCGCGTTGTACGGCGAACCGCCCACGCCGCAGCGCCCGTCGATCTGCGTGGCGCCGAACGTCCCGAAGTTGAACGCGGCGCGCGGCACGATGCGGAGCGGCCCGGCCGGGATCATGATGCCCGCGCCGAGCGCGAACTCGAGCCCCGTGGCGCTCTGCGAGAGCACCTGCCCCGTCTGGTGCTCGAACTTGCGGCTCAGGTTGCGGTAGCCGAGGCCGATGTCGGCGAGGAACGAGACGCGGTCGACGTTGGAGAGGTAGCCGATGTTCGCGCCCAGGTAGTACGTCGAGAGCGAGACGTCGGCCGTGCCCGCGAACTGGCTCGGGAGCTTGTCGGGCTTGCCGAGGCTCGCCGTCTCGAACATGCCGCCGAGCGTGAGCACGCGCGCGAGCCGCGCCATCACGTCGATGCCGAGGCCGGGGCCGGCCACGGCGAAGTCGGACATCGCGTAGCTGCCGACGACCTTGCCGCCCGGCACGAAGGCGCCGCCGCGCGCACCGAACAGGAGGCCCGTCGACGACGGCCCGGTCTGGGCCGCCTTGGGCTTCTCGAACGGCGGCGGCGGGGGCGGCGGCGTATTGCCTGTATATACAGGCGGTGCCGCGACGACGGCCGTGCCCGGCTCGAGTCGCACCTCCACCGCCTTCTGCTCGCGCTCCTGCACGTCGATCTGGAGGGCCTGCCGCGTGGCGTAGCCGCTGGCCGCGCCCGCGATCGCGTAGTGACCGGGGTTGACGGGACGCGCGATCCCGATGAGCTCGGGCGGCATCGGGTTGCCGTTGACCGTGAGCTGGAGGTTCTGCAGCGTGGCGGGGGCCGGCGTGACGGTGATGCGCAGCGTGGGCACGCGCTGACGCAGCGCGGGCAGCTCCTGCTTGGCCTGCTCTTGCGCCTGCTCGAACGCCTCGGGCGAGTTCTCGGGCAGCTGCCGGCGCGTCAGCGTCTCGTACGTCTCGCTCGCCTCGACGAGCTTGCCCGTGAGCGCCTGACACTGCGCGATGTGGATCTGGTGGGTCGGCGCGTCGAACAGGCTCTGCGCCGACTGGAACTTGGCGAGCGCTTCGGCGGCGCGGCCTCCGTCCTGGAGCGCGACGCCCTCGAGGAACGCGGCGCGCGCGGCGGCCTTGCGCTCGGACTCGGACATGTCTGCGCGGGCCGTCGGCGCCGAGACCGCCACCAAGACGAAGGAGAGGACGAGCACGACCAGCGTGCGAACGCTGCGAAGCATCGGCGCTAAGGGTACCGAATCACTCGCGCCGACGGCAGCGGATTCTCAGTACCCCGGATCCTTGGTGTTGGGCTTGGGCTTGGGCGCGGGCGGCGTCGGCGGCGTGGGCGGCTTCGGCGGCGCGGTGACGACCGGGGCCGGCGGCGTGGGCGGCGCGGTCACCTGCGGCTTGGGCGCCGGCGGGGTGGGCGGCTTGGGCGCGGGCTTGCTCACCCCCGGGCGCCCGGGCTTGGGCGGCGCCGGATCCTGCGCGGCGGGCTTCGGATCTTCGGTCTTGGCGAGCGGCGCGGCGGTCGTCGCGCCGGGGGGATCGGCGATGGGATCGGGCGGCGGCTCGACCGGCTTGTCGGGGCTCGGCACGGGCTCGGGCGGGATCACTTGGGTCGTGGCGCGCGCCTGCTCCGGGCGCATGGCGACGACCGCGACGGCCGCGACGATGCCGAGCCCGAGCAGCGCCGCAAAGATGGACGCGACGACGATCTTGCCGCGCCCGCTCGGGACGCCGGGCACCTGCGTGGACGAGGTGAAGGGCGCCGACGTGACGTTCGCGTGGTGCGGCTGCGGCGTCGCCTGCCAGGCGGGCGGCGCGCTCAGGACGGGCGCGGTGCCGTGCCCCGGCGTGTGCAGCGGCTGCTGCGACGACGCGCCCACGGTGGGCATGGCCATCATGGGCGACGGTCCCGACACCACCGACGAGGGACGCCCGCCGAGGCCGGCGGCGTAGTTGAGCCCGTCGGCCAGCTCGGTGACCGTCGAGAAGCGGCGGTCGGGCTCGCGCTCGAGCGCGCGCAAGAACCACGCGTCGAACGACGGCGGGAGACCAGGGCTCAGCTGAGAAGGCACGGGGATGGGCGCCGTGCAGATCTTCACGAGCAGGTCGCCGACCGACTCGCCGTCGAACGGCAAGCGGCCCATGACGCACTTGAACGCGATGACGCCGAGCGACCAGACGTCGGTGCGGTGGTCGACGTTGCGGAGGCCGCGCGCCTGCTCGGGCGACATGTAGAAGGGCGTGCCGAGCACGGCGCCGGTCTTGGTGCTCGACGTGAGCCCGGGGGCCGACGCGCCCTGCATCTTGGCGATGCCGAAGTCGAGCACCTTGGCGATCTCTTCGTCTTCGTCGGGCGAGCGAACGAGGAAGATGTTCTCGGGCTTGANNAGGTCGCGGTGCACGATGCCCTGCTCGTGCGCGCGCACGAGGCCACGCGCGACCTGCGAGATGATGCGCGCCGTCTCCTGCAGCGGGATCGTTCCGGTGCGCTCGATGCGCTTGTCGAGCGGCTCTCCCTGGAGCAGCTCCATCACGATGTACGGCTTGCCGTCCTCGGTGACGCCGTGGTCGTAGATCTGGATCGCGTGCTTGCTCTGGATGGTCGCCGCGGCCTTCGCTTCTTTGTCGAAGCGGCTGCGCGCCTCGTGGCTGTCGGCGTACTCGGCCTCGATGAACTTGATGGCGAACGACGTCCCGAGGGAGACGTGCTTGGCCTCCCACACCGAGCCCATGCCGCCGCGCCCGATCAGCTTGACCAGCTGATACTTGGTGGCCACCAGTCCGGACGGCGGGATGTCGGGGTGGCTAGCGCTCATGGGTTCCTCGGAGACGACCGGTCGCGCGTGGGCGACCAAGCAAGTGCCCGATGCGCCGTTGCCCACGCTTGGACGCGCGTACACCGCATTCGGTTCAAAAAGGGTAGCCCGCGCATCGCGGTCGCGTCCAGGAGCCGGGCCGCGGCCCCGTCATGTTGTCAGGTCAATATGTAGGTGGATATCCTACCCGTGCGGCCGTTCGATCTGCGCGGCGCCAGCTGGGGGGCGCGCTGGGGTAGGGTGCCGGCCGTGAAGCCCGCCTCCCTCCCCGCACCGGGCGCCCCGAACGTCCTCTACCTGGTCGACCTCTCGGGGTACGTCTTTCGCGCCTACCACGCCATCGCGCCGCTCTCGTCGTCGCGGGGTGAGCCGACCCACGCCGTGCTCGGCACGGTGAACATGATCCAGAAGGTGGTCAACGAGCGGCGTCCGTCGCTGCTCGCGGTGGCGATGGACTCCAAAGGCCCGAGCTTTCGCAAGGAGCTCGACCCTCGGTACAAGGCCACGCGCCCCGCGCCTCCGCCCGACCTGAGCGGTCAGATGGCGCGCTGCGAGGAGATCGTGCGGGCGTATCGCATCCCGGTGTTCCAGGAGGTCGGCGTCGAGGCCGACGACCTCATCGCCACGGTGGCCGCGCGCGCCGTGGCCGACGGGCTGCGCGTCGTGATCGTGAGCGCGGACAAGGACATGATGCAGATCCTCCACGACGACGACGACGCGATCGTGATGTGGGACTCGATGCGCGACCGCGTGTACGGCCCCGCCGAGGTGGAGGCCAAGTGGGGCGTGCCGCCGAGCCAGGTGCGCGATCTGCTCGCGCTGACGGGCGACTCGTCCGACAACGTGCCGGGCGTGCCGAGCGTGGGCCCCAAGACCGCCGCCGACCTCCTGCGCGCGCACGGATCGCTCGACGGCATCTACGCGGCGCTCGACACGATCAAACGCGCGAAGCTCCGCGAGAAGCTCACCGAGCACGAGGCCGACGCCCGCATCTCGCAGAAGCTCGTGACGCTGCGCGCAGACCTCTCCATCGCGTGGGAGCCGGCCGAGCTCGCGTACGGCGGCGCGGACATCGACGCGCTCCGCAGGCTCTTCATCGAGCTGGAGTTCACGCGGATGCTCGACGTGTTGGGAGGCCAAGCGACGACGACCCCCGCGGCGTCGAAGAACCCGCTCAAGGGCAAGGGCAAGGCGCCCGCCGCGCCGTCGGCGATCAAGCGCACGTACTCGGTCGTCACCGACCTCACGCGTGTCGCGTCGCTCCTCGAGGCCGCGCGGGCCGCGGGCGCGCTCGGCGTGCACGCCGTCGGCACGGTGGCCGACCCGATCCGCGCCGACGTGCTCGGCGTGGCGCTCTCTGCGGGCGAAGGTGAGGGCGGGTACGTGCCCGTCGGGCACCGCTACCTGGGCGTGCCGGCGCAGCCGTCCTGGGCCGCGCTCCGAGAGCTGCTCGCGCCGGTGCTCGCCGACGCCGCGGTGCGCAAGGTCGGCTACGACATCAAGGCGACCGAGAACCTTCTCACGCGCTCGGGCGCGCCGCTCGCGGGCCCCCTCGGCGATCCCATGCTCGCCGGCTACCTGCTCGACCCCGAGGCGCCGCATCAGCTCAAGGACCTGGCGCGGCGCGAGCTCGGTGTCGAGCTGCCCGTCTACGACGTCTCGGCTTCGGCCCGCCGCGCCGGGCACGTGCCCTTCGACGAGCTCGAGCTCGAGCCTGCGTCGACCTACACCGCCCCGCTCGCCGAGCTCCCGCTCTCGCTCGCGTCGCGCCTCGAGCCGCGCGTCGAGGACGAGGGGATGGGTGCATTGTACAGGGACGTGGAGCTGCCGCTCTCGCGCGTGCTGGGGGAGCTCGAGCGCGTGGGCGTGCTGGTCGATGCCGCCGAGCTCGGTCGCGTCGGGCTGCGGGTCGCCCAAGACCTCGAGTCGCTCGAGGCGCGCTGCATGGAGGCCGCGGGACGTCGCTTCGCGCTCCGCTCGCGTGACCAGCTCGAGGAGATCCTGTTCGACGAGCTCAAGCTCCCCGTCGTGAAGAAGACGCCCAAGGGCGGCCGCTCGACCGACGCTACCGTGCTCGAGGAGCTGTCGGACCGTCACCCGCTGCCCAAGCTCGTGCTCGAGTACCGCGAGCTCGACAAGCTCAAGGGGACGTACCTCGACGCGCTCCCCCGCGCCGTCAACCCGCAGACGGGCCGCGTGCACACGCGCTTCGAGCAGGCCGTCGCCGCGACGGGCCGACTCTCGTCGGTCGACCCCAACCTCCAGAACATCCCCGTCCGCACCGAGGTCGGGCGGCTCGTGCGCTCGGCGTTCATCGCGCCCCCGGGGCACGTGCTCGTGAGCGCCGACTACTCGCAGATCGAGCTGCGCGTGCTCGCGCACCTCTCCGAGGACGCGCAGCTCGTGCGCGCGTTCCGAGAGGACATCGACGTGCACGTGATGACGGCGTCGCTCGTGTTCGACGTCGACACGACGCAGGTCACCGCGGACATGCGCAGACAGGCCAAGACCATCAACTTCGGGGTCATCTACGGCATGGGCGAGGCCGCGTTGGCGCGTCAGCTCGACATCCCGCGCGCGGAGGCGGCGCGCTTCATCGACGCCTACTTCGAGCGGTACGAGGGCGTGCGGCGCTTCATGGAGCGCACCGTGGCGGCCGCGCGCTCCGGCGAGGCCGTGCGCACGCTGCTCGGTCGCCGACGCTTCTTGCCCAACCTGCACTCGGCCAACCGCGGTCTGCGCTTCGAGGCCGAGCGGATCGCCAAGAACACGCCCATCCAAGGCACCGCGGCCGACATCCTCAAGCTCGCGATGGTCTCGCTGGGCAAGGGCGACGTGGTGCCCGGCGCCCGCATGATCCTCACCGTCCACGACGAGCTGCTCTTCGAGGTGCCCGAGGGCAGCGTCGACGCGGCGAAGGAGCGCATCCGCGAGGCGATGCGCGACGCGCACAAGCTGGCGGTCCCGGTCGTCGTCGACGTGGGGCAGGGCAAGAGCTGGGCGGACGCCCACTGACGGGCCCGCGTCAGCGGCCGCGCGCGCGCGTCTGCAGCTCGAGGAAGTAGCTCACGAGGTCGCGCTCCTTGTGACCCATCGAGATGAAGCGGGCCACGCGGCCGAACGGCCAGACGCGCGTGTCGGGCGGGACGATCATGGCCCAGTAGCCGACGTCGTTCGCCGAGATGTCGATCCACTCGGCCTCGAGGCGACGCGCGAGGATTTCGCTGAGCAGCGCGCCGTGCTTTCGCACCTCGTCGGCCTCGTCACGCGTGCGGACCTCGTGGTCGGGGAAGAGCTCGAGCAGCGCGCTCTGGATCGTCTCGATGCCCTTGACGTCGGTGCGGAGCTCGACGCCGCGCTTGAGGCGGTAGTCGAGGCCGAGCTCACGCGCGAGCTGGGTGAACTGGATGCGCGCCTCGAGCACGGACTTGGGCAGGACGTCGATGGCGCGGGGTAGATCGGACCCGAGGCCCGCGGGCAGCGAGAGGTGCTCGACGATCTCGTCGCCCGCGACGCGCGGAAAGAGCGGGGCCTTCGGCAGGAGCGGCGGCGGGCGCTCGCTCTGGAACTGGGGCTGCTGCGCGCCCTGCAGAAAGCTCTGCGAGCGCGCCGACACCTCGGGTCCGTCGGCGTTCACTTCGAGCGCGGGCTCACTGTCGCGCGGCGGCGGCCGCATGGGCGTGCCGCGCGCGAGACCGGAGCTCGACGAGGTGCGCACCGGGGGCGGGCGCGACGGCATGGCGACAGGCTGCGGCGGGAGCTCGTGCTCGGCCGGCGTCGGGTGCTGCGAGATCGTGGGGGGCGGAGCGCTGCGTCGCGCTGCCGGGTGCGCCCCGCTCGGGCGCTGCCGCGGCGGCGGCGGCGGATCGTCGTCGGGCTCGGCGCGCGGGTCGGCGAAGAGCGCGCCGGGACTGCGCGTCTCGATGAACGCGCCGCTCATCCTGCGTCGCATCGGCGCCGGCGTGGGCTTGCGCGGTGGCGGGGC
>JAGQJA010000191.1 GCA_020430845.1 Myxococcales bacterium
CACCCCCGACCTCATGCCGAGCGACGTCGTCGGGACGAACGTCCTCGTCATGGACGCGGCGGCCCGGGCGTCGTCGGGCGCGTTCGCCGTGCACAAGGGGCCGATCTTCGGCCAGATCGTGCTCGCCGACGAGATCAACCGCGCGACGCCCAAGACGCAGAGCGCGCTCCTCGAGGCGATGGCCGAGCACGCCGTCACGATCGCCGGCACACGCTACCCGCTCGACGAGCCGTTCTTCGTCCTCGCGACCGAGAACCCGATCGAGATGGAGGGCACCTATCCCCTCCCCGAGGCGCAGCTCGATCGATTCCTGTTGAAGGTGCTCGTCCCCGCCCCCACCGAGGACGAGCTCTGCGGCGTCCTCACGCGCACGACCGCCCGCGAGAACGCAACGCCACCGCGCGTGATGGGGGCCGCGGAGATCATCGAGCTCCGCGCCCTCTGCCGCGACGTCGCCGTCTCGGACGCCGTCGTCCGCTACGCGGCGCGCCTGACGCGCGCCACCGATCCCGGTCACCCCGCCGCGCCGCCGCTCGCGCGTCGCGCCATTCGTTACGGCGCGGGCGTCCGCGGCGCCCAGTCGCTCATCCTCGCCGCGAAGGCCGTGGCGCTCTCTGCGGCTCGCCCTCATGTGGCGTTCGAGGACGTGGCGCGCGTGGCACTGCCTGCGCTGCGACACCGGCTCATCCGCTCGTTCGAGGGTGAGGCCGACGGCGTCGCGACCGACGACGTGGTGCGCGCGTGCCTCGAGGCGATCCCCGCCCGGTCCGCGGCCGTCGAGGCCGAGCGGTGAGCGACGCCCGCGCTCCCCTTCGGTCGGCACGCGCCGCGGGGCTCCTTGCATGCATATGCATGCTCCTGTCGTCCTCGTTGGCCGCGGCCTCGCACGACGCGCCGAGCGCGTCCCGGAGGTCCGCGCTCGGTCCGTTCACGGTCTCGCCACTCCTCGGCGCGGGCACGCCGGTAGGGAGCGCTTGGTCGGAGCTCGTCGTGACCATGGAGCCCGCCGGCGACGACACGGCGCGCGGCAGGCTCGAGATCCGCCGCCGGCCGATCTACGGAGCGAGCGAGCCAGTCGTCACGGCCGTCCAGCCGTTCGAGGCGAGCCCTGGCGCGGCCACGGAGCTGCGCATCCCCGTCGAGGCCGACGCCGTCCTCTCTCCTGTCGTCGTCGTCGCCGCGGTCGACAACGACGGCGCCACGCTCGACGAGAAGGAGGTGACGCTCGACACCTCGTCGCGCCCGCTGTTGCTCGACCTCTCCTCCTCCACGCCGATGCTCTCGGCGGTGATGAACGATCTCTACGTCTCCTACAACAGGCCGGCGTCCACCCCGGCGGACGACGACCGGAAGCTGCTCGTGATACCTCCGCGACGCGACGCCACGACGGGCGCGCCCGTCGTCCCGCAACGCCCCGCCGGGTACGCGTGGACGAGCGCCGTGCTGGTCGACACCAAGACGCTCGCCATCCTCTCGGAGCAAGACCGTGAGGCGCTCGCGCTGTGGGTCCTCGCCGGCGGCACCGTCGGCATCTCCATCTCTCGTCCCGAGGACGCCCACGACCCGCTCCTCGAGAAGCTCACGGGCGCGGTCCCGATCGTCACGAAGTCACGCCCCGAGCTGGCCGAGCTGCGCTCGGTCATGCGGTCCAACGCCGCCGCGGTCGGACCGTCCGGCACGCTCGTCGGCGAGGACACCTACTGGATCCAGCGCTCTCCCGAGTGGCACACGCGAGAGTCACTGACCCAGTGGAGCGGCGGCAACCTCGCGCCGTCCGACCTCGGCGCGAGCGCGCCCTACGGCCTCGGCGTCGTTCACCTGCTCCCGTTCGACGTGGCGCGCTCGATGCACGACCCTTGGGTCCACGCGCGCCTCCTCGAGATGGTCAGCCACGCCATCGAGCGCCGCCACATGATCCTGTTCCCGCACGCGCGGCGCGCCGAGTCGACCGACGATCGCGGTTGGCGCGCGACCGCGATCGGTCACGACTCCGACCCCCGGTGGATGCTCCTCGTCGCGGGCGCGCTGCTGGCGCTCTACGCGTTCGCCGCGGGGCCCATGCTGCGACGCCTGACGGTCGGCAAGGGTCGCGTGCGCCTCGGGCCCATGCTCACTCCCGCCGCGGCCACCGCCGCCGTGGGCGCGCTCCTCGTCCTGTCGTGCGCGGCGGACCGTCGGAGCGCTCGCACCACCCGCGTCGAGATCATCGAAGCCGCCGCCGGCATGCCGCGCGCGACATCGACGAGCTACACCGCGCGCACGGGGCGCGCGCAGCAACGCGGCGCGATCTCCGCCGCATGCCCGGCGTGTCTCATCTCGAGCCTGAGCGGGGCACCTGGCCGGCCCGAAGAGGTGCGCACGGCGCGCGGTCCGACGCTCGAGCTCGTCCCCGCCGCCGGTGCGGCGCTCAGGTCGCGCGTCACGCGCGAGGACGCGTTCGTGGAGCTCGGAGGCGGCGTCAGCGTGACCAGCGACACCGAGCTCACGATCGTCAACCGCACGGGCCACGCCCTACGCGAGGTGATCGCGTGCGGCCCGGATCTGTCCCGGTTCACGTACTTTCCGGTCATCGCGGCCGGGGCCCGAGTGACCTCGCGCGACGGCGAGCGCGTGTCGCCGAGCGCGGCCGACGAAGGAGAGGCACCCGTCGTGCGCAGACCGTGGACGGCCGTGATCGCGGACACGATGCACCCGAGGCAGGGTGCCCGCTTCCTCGAAGCGTGGCGGTCGTTCGACGACGTCGTGCCCGTCGACGCGAACGTGTGGCCCGCCGGAGCGGTCGTCGTGCTCGCCGTCATCGACCAAGGCACGAGCGATGGAGCGCCGAGATCGGCGTTCGTACGTGTGCTCGGGACCGGAGGTGAGACGTGAGCCCGTACGCCCTCCGCGCGCGCGACGTCTGCGTACGCCGCGACGGACGCGTCGTCTTGCGAGACGTCTCGTTCGACGCCGCCCCGGGAGAGGTCATCGGCGTCGTCGGCCCCAACGGCGCCGGAAAGACCACGCTCCTCCGCGTGCTCGCCACGCTCGAGGCCCCTTCGAGCGGCGCGCTCGAAGTGCTCGGCGTGAGCACGTGGGAGTCGCCCGAGTCCATCCGCCCGCGCCTCGGCTACCTCGCCTCCGACGTGCACGTGTACGGCGCCCTGACGGTCCGCGAGCACCTCGAGCTCGCCGCGGGCATGTACCGAGTCGACCACGCCGACGCCGTCATCGACGCGGTCCTCGAGCTCACCGCGGCGACGTCGCTCGCGGACACCGTCGCCTCCAAGCTCTCCGACGGAGACAGGAGACGACTCGCTCTCGCCAGGACGCTCGTCCACGATCCCGAGGTCCTGATCCTCGACGAGCCCGCCCGCGCGCTCGACCCGGGCGCGCGCGTCGAGCTACGGGCGCTCTTCGACGAGCTGCGCACCCTGGGCAAGACGATCATCGTCGGGAGCCACTTGCTCGACGACGTGGCGTCCCTGTGTACGTCGGTCGTCGTCCTCGACCGTGGTGAGGTCCGCGCGCACGGGGCGATCGAGGACGTCGCCGCCGCGCTCGAAGGAGCGCGGTCCGGCGACGGGCCGCCCGCGACGCGGCGTACTCGGCTCACCACTGTGGCCTCGAGCGAAGCCGCCGCGCGACGACTCACCCGCTCGCGCTCGGTGGTGAGCGTCGAGATCCGTGACGCGAGCTCGCTCGTCGTCGAGCACGTCGGAGGCGAGGACGCGGTCGCCACGCTCGTCGCCGAGCTCGCGCTCGCGGGGGTCCCGATCACCGCGGTGGTCCCCGAGGCGACGCCGCTCGAGCGCGTCTACGCCGCGTCGATGGGGGTGGCACCGTGACCGCCGCAGCGCACCCCACGGCCCAGATCGCGACAGAGACGCCCGCGCCGCAGCGCCGCAGCGCGTCCGGCCCGGTGTTCGCCCTCGCCCTCAAGGAGCTGCGCGTCGCGTCGCGGGACTCGCTCAACTCCAAGCTGTTGTTCCTGACCTCGCTCCTGCTGACGGCAGGGATGTTGTCGCTGGCGTGGCTGCTCCAGCCCTCCGGCGTGCTCATGGCCACGAGCTTGCATACGGCGTTCTTCTGCGTCGCGTTCGCGTGGATGACGATCGGGGGGGCCTCGCTCGCGTCGACCGCCGTCGCGGACGAACGGGCAGCGGGTACGTGGGACGCGCTCGTGCTGACGGGCGTCTCGCCGCGACGCATCCTGCTCGGCAAGTCCGCCGCCGCGTACGTCCGGCTCGTCGCGAGCGTGCTGTACCTCGCGCCGCACGCCGCGCTCGCGTTGCTCTTCGAGGGCGACGGCGTGAGCAAGCGCGAGGTCGCGTTGGCGCTCGCGTGCATGCTCGCGCTCGGCGTGCCGAGCGTCGCGTTGGGCCTCGCGCTCGGCGCCTCGAGCGCCGACCCTCGCAGGGCGCGTACGCTCGCTGTGGTCGTGTCGTCGTTCGCCGTGGTCGCCGGGCTCGCCGTCGTCGGCTTCGGGCTGTCGTTTCCCGTACACCGCCTCTGGCCCGCCGTCCCCGAGGCCTCTCCGATCTGGTTGCCGGCTGCGCTCGACCGCGTCCCCTTCGGCAAGCCGTACGTCGTCGCGCTCGTCGTCGGCCCCGTCGCGGCGATGGTCGTGCCCGCGCTCGGCCTGTTCGAGATCGCGGTCGCATCGCTGCGCTCGCATGCGCGTCGGCGCGCGCTCGGCCTCGAGCTATGGACCATGGGCGCCGTCCCGCTCACGGCCTTGATGTCGGCGCTCCCCGTCTCGCTCTCGCGCTCGCTCGACGCCGCCGAGCGGTGGTCGACGGCGGGGCTCACCGCGACCGTCCTCGTGATCTGTCTCGGGACGCTGGCGCTCGCCGGTCAGCCGGTTCGGGCACCCGGAGCGACGCGCGTGGGCCCGCTCTCTCCGCCCGTCACGCGGACGGCGCTCGTCCAGCTCCTGCTCGCAGGCGCGTGCGTCGGCGGCCTCGCATTCGTGTCACGTCGCCACGTCATGGCCGTCGCCGTGACCAACGCGGCCGCCCACGGTCGCGGTGTGGTCGCGCTCGCGGCGTACGCGCTCGTCTTCTCGGCCTTCACGGTGTCGATCGTGGCGCTCTTCGGGACGCTGACGAGCTCGCGCGCGCGCGTACGCGTGCTCGGGCTCGCGTTCGTCCTGGGAGCGGCGCTCCTCCCGGTGGCCGCCGCCGCGGTCGCGCGCCACCTGACCAGCTCGGCCGGCGTGGAGGCGCTCGCGGTGGCGAGCCCGCTCTACGCGAGGTCACTCGCCGACGACGCGATCCTGCACGCGCATCCTCAGCGCGTCGCGCGTGCCGCCTGGGCAGCCATCTGCGCCTGGGGGGCCGGCGCGCTGGTGGTGCTCGGCGCGGCCCTGCTCCGCGCGTTCGGCCTCTCGCGTGAGGCCGCCGTGGTGGACGCGGAGCGCAGATCGTGAGCGCGCTGCTCGACGCAGACGTCATCCGCGAGCTCGAGGTGCTCCGAAAGCGCGCACGGGCGCGCGTGCGCTCGGTGAGCGCGGGCGAGCGAACCTCGCGCCGCCGGGGCGCGAGCGCAGAGTTCCGAGAGCACCGGCCCTACGCCTCGGGTGACGACCCTCGGCGCATCGACTGGGCGGCGTACGCCAGGACGGGCGAGCCCGTCATGAAGCTCTTCGCCGCAGACGAGGACGTGATCGTCCGGCTCGTCGTCGACACGAGCGCCTCCGTCGGCGCCCTCGGGAGCGCCAAGCTCCGCGCCGCCCAGCGCGTCGCCGCGGCCATCGGGTACCTGGCGCTCGCGTCCGCCGAGCGCGCGCAGATCGTCGTGGCCAACGAAGGGCTCGAGCGCGCGCACGAGCCGGCGCGCGGTCGCTCGTCTCTACCCAAGTTGCTCACGGCCCTCGACGCCCTCGAGCCGCGAGGAGGCACCGACCTGGCGCGCGCCGTCGAGGACACGCTGGGTCGCGCTCGTTCGCCGGGCATCCTCGCCATCGTCAGCGACTTCCTCGATGGCGGGCCGTGGGATCACGCGGTCACGCGCGCCGCGGCGGCCGGGCACGAGATCGTGCTCGTGCAGGTGCTCGCCGACGAGGAGCTCGAGCCGCCGTGGGACGGCGACTTCGAGCTCGAAGACGCGGAGACGGGAGAGATCGTCGAGATCACGGTCAGCCCCGAGGCCCTGCAAGCGTACGAGACGGAGCTCCGGGCCAACTTCGCACGGCTCCGCGACGTGGCGAGCCGCGCGCGGGCGGCGTACGTGCGAACGAGCCCCAGCGAGCCGATCTGCGCGGCCATGCGCCGCGTCGTCGCGCGTGAGGTGCAGGCATGAGCCTCACCCTCCTCGCTCCGCGCGCGCTCCTCGCGCTCTTGTTCGTGCTCCCGCTCGTCGCGCTCTACATCCTCAAGGTGCGGCGCGAGCGCTTGGTCGTCCCGTCGACGTCACTCTGGCTCGCGGCCCGCCGTGACCACACGGCGCGGAGCCCGTTTCGACGGCTCGTGCGCGAGACTTCGCTACTGCTGCAGCTCGCGGCGATCGTCCTGACGTCCCTTGCCCTCTCGCGGCCCGCGCTCCGCGCCACCTCGACCGCGCCCGTGCTGGTGCTCGTCGTGGACACGAGCGCGTCGATGGCGGCGAGCGACGGCGCCTCGACGCGGATCGAGCTGGCGCGCGCGGCCGCGATCAGGGCCATCGACGGTCGGGCCGGCGGCGAGGTCATCGTCATCGAGGCGGGCGCCGAGCCCACGCGGATCGCCGGCCCGACGTCCGACTCCGCGACGCTCCGGCGCGTCGTCGACGCGCTCCAGGCACGCGCTTCGCGGGGCTCGCTCGGACGCGCCGTCGACCTCGCGGCCGAGGAGATCGCCGCGAGAGGGGGCGCGGGGCGCGTGCGCGTGATCACCGACGGCGCCGAGCCGTGGACCCGGAGGCCGGGCCTCCCCGTCGACGTCGACCGGGTCGGCCACGCCGCCGACAACGTGGCCCTGACGCACATCGACGTGCGCCGGCAGGCCGCGCGCGAGGCAGACCAAGACGTCGTCGTCGTCGACGCCATCGTGCAGAGCTTCGCCTCGTCCCCCCGCGATGTGGTCGCCGAGCTGCGCGTCGGCGAGCGGGCAGCTGGAGAGCAGGCGTTCACGCTCGCCGCCGGCGCCGGCCACGCGCTGACGCTACCGTTCACGCCGGTCGCCGGAGACCCGAGCCGCGTCGTGACGCTCCGGCTCAAGTACGCTCGCGGCGGCGCCGACGCGCTCGCGTCCGACGACGTCGCGTACGCCCGTGTGCCCTCCGCGGCGACCGTCCCGGTGCTCCACGCGTCGGCCTCACCCGACGCCACGTGGGTCCGTCGAGCTCTGACCTCGGATCGCGCCCTCGCCGTCACGTCGCTCGCGCCCGCGGAGCTCGCGCGCCCCGGCGCGGCGCGGGACGCGCTCGTGGTGGAGGAGGGCGCCTGCATCGACGTCCCCGGCGCGCGCGCGATCGTGGTGCTCGCGCCGCCGCCCGGCGCGCCTTGCCTCGGTGTGACGGTGGCCGCGGCCGCCGCGACGCCGCCGATCACCTCGTGGGAGACCGAGCACCCGCTGCTCCGCTTCCTCACGTTCGACGGCGTACATGTGCGCGAATCTACAGCCCTTTCAGGCGCACCGGCCCTGCTGCGCGCCGGTCCGACGTCGCTGGTCGCCGACGTGTCGCGGCCCGGACGTCCCGGCGTCGTCATCGGCTTCGCCGCCGAGGAGAGCGACTGGCCGCTCCGGGCGAGCTTCGTCCTGTTCTTCCACAACGCAGCGGAGGCCGTGCGCGGCGAGGTCGCGTCCGAGCTGGCGTCCGCGCGCACGGGGGAGCCGCTGCGCGTGCGCGTCCCGCCCGAGACCTCCGAGGTGACCCTCGTGGGGCCGCGCGGCGTGCGTCGTACGGCCGTCGCAGCCGGAGGCGTGGCCACGTTCGGCGACGTTCGAGAGCCTGGCGCCTATCGCGCGGAGTGGGCGGCCCCGCGCGCCGGGCACGCCGACCTCGCCGTCAACCTCGCGAGCGCGGCCGAGAGCAATCTCCGCGCGGTCGGCGAAACCACCGAGGCGCCGGCATCCGGCTCCGCGGTCACGGCGACCCCGCGCGCCCGCGAGGCGTGGCCCTACCTCGCGCTCCTCGCGCTCGCCGCCCTGGCGGCCGACGCCCTGTGGCTCACCCGCACGCGCCGCCGCGTGTCCCGGAGGATCGCGTGATCTCGCACCGCCTGACACCGCTGATCGTCCTCGTCGTCCTCACGCTCGCGGCGCTCGTGGCCGCGGCGCTCCACGCTCGACGCGCACGCCAGAGCCTCCGGTCGCTGGCGTGGGTCGTCCTCGGCGCCGCGCCGGCAACCTGGATCGCGCTGATCCACGCGGGCGTGTGCCGCCCGCGGGCGCTGCACTTTGCGTCGCCGCTCTGGCTCGCGCTCGGCGTGCCTGTCGGGCTCATGCTCGCGATACGGCTGCCCGCGCTCGCGGGGCGGATGGCGACGGCTCGCCGCGCGATCGTGTCGGCGGCCGTCGCGGTGGGTCTCTTTGCGGCGTTGCTCGCCACGTCCGGTCCCGAGCTGGGTCGCGCCAGCGATCGCCTCACGGTGGTCGTCGCCGTCGATCGCTCGCGTTCGATGGAGCTCGTGCCCGCGGCGGCGCTGACGCGCGCGACCGATCGCGCCGTCGCCGAGAGGATCATGCGCGCGGACGACCGCTTGGGCGTCGTGGGCTTCGCCGCCGAGGCGCACACCGAGGACGCGCCGCGCGCCCGCGGGACCCCGTCGCCGTCTCAGCGGGTCAGCGTCCCGGCCGACGGCACCGATTTCGAGGCGGCCGTCCGCCGCGCGTTGGCCGACATCCCGCCGGACTCCGGTGGGCGCATCGTGCTCGTGACGGACGGCACGGACACCCGCGGCGACACCGACGCGGCCGCCGCGCTCGCCGCCGCGCGGGGCGTACCGATCGATCTTGTCCTGCTCGAGCGCCCCCCGACGAAAGACGTACGCGTCGTCGCGCTCCGCGCGCCTCAGCGCGCCGACGAGAGCGAGCCGATGGACCTCGGCGTCGTGGTCGACAGCACCTCCGCCACCGACGTCGAGGTCACGCTCTCTCGGAACGGCGAGCCGCTGCGGACGACGCGGACGCGGGTGGCCGCCGGCGAGGACGCCATCCACCTCCGCGAGATCGCGCCGGGACCGGGGCTGCACCGCTACGACGTGCACGTCCGGGCGCTCGACCCCAGCGCCGACACCGTCCGCGAAGACAACGACGCGAGCGCGTTCGTCGCCGTACGAGGCGCGACGACGGCCCTCGTCATCGACGGCGACGGCCACACACTCCCGCTCGCCAAAGCGCTCGAGGCGGGCGGCTTCGTCGTCCAACAGCGCGGCCGGAACCAAGTCCCCGCAGACATCGACGGTCTCGCGCCGTTCGACCTCGTCGTCCTGGGCGACGTCCCGGCGAGCGAGATGTTGCCCACGCAGCTCTCCGCGCTCGCCAGCTACGCGCGGGACCTCGGCGGTGGGCTTCTGCTGATGGGCGGCGATCGTTCGCTCGGCCCGGGCGGGTTCGCGCGGACGCCGGTCGAAGAGGTCTCGCCGGTCGCGTTCGACCTGCGTCAGGACGGGCGCCGCGCGAACCTCTCCGAGGTCATCATCATCGACTACTCGGGATCCATGGGCGCGCCCGTCGGCAGCCGCACCAAGCTCGACCTCGCGAACGAGGCGGCCGCTCGCAGCGCCGCGCTGCTCGGCCCGGCGGACCGCGTGGGCGTCATGCACGTCGACACCGTCGTCTCTTGGACCGTGCCGCTCTCGCCGGCGTCCAACCGATCGATCGAGCGTCGCATCCGCGAGGTCGGGCCCGGCGGCGGCGGCATCTACACGGACATCTCGCTCCAGGCCGCGTACGCGGCGCTCGACCGCGAGAAGAGCGGGCTCAAGCACGTCCTGCTCTTCGCCGACGGCGACGACGCCGAGCAGCTCGACGGCTGCCGCGCCCTCGTGCGCGCCGCGACAGCGAAGGGAATCACGACGAGCGTGATCTCGCTCGGCTCGGGCAACGACACGCCCGAGCTCGAGGCGCTCTCCAAGGTGGGCACCGGGCGCTTCTACCTGATCGACGACGCGCAGAAGCTCCCCGCCGTCTTCGCGCAAGAGACGGTGCTCGCGTCACGAAGCGCCGTGCACGAGACGCCGTTCAAGGCCTCCGTGGGCGCGCCGTCGCCCGCCACCCGCGCGGTCGACCTCACCGCGGCGCCCGCCCTGCGCGGCTGGGTGACGACCGAGGCCAAGCCCCGCGCGAGCGTCCTCCTCGGCGCGCCCGAGGGTGAGCCGCTGCTCGCGACCTGGTCGATCGGCGTGGGGCGCGCCTCCGTCTTCACCAGTGACTTCAAGGACCGCTGGGGGTCGGAGTGGATCAAGTGGCCGGGCGGCGCGCAGCTCTTCTCGCAGCTCGCCCGCGAGACGGCGCGCAAGCCGCGCAACCCGCGCATGCACGTGTCGGCCGACGCGCGAGGGGGAGATCTTCGGATCTCCGTCGACGCGCCCGGTCTCGGCTTCCAGAAGCTCGTCGCGCGCGTGCGCGGCCCGAACGGCTTCTCGGTCGACGCGCCCATCGAGGCCGCCGGACGAGGGGCGTACGTCGCGCGCGTGCGGGCACCGGTCGCGGGCGCGTATGCCATCGCCGTGGTCGACACGATGACCTCGGCGGTGGTCGAGACCACCGGCGCCGTCGCGAGCACCGGACGCGAGCTCCGCGCGCCCGACGACGACGCGCGACCGCTCCGCACCGCCGTGCAGACGACGGGCGGCGTCGTACGCGACACGATCGCCGACGTCTTCGCCCAGCGGCCCGCCCCGCGCTTCTCGTACACCCCCGCGGAGCGGCCGTTCCTCTTCGTCGCGGTGATCGCGTTGCTCGTGGGCGTCGCGGCGCGGCGCCTCTCGGTTCCCACCTGGCTGACGCAGCTCGCGGCGCGGCGACCCCGCAAGACCCGCGAGCCCATCGACGCAGCGCCCCTCGCGTTCGTGCGCGCTCGAAAGGCCAGGCGCGCCTCCCCCGCGACGGTCGTCGCCACCCCGATCCCCGTGGCGCCCGTGCTCGCCGCGCGCGCCGCGACCCCTGCGGTGACACCGGCGCCGACCTCGGCCGTGCGCATCCCCGAGATCTCGGTCGCGCTCCCCGTCCCGCCCGCGGCCGCGGCCCCCGCCCGACGGCGCACGGCCGCCGAGCGCATCGCCGAGCGCCGCCGGGCCGAGCGAGCCTGATCGAGCGAGCCTGATCGTCACAGAGCGCGACCTCGCCGCGACGAGGACTCATGCGTCACATCCTCACGGCGCCGCTCGGCGCGCTCGTCCTCGCCATCACGCTCTCGGCGTGTCCTGGCGTCGGTGTCCCCCCGACGGCCCACGCACCGCCCTCTGCGCCCACCCACACGAGCCCACCTCACGCCGATCACACCGACGCCGGTGCACCGACCTCCGACACGCCGGCCCTCGCCGAATCCCCCGCGCCGCCGATCACCGGCGGCCCCGGGAGCTGGTGCAAGGGCGAGATCTGGGCGGGCACGTGCTTGCCCGCGCGCGCCGCCGGCGTCTGCGCGCCCACCGACGAGAACCTCGCTCGGACCGCGCGCGCGATCCTCTCGGCGGACGCCGAGCGCCCCGCCCCGACCAAGTCGCGGGCGTGGGATCACAAGACGTCGCCCGAGCACATGGCGCGCGTGGCGGCGCGCTTCGGCCTCACGCGCGACGAGCGCGCGCTGCTCGCGAAGAACGGCTTCGTCGTGATCCCAGGCATGCCGGCGCACGGGTACGCGCGCGCATACCACGACATCTACCAGTCGCAGCTGCCGCTCTACGTGACGGCCGACTCCGTGTTCCACGCGATGTTCAAGACGCACGAGAAGCTCGTCCGCGATCTCGAGGTCGAGCTCGCCTCACGCGAGGCGCGTGCCCTCGCCTCGATGCACGCCGCGCTCGCGACGTATGCCCGTGAGCTGCCCCCCGAGGTCGCCGACGACGTCGACCTCTATGTCACCGTCGCCCGCGCGCTCTTGTCGGGCACGGCGCCCGAGCCCAAGCGCGCAAACGCGGCGGAGGCCAAGTCGCTCGTCGACCGCGCCACGTCGGCCTCGGGCGGTCTCACCACGCTCACCCTCTTCGGACGGCCGCGCGTCGTCGACTTCTCGCAGTATCGACCGCGAGGTCACTACGCCGAGAGCGAGGAGCTGTCGCAGTACTTCCGCGCGAGCATGTGGCTCTCGCGGCTCGAGCTCAACCTCGTGTCGCGCGCGTCGCGCAGCTCCCAGCCCGGCATCACGCCGAACCCCGAGCCGACCCCGCGCGAGGCCGTGGCGGCGCTCGCGATCGCCGAGCTGGCGTCCCGCGCAGGGACGCTCTCCGACTGGGACGCGCTCGAGCGTGCGTGGTCCGAGATCGCCGGACGCCGCGAGGACGTGTCGCCTCGGGGGCTCCTGTCGCTACGGGCGAAGATGCCGCCGGGCCCGCTCACGATCGCGTCTTCTGCGCCTGCGCTCACGCGTGCGATCGGCGCGGGCTACGCGCGGACAACACGTGTACACTACATGCCTCAAGGCAGCACGCCGCTCCCCGTGATCTTCACGATGCTCGGCCCGCGCATCGTGAGCGACACGACGGCGGCCACGCACCTCGTCCACTCGGACGTCTCCGGACGC
Organism: Myxococcales bacterium; assembly: GCA_020430845.1. Taxonomy (GTDB): domain Bacteria; phylum Myxococcota_A; class Polyangia; order Polyangiales; family Polyangiaceae; genus Labilithrix. The sequence continues at coordinate 12,646 of JAGQJA010000191.1, forward strand.
GCGACGCCCGGCATCGCCGACGTGGCGTGGATGCTCGGCCACGACCACGCGAAGGGCTACCTGAAGACCGAGCTTGCACGCTTTCCGGCGCTCGCGTCGAAGCTCGAGGACGGCCGCCGCACGATCTCGGCCGCGCCTGGCACCGACATCTACGGCGCGTGGCTCGGCGCAATCCGGGCGCTCGCGGCGCCTCCGTCCGGCGTGCTCCCGTCGTTCGTCGGCACGCCGGCCTACGCCGACATGCGCATGAGCTCCATCGCCGCCGCGTACGGGCAGCTGCGCCACGCGAACGTCCTCTTCGCGGGCCAGGGCTACATGGAGGGCGGCTGCGAGGTCCCCGACGGCTTCGTCGAGCCTACGCCGCACGTCTGGGCTGCCCTGCGCAGGCTGGCCACGACGGGCGCCCGCGCCATGCACACGCTCGGCTCGCCCGACGGGGCCGCGCGGTACGCCCGGATCGACGGCATGCTCGCGGTGCTCGAGACCATCGCGAGAGACGAGGTCGAGGGTCGTCCCCTGTCCGAAGCGCAGAAGCAGTTTCTCTCGATGGTCGTCGAGATCGTCCCTCCCAGCTCCGACAGCCCGGGTCGCTTCGACGGCTGGTACTTCCAGATGTTCGCCGGCGTCGACGACGCGTTCGACGAGCCCGCGTTCGTCGCGGATTGGTTCACCGGCTCCGACGACAACGTCGCGGTGTACGCCGGCGCCAGCGCGCCACGCTACGCGCTGTTCGTGGTCGACACGGGCGGCGCGCCGCGTGTCATGGTCGGCCCGGTCGCGCGCGGCTTCGAGGTGCGCGCGCCGCTCTCCAAGCGCCTCACCGACGAGGACGCCCAGAAGCTCACGTCGGTGCACGAGCCGTGGGCCGCGAGCTACACCGCGCCCCTCGGCCAACCGCCCCCGCTCCAGCTGATCCCCGGCCCGGTCGACGAGGACACGGTCGGCGTCACCCTCGGGCTGCGGAGCACACGTCCGCTCGGCGCCGTGACGGTCGAGCTGCTCGACCACCACCGCGAGCGCCTCGGCGTCGCGACGGTGACCGTGGGTCGCGGCACCTCGGTGGCGCGGGTGCGCGCCAAGGCCGGCACGACGCCCGAGGTGGTCCGCGTCGCGCGCGGTGAGTTCCGTCACGAGCAAGCGCTCTGGGACCCGACCGGACGCAGCTTCGGCGGGATGCCCGAGGTGCCGTGGGAGGAGAGCGACGCGTTCGCAGCGCGCCTGCGTCAGGAAGCTGAGCGTCGCGCGTCGCCCGCACCGCGAGGCACCAGCGCACCTCCGCCACCCGCGCGGAGCACGATCGCGCCCGCCCGCGGCTCGAGCGGCCCGTGATCAGCGGACGGCGGCGACGATGATCGCGATGCCGCCGCCGAGCACCAGCGCGGCCACGCCGACGATGAGCGGGATGAACCACGCGGGACGGCCTTGCGGCAAGCCCGCGACGACGACGTCGTCTCCGCCGTGGCCTCCTCCGTACGCGCCGGGAGGCGGGCCGGGCTGCGACGGTGCGTGCGCGGGGATCGGGCCGGGCTGCGACGGCGCGGGCATCGGGCCGGGCTGCGACGGCGCGCCCGTCGGCCGAGCGGCCATTGGTGACGTCGTGTTGGCGGGCGGCGCGGCGAACGGGTCGGCCGCGACCTCCATCTTGGCCGGCGCCTTCGCCATCTCCGCCGCGATCGTCTTGGCCAGCTCGTGCTGGGGTACGGTCGCCCACGCCGTGTGATCGCCCGTCAGCCCGTACGCGCGCCCGACCGCCGTCGCGAGCTCGCCCACGGACTTGGTACGGATGTTCGGGTTCTTGGCGAGCGCCTCTTCGAGCACGTCGTCGAGCGCGGCGGGTGTGGGGTACTTGCTCCCCTGCGCGGCGACGCTCACCGGATCGGGATCCTTGGTGAGGATGGCGAGGAGGATGGACGGGCCGTTGCTCCCGCTGAACGGCACCTTGCCGGTGATGCACTCGTAGGTGATCGCGGCGAGCGCGAAGACGTCGGCGCGCGCGTCGAGCGTCTCGAGGCCCTGCGCCTGCTCCGGCGCCATGTAGAACGGCGAGCCGATGGTGGTGCCGAGCACCGTGAGCTTCTTGGCGTCCTTGTTCTTGTCCTTGACCGAGCCGAAGTCGAGGATCTTGACCTTGTCGCCGTCGCGCGTCCCGCAGAGGAACAGGTTGTCGGGCTTGAGATCGCGGTGGACGAGCTGGCGCGCGTGCGCGCCGTCGAGGCCGAGCGCCACATGCGCGAGCATCCGGACGAGGCGCTCGGGGGCGATCTGCTTCTCGCGCTTGAGCACGAAGCGGAGCTCCTCGCCGTCGAGGAACTCCATCACGAGCAGCCAGCTCTGGGTCTCCGGGTCCTTCTGGAAGTCGAGCACCTGCACGATGTGATCGTGCGGGAGCTGACGCGAGAACTCGTACTCGCGCTTGAAGCGCTCGAGCGAGACCTCGTCGCGCGCGACCTCCGAGTGGAGCACCTTGATGGCGACCCGCGTGTTGGTGTCCTTGTCGATGCCCTCGTAGACGCGGCCCATGCCGCCGTCGGCGACGACGCGGCGCACCTCGTAGCGCCCGCAGAGGCGCGTGCCCACGCGCGGGTCGTCGGACGTGCCCGCGGCGGGCACCATGCTGGCGTGAGTGAGCGGGCTCCCGTCAGCGGGGCAGAACGCCGCGTCTTCGGGAAAAGTGCGCATGCACTTGGGGCAGCTCTTCATGCCAGGCACGGCGTCAGTCCACCTTCTGAGGCTCCGGAGACACGAAGTAGATGATGCGCTGGCACGACGGGCACTGATCGATCAGCGGCTCGCGTCGGAGCTTGTGGAACAGCTGCGGCGGGAGCGCCATGTTGCACGCCTTGCACGTGCCGTCGGACGTCTGCGCGACGGCCGTGCCGCGGCGCCCGCGGATCATCTCGTAGCGCCGATAGAGCACGACCGGCAGCTTCTTCGAGATCGCCTCGCGACCGCCGCCCGCGTCCGTCTTGTCGGCCTCGAGCTGCTTCACCTTCTCGGTGATCTCGCCCTCTTGCGCCGCGAGCTCGGCGGCCAGCCGCTCGACCTCGGCCTGCGTCTCGCCGATCTGCGTGCGCGTGGGCGCCGTCTCGGTCTCGATGCGGGTGATCTCGTCCTCGCGATCGCGCATCAGCTTGCGGAGCTCCTCGAGCTCGCGCTGCGCCGCGTTGGTCTCGCGCTCGGTACGAGAGCGATTGAGCTTGTCGCGGGAGTGCTCGATCTGGCCGTTCATCGTCCGGATCTCGACGTGCAGGTCGTTGCGCTGCTTGTCGGCAGACGCGATGAGCGCCTCGTCCGTGGCGAGCCTCGCGCGCGCCGCCTCGAGCGCCTCGGTGAGCGCCGCGAGCGCGGCCCTCTTCTCGCCTAGTTGTTCTTCGAGTGCCGCTACGACGGCGTCCATCGCCGCGAGCTCTTCGAGAGCGCGGATGTGCTCAGAGCTACTCACCTGGTCTCCTCGTCTGCGCGTCCCGCCCCGCTACTCTATCTTCGTGTGGGCCCACCTGGGTTCGAACCAGGAACAGCCCGGTTATGAGCCGGGGGCTCTGACCGATTGAGCTATGGGCCCCTGTCACGCTCGAAAACCTAGTCGAATCCGGCGATTGAAGGAAGGGGTGTTGCGCGGCCGGCCGGCTATTTGCATACAAACCTGCGTAGCTCCGAGGGCCCGTTGGGGCCGCCGAGGGCGAACGCCGCCTCGCCGTAGGCCGCGATCATCCGCGCGCCGGCGAGCGCGGGCTCGTCGGTGCCCGGGCCGAGCCCTCCGTCGCCGAAGAGGGGCACGAGGTGCACGTCGTCGGCTTCGTCGGCCCACGCGAGCCACCCCGCGCCGGCGTCGAGCGGCACGAGATCGGGCGTGACCTTGCCCACGCCGCCGTCGACCTCTGGGAGCGCGACGACACGCTTGGCGCCGCCCACGGCGTAGGCCGCCGTGCCGCCCGCGTCGTCGACGGTCACCACGAGCGCCCCGCGCGCGTGTGACGTCAGCTCGAACGATCGCGTGTGAGACGTGGGCCCACCGATCGTCATCACGTCGCCCGTGGGCTCGCCGGCGGCGTTCAGCTCGCGCACCTCGACCCAGCGGAAGGTCCTCGACTCGCCGGGACCTTCGAGCTCCGTCGACGCGTCCACGGCCTCGGGGCGGCGCGCGAGCCACGCGAGCCAGTATCCCCCTCCCTCTCGCGGCGCGAGCCGCGGCGACTCGGCGTCGGTGCCGTCGGGCGAGGCCGCGCGAGGGGCGGCGCCGAGCAGCTGCACCTTCACGACGCCACGATCACCGGGCGGCGCGTCCTCGTCCCAGGCCACGAGCGCGCTGTCACCGGCGGCGGCGACGTCGAACGCGAGCGACTCGTCGATCGCCTGCACGACCGATCCTCCGCGGCGCGCGCCCGCGTCGACGGGGTCGGCGGGTCGGACCTCGAGCACCCGCGTGCGGGCGGCGCCCGCGTCGCCGGGCGTCGGCGCGTACCACGCGACCCACACCTCTCCGCGGGGCCCGCCGAACGGACGCGGAGGCGGATCGTCGCCGCGCGCGGGCCCGAGCTCGACGTAGGACGCCCGCGCGAGATCGAGGCCGACGCGCAGCACCGACGCGACACGCTTGCCGCCGACACGACGCGCGACGCCGACCCACAGCTCGCTGCCGGTCACGACCGCGTCACCGACCGCGACGTCCTCGCCCGCGACCGCGAGGTGGGGTCCGTCGGCGCGGCAGCGGGGCAGCTGCTCCTTGGCCAGCGTGACCGTCGGCGCCTCGCCGTCACCGCCGTCGCGCGTCGACGAACGAGATCGGCACGCGTCTCCACACGCCGCGAGCACGACAGAGCACGCCGCCGCGAACGCAGCACGAACAGCGCTGCGGACGGCGGGGTGCGTCACGTGCGCGGCTCCGTGAACCCCTCGATGACCTCGAGGGCGAGCTCGTAGCGCTCGAAGGGCGGCATCACGTACGCCCCTTGGACACGGTGGCGGACCGAGGCGAGCATCTCGCGCGCGATCGCGACGCCCTCCTTGCGTCCCTCGGGCCCGCCGCCGGCGCGGCGCATGCGCTCGCGCACCTCGTCGGGCACCTGCATGCCGGGCACCTCGTTGTGCAAGAACTCGGCGTTGCGGTAGCTGGCCAGCGGCAAGAGCCCCACGAGCACGGGCATCCCGAGCGGCGCCACGTCGTCGAGGAAACGCTCGAGGATACGTGGATCATACACGGGTTGCGTCATCACGAGGTCGGCGCCCGCGGCGCGCTTCTCGCGCAGGCGCGCGATCTCTCGCTCGTAGTTGAGGGCCGCAGGCTCCGCGCCGGTCGCGAGCACGAAGCGCGTGGCGGCGCCGAGCGCCTTGCCTCCGGGATCGACGCCGTGGTTGAGCCGCGCGGCGAGCTTGAGGATGCCCACCGAGTCGAGGTCGTACACCGCGCTCGCGTCGGGGAAGTCACCCATCTTGGGCGGGTCCCCCGTGATGACGACGAGGTCGCGCACCCCGAGCTCGTGCGCCGCGAGCAGGTGCGCGAGCGTCCCGAGCAGGTTTCGATCACGACCGCACACGTGGAGGATGACCTCGACGTCGGCCTTCTCTTGCAGGCGCGCGGCCATGGCCAGGTTCCCCATGCGGGCCTGCGCACGCGCGCCGTCGGCGACGTTGACCACGTCGACGCCGCCCGCCTTGAGCATCTTTGCGGCGGCGATCTGCTTCGAGATGTCGAGCCCGACGGGCGGGTTGACCTCGACGGACACGACGAACTTTCCTTCGGAGAGCTTGCGCGCCAGCTCGCTGCGGTTCGCGAACGGCACGGTGCTGACGTCGGCCGGCGGCGGCCCCGGGTCGGCCGCCCACGTCGAGAAGGGCGCGTCGAGCGCGACCTGAACGCCGTCGGACTCGGGCGCGCGTGAGTCGGTCGAGCCGTCGGCGCGTCCCCCGACCATGCGCGCAGCAGCCGCGATGCGACGGATGTGATCGGGCGTCGTACCGCAGCACCCGCCCACGAGCTTGACGCCGAGCTTGAACATGCGGCGCGCGTAGATGCCGAAGTACTCGGCCGTGGACACGTACACGAGCCGGTCGTCGACGCGGCGCGGGAGCCCGGCGTTGGGGATGGCCCACACGGGAAGCCCCGCGTCGAGCATCGCGCTCGCGGCCTCGAGCACGTTCATCGGCCCGTCGCAGCAGTTGACGCCGACGACGCTCGCGCCCCACTCGCGCATGAGCCGGGCCGCCTCGGCCGCGGACGTGCCGTCGGCCAGGCGCGACTGCTCGTCGACCGAGGCCGAAGCGATGACGGGGACCGACCCGCCCGACGCCGCGACGGCGGCCTCGACCGCGAGGCGCAGCTCGTTCGTCTGGCGGAGCGTCTCGACCACGAGCGCGTCGACCCCCGCGCCCACGAGCGCCTCGGCCTGCTCTCGCAGCGCGGCGCCCACCTTGGCCATGTCGCCCTCGCTCGCCTCACCGAGGAAGTAGCCCGAGGGACCGATGGCTCCGACGACGAACGCGCGCTCCGCTGCGGCCGCGCGCGCCACGCGCACAGCGGCCTCGTTGATTTCTCGCACCTTTCCCGACAGCCCATGCTTGTCGAGGCGCATGGCGTTCGCGCCGAACGTGTTGGTCTCGATGACGTCGGCGCCGGCGCGGATGTAGTCCTCGTGCACCTTGCGCACGAGCTCGGGCCGCGAGAGGTTCAGCTCTTCGAAGCAGGCGCTGAAGAGCACGCCGCGCTCGTAGAGCTGCGTCCCCATGGCGCCGTCGACGACGAGCACGCCGGCCTGCAGGGCCTCGAGGAGCTTGGGCATGGGCCGGAGTTAGGCCATGCGACGCCGTGCGGCAAACGTTTCCCCACGGGGACGCGATCGGCCGGCCCGTACGTATTACGTTGAAAGCACCCCCGATGCCCCGCGTCCCTCCCGTCCTCGTCGCTGCCCTCACCGCCCTGCTCGCGCTCGGCGCCGTCGCCTTCGCGTGTCGGCCGGCGGTCCGAGCCTGCGACACGCTCGAGGTCCTCGACGCCGAGGACGCCCCCGACGGCTGGAGCAAGCGGTGGCAAGAGCAGCCGTCCGACGGGACCGTCGGCCCGTTCACCGCTGTGTTCCCAGAACCGGCGCAGCGATCGGGCGCCCGCTCGAGGACGACGCGCCTGACACTGACCCGAGGCTGCACGAACGAGGAGGGCATCGAGCTGATTTCGCGATCGGTGCCTCTCGCGTTGTCCGAGGTGTACGTCGTGCACGAGCCCGCGTCGGACCTCTACGTCGTCGCCCATGGCGGCGCGAAAAAGCGCGAGGGCGGACAGACCGTCGTCGCGGTCACGCGCATCCATCGTGGCGCGCGGACCCGCTTTCGCCCCACCGATCGTATGACGTGGCTCGCGCTCGGCCTCGGCGCGCTCAGCCTCTTGTGTGCGGCCATCGCGCCGCTCCGTCATCGCCGCGGGCGCCGGTACCACGAGCTGCACGCCGACTGGAAGGAGGCCGTGCTCGGTCCCGACGGACGGCTCGAGCGGCCCGACGGCTCGAAGATGGGCGTGCTCGATCGGGGACGCGCGCGGTGGGCCGGACCGGTGCTCGTCGCGCCCGAGGCGATGACGAACGCGACGGCGTTCCGCGACGGCGTGGTCGTGCCGACGCGAGACGTGATCGCGGGTGGGCACGCTCTGCACGCGCGCCAGGCCGCCGGTGCGCTCCGTGACGCGCGGTGGCTCACCGCGTTCGCCCTCGCGGGCAGCGCGCTGACCGTCGTGCTCACGCGCCTCGGCTGACCGTCGTGCTCACGCGCCTCGGCGGACCGCGGCGATGCGCCTCGGCAGACCGTCGTGCTCACGCGCCTCGGCGGACCGCGGCGATGCGCCGCACGGCGTTGTCGCGTTTGGTCACAACGGTCTGAAATCTTTTCCATCCTGGGTGGCGTCGAGTCCACGTTGCGCGCGTAAGTGCACGAAACATGGACGTCTTAAGGGCGGCCCGCGCCTTGCAAAGTTCGCATCACCATGTCGATGCGATCCTCACAGCTCGTCCGCAAGCCGCAGTTGACCGGGATGGAGATCCGCGTGCCGTCCGACGGGCGCACGTTCGCGGCGCTCGGCAGCCTCCTCACGTCCGAGGGGGTCTTCGTCGCCTCCTACCAGACGGTGTCCGAGGGCACCGAGATCATCCTCGAGCTGTCGCTCGCAGACGGGCCGCTTCACGTGGAGGGCACCGTGAGCAGCGTCGACACGCTCCCCGGCAGCGTGGGCTTCTACGTCACGTTCGACGCGATCGCCGATCGTGATCGCGCTCGGCTCGACGGGCCGCGCGCCCAGACGGGCTGAGCCCTCAGCCCGGAGGACCGTAGCCCGGCGGCGCGCCGCCACCGGTGGGACCGCCCCCACCGCCGGACGGATCGTAGCCACCGTATCCCGGGGGCGCGTACGGGTTGTCGGGCGGCGCGACCGGTCCGTAGCCCGGCGGCGGTCCGTACCCCGCGGGGCCGTACGGCGGATACGCCGGCGCGGCCGCCTCGGCGTTGCGGAGATCGAAGTCGGGGTGCATCGACGCGAGCACCTCGAGCGTCCACGTGCGCTCGAACAGGTAGTACGGCGCCATCAGCGTCTGGTGCATCACGGGCAGGAGGCCGATGCAGCACGTGAGCAGTCCGGCGATCGTGCCGACGATCCCCGCGCCGATCGCGAAGACGAAGCGCAGGAAGAAGAAGCCGATGATGCCCCCCACGTGATCGCGCCCCACGGCCCAGAAGCGCTTCCACGCCTCGCGCGCGCCGATGTCGTACTTGAGCATGATCGGCGCGACGAAGTTGCGCGTCATGCCTCCGACGATCGCGAACGGGATCACGAGGATCAGCACGAGCACGGCGAGCCCGACGATGACGCCGAGCACCGACTCGAAGCCCTCGCCCGCGGAGAGGCGCGGCGCGATGAGCAGCGCGCCCACGACGAGGACGGGCAGGAAGACGACGAGCGAGATCCCCGCGAGCGCGAGGTGGAACTTGAGGAGCTTGTTGGCCTGGCTCCGCGTGCCCGACCAGAGCGCGCCCACGTCGGCGCGGCCCACGGCGGCGCACTGGATCGCCATCATCTGACCGCGCGTGCCGAGCCAGTAGGCGAGCAGGATGAGCGGGATGGCGATGACCGCGGCGGCGACGACGATGCCCACCACGAGCCCCGGCTCGAGATCGGCCCACGGCATGCGCGGCGGACCGAGCGCGCCGAGCGCGTGAGAGATCGCATTGTCGGTCTCGCCGCCTCCGCTGCCGCTGCCGCTGTTGCCCCCGCTCCCGTTCGGAATGTTGAGGTTGCCGCCTCCGCCTTCCATGCAGCTCTGCAAGAAGAAGACGAACCCGAACGAGAACCAAGTGCCGAGGTTGAAGGGCCGGAAGAGCACGGCCTTCGTCCGCTCCCAAGCCGGGCCGATCGAGTCTGTGACGCGCATCGCGGCGCAGTATAGCCCTCGCCCGCCGCGCGCACCCCATGGTGCGACGCGTGGCCGCGCGGGAGGCGAAGTGTCAGCCCGTGAGGCTGGCGATCGCCCGGTCGAGCACCTGCGCCAAGTCCGACTCGAGCTCGCGCTCGAACGGGTCGGCGGCGGCCGGTGTGAAGCCCGCACGGAACGGCGCGAGCACAGCCACGCTCGCCCGCTGACCGCACTGCTCGAGCGCCGCGACGATGGCGACGCGCGCGGCGGTGCCGTGGAACGGATCGGTGAGCTCGCGCTCGAGCACGCGCGCGCCGGCGGCGGACTCGGTGGCGCCGAGCGCCTCGAAGATCGTGAGCACGTTGCCGGCGCTGTCCGCCCCGCGGCGCGCCTTCTCCGCGGCGAGCAGGGCCTCGAGGCGCTGGGCCGCGCGCTCGCGCGTCGACGGGTCGGCGTGCGGCGCGAGCTGTCCGAGCGAGAGCAAGAGCGTGGGGCCCACGAACGGGTCGTCGGCGGGGTCCATCGTCATGAGCCGCGCGAGCGCAGGCGCGTGGCGGCGGCGCACGAGCTCTTCGATGGCCTCGAGCTTGGCGACGGGATCGTCGGCGTCGAGCGCCCGCACGAGCGCCGCCTCGGAGCCCGGCCCGGCGGCGATGGCGTCGCGCACGTCGTCGAGCGGCGAGCGATCGGAGGCCGTGGACGGCACCGACGCCGTGGACGGCGCGACGGCCGGCGCGGCGTTGGCGGCGTTCGCGGCCGCGACGGCAGGCGCGGCGAGACGCGGCGACGACGGCGTGACGCTCGACGGCGCGGGCGCGGCGACGACCGCGGGGGCCGACGCAGGGCTCGCGTGGGGTGCGGGCCGGGGCCACGCCGCGAGACCGATCACGGCCGCGGCGATCGCGGCCGCCACGACGAGACGCGCGCGCGCCGGCACGGTCAGCACCCTCCGACGTTGCGGCAGTAGTCCGTACGCATCTGCGAGTGCGTGCGCACGGGCTGGCCGTAGCGTCCCGGCGGGAGCGACGCCCACTCGTACGAGAGCTTCGACATCGCGTTGGAGAACTCGGACGCGGTCATCGCGCGGTTCGTCGGCACGCTCACGCGCCGGACACGGCTGATGAGGTAGGCCGCGCCCTTCTCTTGGTTCTCGGGCTCGAAGGTCGACGCGCCGATCCCGCGCGCGGTGGAGTCCCACGTTCGCTTGAGGAACTGGTAGCGGCCCGCCGCGGTGGAGCAGAGGCGCCCGCTGCACGTGTTGACGTTCGGGTGCCGCCCGCACGACGAGAACGTCTTGTAGGCGAAGCCGATGTTGTAGCCGTCCTTGCCGCGGCCCTCGGTGCCCTCGGCGTAGGCGATCGAGTCGTGCAGCGCCTTCTGGTAGCGGTTGACGGCGCCCGACGCGCGCGTCGCCGAGCAGGTCGGCCCCGTCGCGGCGCTCGAGGTCTCGTCGATCGGCTCGTCGGGGGGTGCGTCGGACGCACCGGCGCAGCCCGTCGCCGCCGCGATCGTCGCGATGGCGAACAGAAAGAATCTATTCATCTGGTGTCCCTCCAGTCCCCCCTTTCACTGCAGTGTGTGTGCCGAACCTACAGGCGGCAGAATCTGCAGTGATTTCAGGGTTCTTCAGGGTTTCAGTCCGACCCCACTGAAAAGATCCAGTGTGAACGTGCCCTACCCACCCCCCACCGTGGGAAAAAGTACCCACTCGGCCCTACACGCGCGCGCTCGACCGCACCGACCGCGCGGCTCGGCTCGCCTCAGGGCTTGGCGGGCTCGGCGCAGCCCGCGTCGGGGTGCTTCTCGAGGTACGCGCCGAGGCCGTCCCACAGCGCGCAGACCATACGCTCGCCCATGATCTCGTCGCCCTGCTTCTTGAGGTGGATACGGTCGCGCTCGGCGAGTCCCTTCTTGATGAACTCGAGCATCGACGCGTCGCCGCCCATCGCCTCACGAAAATCCCAGAAGGCCGCCGCGTTCTCGGCGGCCACGGTCTTCATCGTCTTCGACAGGGTGACGATGCGTCCCTCGGTCTTGGTCGCGCCGTCGGGCACGTGGTCAGGCGGCGACATGAAGAGGAACGGGACCCCGGGCCGCACCTTTCGGAACGCCGCGACGAGCTCCTTGGCGTGCTTTCGGTTGTCCTTGTCGGTGCCGAACATGTTCGTGCCGAGGTGCACGATCACGAGGTCGTAGGCGCGCCGCGCGAGCTGCGGATCGCGCGTCTCGGGCCGAGGAAAGAGCATCTGCTCGAGGTTGAGCGCGCCCGTGCCGAGCGAGTCGACCTGGATGCTCTTCGGCTCGCGCTCGAGCACCATGCCGTAGAGGCGCACCGGGCCGTGCCCCTTGATCACGACGCGCAGCTCGTGCGGTCCGTCGGTCGTGTCCACCCGCTCGAACCCGGCGTCCCACGCGTCGGCGCGCGTGTCGACGGTGCGCAAGAACGTCTTGTCGAGCTCGAGGTCGAAGCGACCGCCGTCGGGGCGCTTGGCGAAGTAGACGTCGAAGCGGCTCACCGTCTTGCCGATCTTGGCGGCCTCGCGCTCCGTCGTCGAGATCCACGCGGCGGCGCCGACCGTCGCGCTCTCGGAGGCGATGTTGGCGAAGCCGTACTGGCCGTCCTTCACGCGCATCGTCGACGTCGCGATCTGACGAAAGAGCTTCCACTTGCCGTCGTGGTGGACGTCGTTGTGGCTGTACCACTCCCACGGCTGCGAGAGGGCGACGTAGCCGTGCCCGCCGTCGCCGAAACGCGCCTGCAGGATGCGGCGCATGTGCCCGGTGAGCGCGTCGGCGGTGAGGTTGCTGTCGCCGTACATGCCGATCCTGACGTGCTCGGTCGCCTTGCCGCGCGCGAGCGCGAGCACACGATCGTAGAAGGGCGCGAGCGTGTCGTCCGGGTCGACGAGCGCGGGGATGTCGGCGGCGAGGATGCGCTTGTCGCACGTGTACGCGGCGACCTTGGCCTTGTCGACGGGCGGGCACGCTCCGGCCGTGGGCGCGGCGCTCGGTCCGGCGTCGAGCGCGGCGGCGCTCACGACGCTCGAGGAGGCGGGCTGCGCGGGTGGGCGCTCGTCGACGGGCGGCGCCTTCTTGCAGGCGGGCGCGACGAAGAGCAGCGGGGCGACGAGCAGGGAGAGCGGTGTGGCGCGCATCAGGACGGGGTGAAGGGACCGCCGGGCTTCTTGGCCGGGATCTCGTGGCGCACGCGCTCGGCGCGGCCCATGCGCTCGAGCACGTCGAGCCGCTTGGTGGTCTCGGCCCGCATCGCGCCGAGCTCGCGCAAGAGCGTCTCGATGCCGACCTCGTTCTTGAGGTTCACGCGGAAGTCGGTCTCGGCCGTCGCGCGATCCTTGGCAGACTGGCGGTTCTGGCTCATGACGATGAGCGGCCCCTGCAGCGCGACGAGGACGGCGAGGAAGAGGTTGTAGAACTGGTACGGGTACTCGTCGAACGGCACCCACTTGTTGGCGGCGGCCCAACCCACCGAGAGGATGAGGAGCGCCGAGATGAACGCCCAGCTCCCGTTGAGCTCGGCCACCTTGTCGGCCATCCGCTGACCCCACGTGAGGTTGTCCTCGAACTCCTTGACGACGTCGCGCGCGGCGCGCTGGCTGAGCATCGCGTTCGTCTCGCGGAGGCGCTCGGCCATCTCGGAGAGGATCGCCATCGCGGCCGTCTTGGAGCGGCCCAGGTGATCGCTGAAGTCCTCGCGGGTCAGCTCGAGCAGGATGGTGTCGACGGCCGCCTCCACGCTCGCCGAGCGCGGTTTGTCGTCGAAGAGCGACAGCTCACCGAAGTACTCGCCCGTCCGGACGTCCTTGAGGACGACGCGCGGATCCTCGGGGGTCGGCCCGGGCAAGAAGATCTGCACGGCGCCCGAGAGCACGATGTACATGCTCGAGCCGGCGTCGCCCATCTCGAAGACCGTCTTGCCCGCCTCGAACTTGCGCTCGGTGAGGCTCTTCGACAACGCGTCGAGGTCTTCGGGCCCGAGGGTGTCGAAGAGGGGGATCTGGGCGAGGAGCTCGGAGTGCAGCATCCGCGACGTTGATGCTCGCCGGACAGGGCCCGACGCGCAAGCACCTCATGCCCGATGCTCCGTTCTCGGCCGGCGGGCGCCGTGTTATGCCCGCACGCGATGCCTGGTTGGGTCCGCGAGCTCCTCCCGATTCTGATCCTGCTCGCGGTCATCGCCGCGGTCATCGCGCGTCTGCCGCGCACCGGGGTCGAGCACTCTCCGGCCTTCCGGCGGCGACGTTTCTTCAACTGGTTCCCGGTGGGGCTCACGTACGCGTTCCTCTACATGGCGCGCTACAACCTCAACGCCTGCATCGGGCCGGTGTTCGACAAGTCCCAGTTCGCGTCGATCTACTTCTGGGGCACGCTCACGTACGGCTTCTCGTTCGTGATCAACGGGCCGCTCGCCGACAAGATCGGCGGCAAGCGCACCATCCTGCTCGCGGCGGGCGGGAGCCTCGCGGCCAACGCGGGCATCGGCCTGGTGGTGCTCGGCGCGCTGAACGGCAAGACGGTGCCGGCCGACGCGCGGGCCGGGCTCGTGCCGATCCTGTCGTTCCTCTACGCGCTCAACATGTACTTCCAGAGCTTCGGCGCGGTGTCGATCGTCAAGGTCAACTCGGCGTGGTTCCACCTGCGCGAGCGCGGCACCTTCGGCGGCATCTTCGGCATCCTCATCTCGCTCGGCCTCTACTTTGCGTACGACTGGTCGAGCTTCATCCTCAAGGCGACGAGCCCGGCGTGGGTGTTCTTCGTCCCCGCGGCCATCCTCGGGCTCTTCTTGCTGCTCGACGTCGTGTTCGTGCGCGACACACCCAAGCTGGCCGGCTACGACGACTTCGACCTCGGCGACGCGTCGAGCGGGGACACGGGCGAGCGCCTCCCCCTCTGGGAGGTGGCCAAGCGCATGGCCACGACGCCGGCGATCATGACGATCGCGCTCGTCGAGTTCTGCAGCGGCTACCTGCGCAACTCGATCCTCCAGTTCTACAAGCCGTTCGCCAAGGACACCGGCCGCGCGGCCACCGACTTCGTCTTCAACCACTGGGGCATGCTCAACTGCGTCGCGGGCATCTGCGGTGGGGTCATCGCGGGGCTCATCAGCGACCGCGTGTTCGGGTCGCGGCGCGGCCCCGTCGCCGCGGTGCTCTACGGGCTCATGACCGTGGGCGCCGTGGCGATGTTCGGGCTCTTGCCCACGGGCGCGATCGGTTGGGCGGTCGTCGTGATGTCGCTCGCGATCATCGGCGTGCACGGGATGCTCTCGGGCACCGCGAGCATGGACTTCGGCGGCAAGCGCAATGTGGGCGTCGCGGTCGGGATCATCGACGGGTTCGTGTACCTGGGCACCGCGCTCGAGGCGCTCGTGCTCGGACGCGTGCTGCCCAAGGGCGACGCCGCCCGCGACCCGAGCAACTGGTGGACGTGGCCCGCGGCGATGCTGCCCGCCGCGCTCATCGGCCTCGCCCTCGCGAGCCGCGTGTGGAACGCGCGCCCCCAGGCCAAAGAGAAGACGGCGTAAGTCGCTGTAAACATAGCTCATTCTGACGCGTCCGGTCGCGTGTCACAGTCCGCGCCGCTCGCCCGACGGAGGAGTATCGCGCCCGCCAAGGCGCCCCCCTCCCCAAAGGTCGAACCCGAGCGCATGAACCGACTGCTCCGCCCCCTGATCGCCGTCGCCCTCACCCTCGTCGCGCCGTGCGCGTCGCACACCGCGGCCGCCGCCCCGACCCGCGCCAGCGCCGACAAGATCACGCGGGTGCGCATCGCCAAGCAGGCACACTCGCTCGAGCTCTTCGCGGGCGATCGCCTGGTGGCCAGATACAGCGTCGCGATCGGCCCCGGAGGCGCCGGGCCCAAGCTGCGCGAGGGCGACAAGGTCACGCCGACCGGGCGCTACCACGTGGTGAGGCACCAACCCTCCCGGTACAAGACGTTCTTGCGGCTCGACTACCCCAACGCGACCGACCGCGCGCGGTTCGCCAAGCTCAAGCGAGAGGGGCAGCTCCCTCGGAGCGCGAGCATCGGCGGCGACATCGGCATCCACGGACCGCCGGTCGACATGGACCCCTTGACCAAGCCGCTCCTCAAGCGCGTCGACTGGACGCTCGGCTGCATCGCCGTGAACGAAGACGAGATCACGGAGATCTCGTCGCGGGTCGCCGACGGCACCGTGGTCGACATCGACGACTGACGGGGCCGGCCGGGTCCTCGGCGCGACATCCCCGCGTGCAGTCGAGCGCCGGGCCGCGCTGGTGGTACGATGCCTGGGGTGAGGGCGCGTTCGACAGCTGGCCTCGTCGCGGCCGTGAGCCTCACGCTCGCCGCGGGCGTGTGGGCTGCGGACTGCACGCAGCCGACCGAGCTCATCGTCCGCGTCCGGGCCACGTCTTGCGAGGACGTCACGAGCACGACGATCACGGTGGGGACCCGCACGTCCGTCGACGAGCGGCCGCCCTCGGCCTCGCGCACGGCCTGCGACCCGTCGTCGGGCGAGATCGGCAGCCTCGTGCTCGTGCCGAGCGGGGCCGAAGACGGCGAGGTCTATGTCCGGGTCGTCACGGGCATCCGCGTCTCGGCCGAGACGTGCACGGCCCCTGCGTTCGCAGGGTGCGTCGTCGCCAAGCGCAGCTTGCGCTACGTCCGCGGTCAGAGCGTCATCGTCGAGGTCACGATCGACCCGCAGTGCCGAGACGTGCAGTGCGGGCCCGGCGGGACGTGCTCGGGCGGCCGCTGCGTCTCCGACGAGGACGGAGGTGCGCTCGTCGACGGAGGTGCACGAGACGGATCGGACGGGCCGGCGGACTCCGGGCTCGACGCCGACGCCGCCGTCCCGGTCAAGTGCGAGGACGTGTGCGACGCGGGGACCTGCGTGTCGGGCCGCTGCGAGATCACGTGCACGGCCGCGAAGTGCGCGCAGGGAGCGACGTGCCCAGCGGGCGTCCCGTGCAAGGTCTCGTGCCTTGCAAACGACAGCTGCCCAGGCACGATTCGGTGTGTCGGCGCCACGTCGTGCGACATCCGGTGCACCGGGGACCGTACGTGCGAGAAAGTCGAGTGCGACACACCCGGCCCGTGCAACGTGGAGTGCAACGGCAACACGAGCTGCGGCACGGGCGTCGTGTGTCGCGGCGCGTCGTGCGATCTCACGTGCGATCGCAACGACTCGTGCCCGGGCACCTTCGACTGCAAAGCCACAGGCCGCTGCAAGGCCGACTGCGACGGAGACCGCGCGTGCGAGGGGCTCGTCACCTGCGCGGCGGCCACGTGCGACATCCAGTGCAAGCGCAACGGCACGTGCAAGGGCGGCGTGCGCGCCGACGCGGGCACCTCTACGGTGCGATGCGCGGGCGATCGTATGACGTGCGAGGGCGACGTGCAGTGCGTCGGCGGATCGTGCGCCGGCGGGTGCATGGGCATGGCCTGCATGAACAGCTTCTGCTGCGACGCGGGCACGTGCGACGCGGGCGGCCTCCGCGTCGGCTGCCCGTAGCCGCGCGCGTCACCCCAGCTCGCGGGCGATCTCGGCGAGGAGCGACGCCTCGCCCTCCGACGGCTCGGTCGCGAGATCGAACGCGGGCGCTGGAGCGCTGGGCCGGCGGGCGCCGACGACGTGCAGGCGAACGTGCGCGCGCTCGAACGCGCCGAATCGATCGCGCGCGCCGAGGAAGAGCGCCGTGAGATCCGGTCCGACCGAACGACGCGGCGCGGGCCGCTGCTCGACGACGCGCCCGCTCGAGAGGCGCGCGCGATACCCCGCGATGCGCTGGTCGGCCGGATCGCGCCAGCACGGGGCAGCGCCGGGCGCACCGTCCGCGAGCCACTTCGACACGGTGAGGTCTGTCGAGGGCGCGCTGCCGAGGCCCAGCGTCAGCCCTTCGGCGCTCGCCGCGCGCTCGAGCTCCGCGAGCGTGACCGCGCCGTCGACGTCGGCCAAGAGGCTCGCGCGGTCGATCACGACGCGCGCTCCGGCCGGGCTCGCCGGGTCGACGGGCGCGTCCGAGCGAGCGCGCGACGTACCGGCAGGGAGCAGGTTGCCCGGGTTCATGATCCCGGCCGGGTCGAAGGCACGCATCAGCGCCGTGACGCAGGCGATGCCGCCGTCGCCGAGCTCGTCGCGCATGCGCGGAGCCTTGGACCGACCGACGCCGTGGTGGTGCGCGATGGTGCCGCCCGACGCGACGACGGCGGCGAGGGCGGCCTTCCACGCGCGGTCGTAGACCTCCTCGCACGCGGCGTCCCACGGGCTCGCCGAGGCGCGCGCGGCCGAGCCGGCGAACGAGAAGTAGATGCAGCACCCGTCGGGGTACGCGTGGCTCATGTGCGCCATGACGAACACGTGCTCGCCGAGCGCGCGGCGCACGCCGTCGTACATCGCGCCGAGCTTCGACCACGGCGCGGCGACCTCCATCGTGTCCGAGAAGAGCCCGCCCATGAAGACCGGCGCCTGCCGGTAGCTCACCGAGTAGCGGTGGAGCATCCACTTGCGCGCTGCCCCCTCCCCTTCGTAGCGACCGCCCGCCTCCTCGAGGATGCGACGCGCTTCGGTGGAGTCGTGATCGGGCCTGTCGCCCTCGCCCTCGAAGATCACGACGAGCAGCGCGGGCCCGAGCGCGCCCGACAGCGGACCGTCGACGAGCTCGTTCATCGCGCTCGGCACCTTGAGCAGCGATCGCAGCGCGGCGGCGCCGAGCCCAGGCGCGCGTGGGGCCCGCGTGTCGCCGTGCGCCTTCACAGAGCCGCGTCGCGCGAGCATCGCGTCGAACGGATCGTACAAGCGCGCGACCGCCGGGCGCAGACCCGCCTGGAACACGGCGCGCATCCCTTCCCAGCCCGCCTCCGTCGTCGGAAACGCGTACGCGGCGAACGCGCGCGCGGTCGGGTGATCGTGCAGGCGCAGCGTCGCGCTCGTGACGACGCCCATCGTGCCCTCGCTGCCCACGACGAGCGGCACGAGGCTGGGCCCGCCCTCGCGCGCGCGCACGGTCACGACGTCGCCGTCGCCCGTGACGAGCTCGAGCGCCAGCGCCATGTCCTCGATCTTGCCGTACTTTCCGGAGCACTGCCCCGCGCTCCGCGCCGCCACCCAGCCGCCGACGGTGCTGCAGAGGATCGACGACGGGAAGTGCCCGAGCGTCAGGCCGCGCGCCTGCAGCTGCTCCTCGAACGGCATGCCCATCTGACCGGCCTCGACCTCGAGCACGTGCCCCTCGGCGTCCAAGCGGCGCCATCGGTCCATCTTCTTGAGATCGAGCACGACGGTGTCGACGTCGGGCAGCACGCCGGCGCACACGCCGCTGCCCGCGCCGAAGGGGACGATCGGCGCGCCCCGTTCCTTTGCCCATCGGACGATGCGCGAGACGTCGTCGGTCGTCTCGGGCCAGACCACGCCGGCGGGCTTGTGCTCCGGCGCGCGGCCGGCGCGGACCTCGAGATGATGCCGAGGCCAGAGATCTCTCGCATACGCGACGCGATCGGCCTCCACGCTCGAGGTGCGAAGGCCGGGCGCCGCGGTGAGGAGGCTCTCGAGGGGCGAGGTCATGGCGCGCCCATCGTACGCACAAAACGACGAGCCCCGCGGGACGTATCCCACGGGGCTCGGTCGGGTCTATCGCTCAGCCGATGTCAGCGAACCGGCGGGATGTACTTGGTGCCGTCGCCGCCCGCGGCGCTCGCACCGTAGTCCATCGTGTCGTCGAGGCAGGGCTTGCCCGCGCCGCACGCGCCGCAGTCGTCACCCACGCACTTCGCGCTGTCCGGATCGTCGGGGCACGTCGGCGGGCCCTGGCAGATGGGACCACCCACGCTGCCGCCGGCGCCACCGCCCGAGGACGACCCGGTGCCGTTGCCACCGCCGCCGCCGTTGCCAGCGCCGCCGCCCGCGCCGCCACCCGACGAGGAGCCGGAGGCGTTGCCGTCGTTGCCGCTGGAGCTGCCACCGCTGGAGCTCGCGCCGCCGCTGCCACCGGGCTTGCCGATGCAGGAGCCGCCCTCACCACCGGAGCCGTCCGCGCCGCTCGAGCCGCTCGAGCCGGAAGAGGCGCCCGAGCTGCCGCTCGAGCTCGCGCCGCCCACGCCGGAGCTACCGCCCGACGAAGAGCCGCTGGTCGTGCCGTCCGAGCCGGAGCTCGAGCCGCCCGAAGAGGCGCCCGAAGAGCCGCTCGACGTCCCGCTCGAGCCCGAAGAGGCGCCCGAAGAGCCGCTCGACGTCCCGCTCGAGCCCGAAGAGGTGCCCGAAGAGCCGCTCGACGTCCCGCTCGAGCCCGAAGAGGAGCTCGTGGTGCCGTCGGAGCCGGAGCTCGAGCCACCCGAGGAGCCGCTGGAGCCGCTCGAGCCAGAGGAGCCGCTCGAGCCGGAGGAGCCGCTCGAGCCAGGCGTGCCCGCGCCGGAGCCGCCGCTGTTGTCGTCGTCCTCACCGCCGGTGCCCGGAGGCGCCGAGGGGATGCACGAGCCGGGGCCGCCAGGACCCGAGGAGGTGCCGCCCGAGCTCATGCCGCCCGAGCTGTTGCCGTCGGAGCCGCCGCTCGACGAGCCGCCGCCGGGGCCGCCGCTCGTGGTGCCGCCCGAGCTGTTGCCGCCCGACGAAGAGCCGGTGCCGCCGCCGTCGGGGAGGGTGCCGCCGCCGCCCGCGTCGCTGCCGCCCGCGGTGCCGGCGTCGAGCGCCTTGCCACCGCCGCCGTAGCCGCCGCTCGAGGAGCCGCTGCCCCAACCGCCGCCGCCGCCGCTCGACGAGCCGCCCCAGCCACCGCCGCCGCTGGAGCTACCGCCCCAACCCTTGGTGTTGAGCGAGCCGTTCGACGCGCACGCGCCGGTCGCCGACGCGATCCACTTGGAGAAGTTGTCGACGCGCGCGACGTGGAGCATGCCCGACTTGGTGCCGAGGCCGGACACGACGCCGACGATGTCGCCGGTCGACGGATCGAAGACCGCGCCGCCGGTGTCGAGCTCCTCACCCTTGGGGAAGGGCGTGAGGTAGTTGAGGCGGAAGCCCTTCTCGGCGCCCTGCGTGAGGACGGCGTCGTTCACGAGGAACTCGCCGTTCTTGCGGTGCAGACGGGCGCCCGTCACGCCGTTGCAGTAGATGCGCTTGGCGACCTTGGCGTACTTCGTGAGCTTGATCGGCGCGTCGAGCGCGATGAGCGCGACGTCGCTGTGCTCGGGCCGCGACCAGCTCTTGTTGAAGTCCTTCCAGCCGCCGGTGACCGCCTGGACGCCGTTGGCCTTCTGACCGCCGGCGTGGGGCGCCGTGATCGTGAAGCCCTTCGCTCCAGCGGTGCAGTGACCCGCGGTGAGGACCAGGCGGGGCCCGATCAGCGTCCCGGAGCACTTGGCGCCCGTGGGCGACCCGCTCTCCCCGGTGAGCGCCACTTCGACGCTGGAGACGCGCACGTTCTCGCCCGCTTGCTGCTTCTCGAATTCCGCTGAGGTGCTGCACGCAAACGAAGCGGCAACACAACCGGCAACGGCAATCACGGCGAGCACTCGTCCTTGTCCACGCATGTCTTTTTCTCCGGCTGGCTCCGTCGGGTCCTTTTGCACGTGCGGGGCCAACCCGAGCCGTGGCGACCTCGGAGCGCTTTCAGCGGAAAAGACGCAGGACTTTCGGGGTGACGATGTAGGACACGGCCGCGAGGGTGGATGCCTTCGGCCCGCAGGGCTGGATCAACGATCCGCCACGAGTCCAGACCCATGGGTGGAAAAGTGCGATATCAGCGGACATTTCCACGCAACGGCACCTCCGCGAAATGCCGGTGAGTGATTGCATGTGGACCGCAATTTTCGCTCGCCTTCTCTCCTTCTTTCCTCGGCACCATCGTTGCTGAAGAATAGAAAACGATGAGAGCCTCCTTCGCGCTTGGGGTCACGCTGTCGCTCGCCACACTCGTCGCCGCATGCGGTGACGGCTTCCTCGGCTTCGGTTCCCGGGACACCGACTCCGAAGACAACGCGACGCGGGCAAAAGGAGAGCTGCCGCCGGAGCCCAACGAGGACGTCCGCGACAACGCGGCCTCCGAGGCCCTGCCCAACCCCCTCGCCGGCTTCCCGAAGGGCTCTCAGCAGCTGTCGATCGTCTGCGGCCGCGGCAAGAACAACGCGGTCACCGCGGGCCTCTGCAAGAACCCGTCGATCACCGGCGTCGTCGAGCTGCAGAACGCCGTCGGCCTCAAGTGGGCCGACCGCAGCGCCAACGGACGCAACGGCGCGAACGGCAACCCCGCCTTCGCCCTGCTGGCCCACTCCTCTTCTCTCATCGCGCACGACGTCTCCGCGCTGAACCCGCGCGCCCTCGTCTTCACGTCGGCCAACGGCGCGCCGAACCGGACGCCCGGCTTCGTCGCGATGGGCTTCGCCCGCGGCGAGACGTTCGCCGAGCTCGTCGCGCACGACCGCAACACGAACGAGATCCGCTTCTACCTCGTCGTCTTCGAGCCGGCGTGCTCACCCAACTGCTCGATCGGCGACATGGTGACGCCCGCCGTCGAGACCGGCTGGAAGAGCTGGTCGCTCTACGACGAGGAGGACCTCAAGAACACCATCCTCGACTGCCGCCACTGCCACGAGCCCAAGGCGGGCGGGCCACGCTTCTTGCGCATGCAGGAGCTCAAGGATCCGTGGACGCACTGGATGCGAAACGATCGCCCCGGCGGCGTGGCGCTCTTCCTCGACTTCCTCCGCGCGCACACCGACAAAGAAGACTACGGCGGCATCCCCGCGCCCATCCTCCAAGACGCCGACGGGCGCGCGCTCGAGGACCTCGTGGTCGGCAACGGCTTCGGCACGCAGCCCAACGGCTTCGACAGCCGGAGGATCGAGGACGAGGTGAAGGCCAGCGCCTCGGGCCAGCCCAACGTCAACGTCCCCGCCGGCACGAGCTCGAGCTGGCAGCGCCTCTACGACGCCGCCGTGCGCGGCGAGTTCATCCCGCCGCCCTACCACGACGTGAAGGTCACCGATCCCGACAAGCTCCGCTTCGCGCAGGACGCGTACGCCGACTTCAAGAACGGCGTGATCCCGGCGACGGCGATGCCCGACATCCGCAAGATCTTCCTCGACGAGGCGCTGGCCGACATGAGCCTTCGCCCCAAGAAGAACGCGACCGGCCGCGAGATCCTCGTGCACATGTGTCAGCAGTGCCACCACCCGGGGCTCGATCAGTCGATCAGCCGCGCGCGCTTCGACACGACCAAGCTCGACTCGATGTCGCGCGCCGAGAAGGAGGCCGCCATCGCGCGCATGCTCCTCCCGCCCAGCGACATCGGCGCGATGCCCCCGCGCATCATGCGCGCCATCCCGCCCGAGGATCTCCAGAAGGCGATCGCGGAGCTCCGCAAGTAGGTCGCCTGGATCGGCGCCGCGACGGGCCGAGGGCTGCGAGGCTCGGACCGCGGCGCTCCGATCCGCGGGCGCACCGGCGACGACGGCCCGCGATTTCCGCCGCGAGCGGACCCATCCAGCGCAGGCGCACGCCGAGGGCCTCGCCCGAGTACGTGTATGTAGCGCGATGTGAGCAGCACGCGGTCGGCACCCCACTTGCTGTTGGGGTCGCATGCGACTTCGTCCTGCGCTCGCGCTGCTCGCCGTCTCTGTTGCCGCTCTCGCGAGCGCGTGCGGCGACGGGACCGATCTCTCCAAGGGGCCCGGCTACAAGATCGGCGAGGCGCCGACGCCGCCGAACGAGGACGTGCGCGACCAAGCGCCCTCCGAGGCGCTGCCCAACCCGCTCGCCGGCTTCCCGCGCGGGAGCCAGCAGCTCGCCGTGGTGTGCGGGCGCGGTCGCAACGACGGGGTCTCGCGCGGCCTCTGCGCAAACCCGAGCATCGGCTCGATCGTCGACCTGCAGGGCGCCGTCGGCCTCCGCTTCGCCGATCGCAGCGCGCGCGGCCGCAACGGAGCGAACGGCAACCCCGCGTTCGCGATGCTCGCCCACTCGTCCTCGCTCATCGCGCACGACGTCTCGGCGCTCAACCCTCGCGCCATCGTCTTCACCTCGGCCAACGGCACGCCGCAGCAGACGCCAGGCTTCGTCGCGATGGGGTTCGCGCGGGGCGAGACGTTCGTCGAGCTCGTCGCCCACGATCGCACGACGAACAAGCTCACGTTCTACCTCGTGGTCTTCGAGCCCTCGTGCGGCGAGGACTGCACCGTGGGAGACATGGTGACGCCCGCGGTCGAGAAGGGATGGAAGAGCTGGTCGCTCTACGACGACGAGGACCTCAAGAACACCATCCTCGACTGCCGTCACTGCCACGAGCCCAAGGCAGGCGGTCCACGCTTCTTGCGAATGCAGGAGCTGCAGGATCCGTGGACGCACTGGATGCGAAACGATCGGCCCGGCGGCGTGGCGCTGTTCCTCGACTTCCTCCGGGCGCACTCCGACACGGAGGACTACGCCGGCATCCCGGCGCCCATCCTGCAAGACGCCGACGGACGCGCGCTCGAGGATCTCGTCGTGGGCAACGGCTTCGACGAGCAGCCGAACATGTTCGACAGCCGCACGATCGAGAACGAGGTGCGCGCGAGCGCCCCGGCGCAGCCCGCCGACAACACCGTCCCCGGCAGGAGCCGTACGTGGGAAGCCCTCTACGAGCGGGCCGTGCGCGGCGAGGTGATCCCGCCCCCGTACCACGACGTCAAGGTGACCGACCCCGACAAGCTCCGCTTCGCGCAGGACGCATACGCCGACTTCAAGGCGGGGCGCATCCCGGCGTCGGCGGTGCCCGACATCCGCAAGATCTTCCTCGACGCGGCGCTGCCCGGCATGAGCCTGCGACCCAAGGAGGGAGCCACGGGCCGCGAGGTGCTGACGCACATGTGCCAGCAGTGCCACCACCCGGGCCTCGATCAGTCGATCAGCCGCGCGCGCTTCGACGTGACCAAGCTCGACTCGATGGACCGCGCGACGAAGGACCGCGCCATCGCGCGCATGCTCCTGCCGCCGAGCGACATCGGCCACATGCCCCCGCGCATCATGCGCGCCATCCCGCCCGAGGCCCTCGCGCGCGCCGTCGAAGCGCTCCGATGACGCGAGAGGCGACCTGGCGCTCGCCGCGGACCGCGGGAACGGCTCAGCGCGCCGTCTTGCGGACGCCGCCCTCCCAGCTCCAGTAGAGGTACGTGCTGTCGATGGCCACGCCCCACGCGCCGGTCTGCCCTTCGGCGACGCGCTTGACGCCCTGGCCGAGCGTCGTCGCCGTCATGATGGTGCCGTCCCCCGAGTTGGCCCACCACAGCGACGCGCCGTCGACGGCGAGACAACGTGGGTTCTTCTGGCCCGTGACGATCGTGTCGGTGACCCCACGATCGCCGTCGGCGTGCCGGATGAGGCCGCGGTTGAAATTTGTATAGTACACATCGCGCGGAGACGTGCCGCCGGCGCCCCAGGGTGCGTCTGCGTTGTTGATGGCCTGGAAACGCGCGCCCGAGGTCACGTCGACGATGCGCACGCCGCTGGCCCCGGGCTCGCCGACGAACATCGACTTGCCCGTCTGCATCCAACGGAGGCACCCGGCGGCCGCGGAGGCGACGTCGGACGGGGACGCGCCGTCTGCGGCGGCCGCGCGCCGGAGCTGTCCCTTCGCCGTCCAGTAGACGTTCGCCGCGTCGGCCTCGAGGCCCGCGACCGGCACCTGCTCGGAGCGGACGATGACCCTCGCGCCCGTCCCGTCCGTGGCCGCCCGCGTCACGTTGCCGCGCACGTCGAGCCAGAAGAGCGCGCCCGCCGCGACCGCGACGTCGACGATGTCGGACGCGCTGACGACGTCGCAGACGGCTCCGGCCGAGCAGGGGGGCGGGGCCGCCACATCGGGCGATGCGCCCGCGTCGGTGGTGACCGAGCCGAGCGCCTCCTCGCCGCACCCCTCGGCCTTGGTGCACAGCGACGGGTCGGCGATCGTCGCGGGCTTGCAGGCCCCGCGGACGCACGTCTCGGTCGGGCCGCACGCGACGCCGTTGCACGCGGCCGACATGAAGATCGGCAGCGTGAGGTTCTCGTGAGGGACGTAGCGCAGCGAGCGACGCGCCACGATGCACCCCGGTCCGAAGGTGGGCGCGACGCACTCCGCGGGGTCGCGCCCGAACCCGAGCACGACGCGCACTGCGACGGCGTCGTCCTTCTCGCCGCTCGGCACGACGACGATCTTGCCGATGCGCGCGACGGCGCCCGGCGTGCACGCCGTGGTCTGGGCCGTGGCGGGTCGCCCGTCGAGCCCGTCGAGCGTCCCGATCGTCAGGCTCGTGCCCTTGACGTCGGGGCACTTCACGTCCGTGGTGACGTCGACGGTGATCTGCGTCGCGTCGCGACACGACGCCAGCGGCAGTAGGCAGAGCGCGGCGAGGACGACCGCGCGGGCACAGGACATCGCCTACCATTGTCACCCGCCGGGCCCGCACATGGAAGCGGGGCGCGCGCGCGGGACGATCGCACGCAAAGTCGCGTACCATCGGCGCCGTCGCGCGGCCGCGACAGAGGAGGATCCATGAACGAGGTCGGGAAGTGGTGGGTGTCGGGAGCGCTGATCCTCTCGGCTGCGGCGTCGGCCGCGTGTGACGACAAGGCGAAGGACGCGCCGAAGCCCGCCGCGAGCGCCGCGAGCGCCGAGAGCGCCGCCGCGGCCGCGAGCACACCCCCGCCCGCAGCGTCGAGCGCCGCACCGGCGGCCGAGGTGACCAAGCCCACGCACCCGTGCCCCAAGGGGTCGACGGGAGACGGTACGTTCGACAAGCCGTGCGAGGCGTCCGGAAAGGCGCGACTCGTGACCGCGACGTGGAACGGGAAGATCTCCGAGAAGGGACCGACGTTCAAGATCGTCAACACCACCGACCTCGACGTCCTCTACGGAAAGATCGTCGTCTACTTCTACGACAAGGCCGGCAAGCCGCTGAAGGCGGGCGACAAGGACCACTTGTCGTGCGGCGGCAACATCTTCGCCGGGCCGCTCAAGCCCAAGGAGAAGGCGTTCCTCAACTTCTCTTGCGTGAAGAAGGACCACGTGCCCGAGGGCGCGACGGCGATCGAGGGCGAGCTCGAGATGATCGGCTTCCCGGGGGCCGACCCCAAGAAGTCCGACACGTACTGGCGCAACAAGGACCTCACGCCCGACGCGCGACCCAAGGGCGGACCCAAGAAGTAGCGCGCGCCTTGCGCGGGGCAGGCGCCGAGACTATGACGGGCGGACCGGTGGGAGATACGTCTCACCGGCGGTCGACGAAGGCGGGAAGTCGGTGCGAATCCGACGCGGTGCCGCCGCTGTAACCGGGGACTCTCCCACGCACTTTGCCACTCCGAAAAGGGGGAAGGCGCGCGGGAGGGGGTGAGCCGGGAGCCAGAAGACCTCTTCGTCGAGCGAGCTCCACAGCGCCGCGCGGGCCACGCGGTGAGGAGGCCCGATGAAGCACCGTGTCGTCTTGGTTGTGGGTTCCTGGTTGTCGTATGTCCTCGCGTGCGGGAGCGCCGACGACGCGCCAGCGCCCACGGGCGCGAAGGTCTCGATCGGCGACGGAGGCGTCATCGGCGCGGAGCCCGAGCGCGACGGAGACGCCCCGGCCGCAGACGCGTCCGTAGACGGCGGTGCGGACGCCAGCACCCGGCTGCGCGACCGCTTCATCACGAAGGTCGTGAGCTTCAGCCCCGGCGCGTGCGCGGGCTTCGGCGCCGCGGCCATGCCCGAGATCCTGTTCGGGCCCCCAGAAGGCGCTGGCGACTTCATGGGCAGCTTCGACGTGGTCACGCTCGGGATCGGCGGCGAGATCGTCGTGTCGTTCGAGCCCAACGCGATCGTCGACGGTCCGGGTCCGGACTTCATCGTCTTCGAGAACGCGTTCTACGCGGCGGGCAACCCACAGACGCCCGCGGCGGATCTCGCCGAGGTGAGCGTCAGCGACGACGGCGTCACATGGAAGACGTACACCTGCGCGCCGGGCGCGACGCCGCCGTTCGCGCCGTGCGCGGGCTGGACCCCTGTGCGCTCGTCGTCCGCGAACGGTGTGTCTCCGTTCGACCCTGCGACGGCGGGCGGAGAGGCGTTCGACCTCGCGGACGTCGGCCTCGCGCGCGCGCGCTTCGTGCGCATCCGTGATCGGAGCACGCTCACGTGCCCCGACTCGGGGCCCAAGCCCAACAACCTGGGCTTCGACCTCGACGCGATCGCGGTGCTCCACCCAGCTCTGCCGTGAGCGACCGCCACCCGCTGTAAGGGCGCGAATCTCCGAGCGTTGTGAGCATGTAGAGCGTCGATCGGCGCGCTATCTCGTCCAACCCCCATCCCGGCGCCCGACATGCCGACCGCGCGGTCGCCTGGCGGGCTCCACGCGACCCGACCGCCACACGATCCCTTCACCAATCCGGGGCCTTTGGCGTTAGACTCGCGACCCAGCCACGCAACAGAGGAGCTTGCCGTGACACGAACCGGCCTTTTTATCGTCCTGTCCATCGCCACCGTCGCCATGATCGGTTGCGGCGACGACAAGCAGAACCAGCCGCCGCCCCAGAGCCCGCAGCCGTACGCCTACAACCCCGGCCAGCCTCCTCCGCCAGGTGGTTACCCCCCGGGGCAGCCCGGCGCGTACCCGCAGCAGCCCGGTCAGCCGCCGCCGCAGGGTTACCCGCAGCAGCCCGGCCAGCCCGCGCCCGGCGGATACCCGCAGCCCGGCGGCCAGCCTGCCCCCGGCGGTCAGCCCGCTCCCGGCGGTCAGCCCGCTCCCGGCGGTCAGCCTGCCCCCGGCGGCCTCCCCTTCCCGATCCCCGGCATGCCCGGCCAGCCCGCGCCCGCCGGTGGCGGCACGGGTGGCACGGCGCAGGCGATCGACCCCAACGTCGCCGCGCTCGCGACGGCGCCGCTCGGCATCTACGCCAACACCGAGGCGCCCGGCATGTCGAAAGAAGGACCGGTGATCGCCGGTAACTTCCAGGCGGGTCAGACGATGGAGAGCCAGTTCACGCTCCAGCCCGGCCGCTGCTACACGCTGCTCGCCGTGGGCGCAGGCGTCACCGAGGTCGACCTCGAGATGATGTACGTCACGCCGATCCCGGGCCTGAACCCAAGCATCGGCAAGGACTCGACGCGCGGCAACCAGGCCTCGATGGGCGGACGTGGCAACTGCATCAAGCCGCTCTCGCCCGTCGCGGCCAACGCCAAGTTCATCGTCACCGCGCGCAGCGGCGCCGGCATGATCGCGGCGCAGCTCTACGCCAAGTAGAGAGCTCACGCGCACCTGATGACGCACCCTTTCGCGGCGCGGAGGCCATCACGCCTTCGCGCCGCGTCGGTTTGAGGACCCATGCTCGACATCGCCTTCATTCGCCACAACACCGACGCCGTCCGCGAAGCGATCAAGAACAAGCGCGCCGACGTCGATCTCGACGCGCTGCTCGCGGCCGACAAGGAGCGCCGCGAGCTGCTCCAAGAGCTCGAGGGCAAGCGCGCCCGCAAGAACGAGATCGCGCAGGCGATCCCCAAGGCCACCAAAGAAGACCGCCCGGGCCTCATCGAAGAGGGCAAGGCGGCCAAGACGGCGATCGAGGAGCTCGAGCCGAAGCTCGCCGAGATCGTGAGTCGTTTCGAGGACTTGATGCTGCGCGTCCCGAGCCTCCCGCGGCCCGAGGTGCCCGTGGGCGTCGGCGAGGACGACAACGTCGAGGTCAAGAAGGTCGGCTCGCCGCGCGCGTTCGACTTCGAGCCCAAGGACCACGTCGCGCTCATGGACGCGTTCGGGATGGTGGCCTGGGACGGCCCGCGCAAGTTCGCCGGCGAGCGATCGTACGCGCTGGTCGGTCTGGGCGCGCTGCTCGAGCGCGCCGTGTTGAACCTCGCCATCGACACGCTCGTCGACCGCGGCCTCACGCTCGTCACG
This sequence comes from Myxococcales bacterium, assembly GCA_020430845.1. Taxonomy (GTDB): domain Bacteria; phylum Myxococcota_A; class Polyangia; order Polyangiales; family Polyangiaceae; genus Labilithrix. Next base: position 41,901 of record JAGQJA010000191.1, read on the forward strand.
CCTCCGGTGATGGTGCGCGAGCGCGCGCTCGTGGGCACCGGCTTCTTCCCGGTGGGCAAGGCGGAGGCGTACGCGATCACCGCCGACGATCTCTTCCTGGTCGGCACGAGCGAGGTCCCGCTCGTCTCGCTCCACTGCGACACCACGCTCGACCTCGCCAAGCTGCCCGTCCGCTACGCGGGCCTGTCGCCCTGCTTCCGCCGCGAGGCGGGCGCGCACGGCAAGGACACGCGCGGGCTCTACCGCGTGCACCAGTTCACCAAGGTCGAGCAGGTCGTGTTCTGTGCGCCCGACGAGAAGGTCGCAGAAGAAGAGCACTACAAGCTCCTCGGCAACGCAGAGGCCATCCTCGAGAAGCTCGAGATCCCCTACCGCGTCGCGCTCGCGTGCACGGGCGAGATCGGGCTCGGCCAGACCCGCAAGCACGAGGTCGAGTCGTGGATGCCAGGCCGCAACGCGTACAGCGAGACCCACTCCTGCTCGACGCTCGGCGACTTCCAGGCGCGGCGCTCGAACATCCGCGTGCGCCTCGCCGACGGCACGCTCGGCTACCCGTACACGCTCAACAACACCGCGATCGCGAGCCCGCGCATCCTCATCGCGCTGCTCGAGAACCACCAGAACGCGGACGGGTCCATCACGCTCCCCAAGGCGCTGGTCCCGTACATGCGCGGCATGGAGAAGCTCACCCCGGCGTGAGCGCGGCGCTCAGCGGCGACGCGGCCCGCGACGGACGGGCGCGCGGCGTCGCGGCGCCGGGGCGTGGGTCGGAGCCGACGCAGACGCAGACGCAGACGCAGACGCCGACGCCTCGGGCGGGGGCGGTGCGGGGTGCGAGGGTTTGACCAGCGGGGTCGAGCTCGCGAGCGGGTTCACGCTCACCTCGACCCGCGCGGGCTCCGGGGGCGCCGGCGGCTGCGCGCCGCTGCGCAGCAAGAAGTAGAGCGCGATCGGAAAGCAGACGCTCACGGTCGCGACGAACCCCACGAGCGCGCCGTAGCGCGGCGCCGCAGCGGCCGGCGCGTCCCACGGCGCAGGCGGGTCGAAGGCGTGCGACGATCCGGGGACCGGCGGCACGGGCATCATGCCTTCGGACGGCGGATGCGAGACGGCGTAGCCCGGCGCGAGCTGCGCGCTGGGGCGCTCGCCGCTCGTCGAGTCGGCGCGGGCCCGAAGCCCGCTGTCGGACGTCGGCTGGTGCGCACGGGCGACTGCGCGCAGAGGCGCGCTCGCCATCACGGCGGTCTTGTCGCGTGGCAGGTCTTCTTCTTCGATGGGCGCGATCGCCGCCAAGGGCTTCGTCCGCTGCGGGGCGCCCTCGGCCGCGATCACGCGCAGCATGTTGGTCATCGGGGCCGGCGCCTCGGCCGTGATGCTCGCGGTCGCCTCGTCGTCGTCGTCCTCGTCGTCGTCGTCGAGCGCGTCCGCGGGGAGCTCCGCGACCGCCTCGCCCGTGCGCGCCATCTTGTGGGTCGTTCCCTCGGTGAGATCGGGGAGCGCTCCGTCGTCCGCGCGCGGCGACGGGCCGACGGCGACGCTCGACAGGCTCAGCTTGGAGATGTTGGGCGCGAGCCCCGTGATGCTGTCGTCGGGCTCGTACTCCGGCGCGGTCACGGGCGCGGGCCCCTGCCCCGTCGGCGCGTCGTCGT
>JAGQJA010000192.1:0-16442 GCA_020430845.1 Myxococcales bacterium
GACGCTGCTCGACCGCATCGCCGACGCGATCAACCTCGCCGAGCTCGACGAAGATCCCAACGTGTCCGACGCGCTCGATCAGCAGATCGAGACGACGGCGCGCGAACAAGCGCAGAGCATGCGCGACGAGGGCGAGGCGCCCGAGGGCATCGACCTCGACGCGCTCGTGCGCGACGCGCACCGCGAGCTCACCGGGCTCGGCCCGCTCGGCCCGCTGCTCGAGGACGAAGAGGTGCTCGAGCTGCACTGCGCGCGCTACGACCAGCTCTTCGCGCTGCGCCACGACCGCCTCAACCTCGAGCCGATCGCGTTCACCAGCGAGCTCGCCCTCAAGCGGGTGATCGGGCGCCTGGCCGCCGAGTCCGGCGAGCCCTGGGCGGGCGAGACCGTGGTCGAGCGCCGCCTCGCGCGCGGCGTGTCGCTCGTGGCCGTCGCGCCGCCCGCGGCGGCCGGTCACGTGCTCACCATTCGCAAGCGCACGCGGGTCGAGTCGACGCTCGACGAGCTCGCCCGCGCGGGCGCGCTCTCGAAGCAGATGGGCGCGTTCCTCGAGGCGTGCGTCGTCGGCCGGGCCAACGTGCTCGTGTGCGGGACCGCGCCCACGCAGATCGTCGCGGCGCTCGCGAGCGTGGTGCGCCCGGGCGCCCGCGTGTGCGTGGTGCAAGACGCCGAGGAGCTCCACGTGCCGCACGCGCAGGTCATCGGCCTGAGCGGCGTCGGGAGCCCCGAGAGCGACGACGAGGTCACCCGAGCCGCCGCGCGCCTGCGCGCCGACGCGCTCGTGATCGCCCAGCTCTCCGGTGCCGTCGCCGCCGCGTCGATCGACGCCATGGCGAACGGTCACGACGGCGTCATCGCAGGTGCGCAAGCGCCTACGCTGCGTCAGGGCCTCTCGCGCATCGTCGCGCAGCTCGTGCTCCAGCGCCCCGGCGTGGGTCTCGACGCGATGCGAGACGTCGTCGGCGAGGTGTTCGACATCGCGCTCGAGGTCGTCACGCTCTCCGACGGTCGCCTGCGCGTCACGCGCGTCGCCGAGCTCGGCGGCAGCGACGCGAAGGGCGTCGTCGCGCGCGACGTGTTCTCGTTCACGGCGGACGCGACCGGCTCCGACGGGAGCTTCAGCGCGACGGGCGTCGTGCCTCGGCTCGCCGGGGAGCTCGCCACGCGCGGCGCCAAGCTCGACGCGAACCTCTTCAAGCGCGGCTCACGCTGATCGCTCCGCCGTCGGTGGGTCGTGGCTCAGCCGCACCCCGCGTCTCGACGCCACGCCGGGCGCGGCTCAGCGCGTGGCGTGGGCGTCCTCGCGACGCTGCATCTTGCGGTGCACGAGGCGCTTCTTGAGCGGGCCCATGTGATCGATCATGAGCACGCCCTCGAGGTGGTCGAGCTCGTGCTGGATCGCCACGGCGAGCAAGCCGTCGGCCTCGAGCTCGAACGTCTTGCCGTCGCGGTCCTGCGCACGCACGCGGACCTTGGCGGCGCGGTCGATGTCCTCTTGCACGCCCGGAAAGCTGAGGCAGCCCTCCTGCCACGTGATCTCGCCGTCGCGCGCCAGGATCTCGGGGTTGACGAAGACCTGCAGGTTGCTCGGCTCGTCTTCTGCGGCGATGTCGATCACGAAGATCTGCCAGGGCTCGCCGATCTGGGTCGCGGCGAGGCCGACGCCAGGCGCCGCGTACATGGTCTCGGCCATGTCGTCGATGAGCTTGCGCAGCTCGTCGGTGACCTCGGTGACCTTCTTGCCCGGCTCGCGCAGCCGCGGGTCCGGGTAGTGGAGGATGGTACGAATCATGGCCCTGACTGAAATTCTTGGGGCTGCCGGAGCTTCGCCGCAAGCCTTTTTTGGAGATCGTCCGGGGGCGCGCCGCCGGAGGGCGCGCGTGTCAGTCGGGGTACGTCAGGCGCCCGTGCACGTAGGCGTCGGCGCCGCAGAGCTCCCACGACGGCTTCGCGATGCGCGGGGCCTGGGCCGGGGTGTCGGGGCCCGCCCAGTCGACCGCGCCGGGGCGCCCGCGGGGCCCGAGGAGCATCGGCGCGATGAACGCGTGCATGTCGTCGGCCATGCGACCCGCCAAGAAGCTCCCCGCCAGCTCCGCCCCGCCCTCGACCATGAGCGAGACGATGCCGCGCTGGCCGAGCAGGGCGAGCGCCGCGGCCACGTCGACGCGCCCCTCGCTCGACTTGGGCGCGCGCAGCACGTCGATGCCCAGCTCGCGGAGCTCTTCTTCTTCGTGGGTGGGCGCGTCCTCGCCGCACACGACCCACACGCGCGTGTCGCGCGCGGTCGAGGCCAGGTGCCCGTCGATCGGCAGGCGCAGCTTGGTGTCGAACACGACGCGCGTAGGGCTCTGGCCCGTGTAGTCGCGGACCGTCAGCCGCGGATCGTCGGCGATGGCCGTCCCGATACCGACCGCGACGGCGTCGTGGCGCGCGCGGAGCACGTGGACCTTGGCGCGCGCGTCGGGGCCCGTGACCCAGCGAGACGCGCCGCTGCGCGTGGCGATGCGCCCGTCGAGCGACAGCGCGAGCTTGAGCGACACGTGGGGCAGACCCGTCGTGACGTGCTTGGTCCACGAGCGGATGATGTTGCGCGCCTGCGTCTCGCGGACGCCGACGACGACCTCGATCCCCGCCGCCGTGAGGCGCTCGACGCCGCCGCCCTCGACGTTGGGGTTCGGGTCCTTGCAGCCGATGACCACGCGGGCGATGCCCGCCGCGATGATCGCGTCGGTGCAGGGGGGCGTGCGGCCCTCGTGGTTGCACGGCTCGAGCGTGACGTAGAGCGTGGCGCCGCGCACGGCGTCGCCGGCCGCGGCGATCGCGACGGCCTCGGCGTGCTCGGTGCCGGCCTTCTCGTGGAAGCCGGTGCCGACGATCTCCCCCTCCTTGACCACGACGGCGCCGACGTGAGGGTTGGGCGACGGCTGGCCCTGCTTGGCCTGCGCGATCGCCGCGTCCATCCACGTCTCGTCGTCGGTCGCCGCCGGAGGGGGCGGCTTGCTGACCCGCGTGTCGCCGCTCATGGCCCCGCGGGCTCCCGCCGGTCCTCGCGCCCGCGCGTCAGGGACTCGATCTCGCTCCGCAGCTCGTCGATGTCGCGGAAGCTGCGGTAAACACTGGCAAATCGGACGTAGGCGACCTCGTCGAGCTCGCGCAGGTGCTCCATGGCGCGCTCGCCGATCACCGTGGACGGGATCTCCTTGTCACCCGCATCGATGAGCGCGCGCTCGACCGCGTCGACGAGCGCGTCGAGGCGCTCGCTCGGCACGGCGCGCTTGTCGCACGCGCGCCGCAGGCCGCCGAGGACCTTCTGGCGATCGAACGCCTCGCGCCGCCCGTCCTTCTTGACCACGAACGGGAGCACCTCTTCGACGCGCTCGTACGTGGTGAAGCGCCGCTCACAGCGTTCGCACTCGCGGCGTCGACGGATCACGTCGCCGCCGGTCGCCGCGCGCGAGTCGGTCACCTTGCTCTCGACGTGAGCGCAGAACGGGCACTTCATCGCGGCTCGATCTTCGACACGCGGCGCGTGTGGCGCTCGCCGCCCTCGAACGTGCCCTCGAGCCACGCGGAGACCACGTCCCACGCCAGGCCGGGGCCGAGCACCCGCTCTCCGACGGTGAGCACGTTGCTGTCGTTGTGCTCGCGGCTCAGGCGCGCGGTGTACGTGTCGCTGCAGTTGACCGCGCGCACGCCCGCGTGGCGGTTGGCTGCGATGGCCATGCCCACGCCGGTGCCGCACACGAGGATGCCGCGGGGCCAGGTGCCGTCGGCGACGCCGCGCGCGAGGGTGTGGGCGTAGTCGGGGTAGTCGGTGCTCTCGGCCGAGTGGGTGCCCAGGTCTTCGACCTCGTGCCCCGCTTCGCGCAGCTTGGCCAGGAGCTGGCCCTTGAGCTGGAAGCCGCCGTGATCGGACGCGATGGCGAGGCGCATGGTGATGCCGTCGCCCCGCTCACCCGTCGAAACGGGAGAAGAGGAGGGAGCAGTTCGTGCCGCCGAAGCCGAACGAGTTGCTGAGCGCGTGGCGCGTGCTGCGCTCGCGCGCGGTTCCGGGGACGAAGTCGAGCGGGCCGGCCGCCGGGTCGGGGTCGGTGAGGTTGATGGTCGGCGGGATCTTGCCTTCGGCGATGGCCAGGGCGCTCACCGCGCTCTCGACCGCGCCCGCCGCGCCGAGCAGGTGACCCATCATCGACTTGGTGGAGCTGACCCAGAGCTTCTGGCTCGTGGCGTGCTCACCGAACACTGCGGCGATGGCCTCCGCCTCGGCGAGGTCGCCGACGCCCGTGGAGGTGCCGTGCGCGTTGATGTAGTCGACGGCGTCGGGGCTGAGGCGCGCGTCTCGGAGCGCCATGCGCATGGCGCGCTGCGCGCCCTCTCCGTGCGGGGCGGGCTGCGTGAGGTGGTTGGCGTCGCTCGACGCGCCGTAGCCCGTGATCTCGGCGTAGATCTTCGCGCCGCGCTTGACCGCGCGGCTGAGCGTCTCGAGGACGAGCACGCCGGAGCCCTCACCGCAGACAAAGCCGTCGCGGCCTTTGTCCCACGGGCGGCTCGCGCCCTCGGGGTCGTCGTTGCGTCGCGACAGGGCGTGCATCGCCTCGAAGCCACCGATGCCGACGGGGCTCACGGTGGCCTCGGCGCCGCCGGCGATCATCACCGTGGCGCGGCCGCGTCGCAGCCACTCGAACGCCTCACCGATGGCGTGGGCGCCGCTCGAGCAAGCGCTGGTCGTGCAGTAGCTCGGCCCGCGCAGCCCGAACTTCATCGAGACCTGGCCGGCGGCGAGGTTGGCGATGATGCCCGGGATCGCGTACGGGCTGATGCGACCGGGGCCCTTCTCGAGCAAGGTCTGCTTGGTGCGCTCGAGCGTCTCGAGGCCCCCCAGACCGACGCCGATGAAGCAGCCCGCGTCGTCGCGCTCCTCGTCGGTGAGCTCCAGCTTGCCGTCTTCGAGCGCCATCGTCGCGGCGCCGACCGCGAGCTGGGTGAAGCGGTCCATCTCCTTGAGCTTCTTCTTCTCGATGAAGCGGAGTGGATCCCAGTCCTTCACCTCGCCCGCGATCTTGACGCGGAACTGCTCCGTGTCGAACAGCGTGATCGGCGCGATGCCGCTCTTGCCGGCGAGCAGCGCGCTCCACGTCTCGTCGCGAGACGAGCCGCAGGGCGTGACGAGCCCGATGCCGGTGATGACGACGCGTTCCATGAGTACGGCTCTGCTCGATCAGGCCTTCTTCGCGTGCTTCTCGATGTAGTCGATCGCGTCCTGGACGGTGCGGATCTTCTCCGTGTCCTCGTCCGGGATGTCGATCTCGAAGGCCTCTTCGAAGGCGAGCACGAGCTCGACGAGGCCGAGGGAGTCAGCGCCGAGGTCTTCGATGAACGTCGACTCGGGCTTGATGTCCTTCTCGTCAACGTCCAGCTGCTCCTTGATGATGCGCTTGACCTCGCTGGGGATGTCCTGAGCCATTCTTTATGCCTCTCGGGTCGCCTTTTGGTTCGAATGCAACTTGTCGGAGCTGCGTGACGCGGTGCGATATTCGCGCCTGTTTGGTGGGCTTTCTACACGCCCTCGGTGCAGGAGGCTAGTCGGAAACGGTACGAGGGCAAGGCCCGCCGACTCAGACGTACATGCCCCCGTTCACGCGCAGCACCTGGCCCGTGACGTAGGCCGCCTCGTCGCTCGCGAGGTACACGCACGCGGCCGCGACCTCCTTGGCGCTGCCCGTTCGACCGAGCGGGATGACCTTGACCAGCTGCTCCTTCATGGCGTCGGTCATGCCGTGCGTCATGTCGGTGTCGATGAAGCCGGGGGCCACCGCGTTGACCGTCACGTTGCGTGAGGCGAACTCCCGCGCGATGGACTTGGCCGCGCCGACGATGGCCGCCTTGGTGGCCGCGTAGGCGGTCTGCCCCACGTTGCCCATCTCGCCGACGACGCTCGACAGGAAGATGATGCGCCCCGTCCGGGCCTTCATCATGGGGCGCGTGGCGGCCCGCGCGCAGGCCAGCGCGCCGCGCACGTTGACGTCGAAGAGACGCGAGACGTCCTCGTCCTTCATGCGGAGCAGCAGGCCGTCGATCGCGATGCCCGCGTTGGCGACGAGGATGTCGAGGCGGCCGTGCTTCTTGGCGAGCTCGTCGATGGCGGCCTCGGCCGCCTTGGAGTCGGCGACGTCGAAGCCGGCGATCTCGGCCTTGCCGCCGGCGGCGGTGATGGCGTCGCAGACCTCGCGCGCGGCGGCCTCGCCCTTGACGTAGTTCACGATCACGGTGGCGCCGTGCTCGGCGAGCGCCTCGCAGCACGCGCGACCGATGCCGCGAGACCCTCCGGTGACCAGGGCGACCTTCCCATCGAGACGGAACATTCGACTCTCCTTCGTGCGGGCGTGAGCCCGCCATGGACGTGTCAGGCGGCGGCCTCGCCGCTCGCCGTCAAGAACTCCTTCGCGCTCGCGATCGTCGCGGCGTCGTTCACGCTGAGCACCTTGAGCTCCTTGGCGATGCGCTTGCCGAGGCCCGCGAGGACCTTGCCCGGGCCGATCTCGAGGGCGTGCGTGATGCCTTCGAGGTGCATGAGGCGTACGGCCTGCTCCCAGCGGACCGCGCCGTCGACCTGACGCACGAGCAGGTCCTTGACGCGCGAAGGGTCGGCGTTGGGGCGCGCGTCGACGTTGGCCACCACGGGGAAGCGCATCGCGCCGACCTCGACGGACGCGAGCACCGACTCGAGCGCGCGCGCCGCCGGCGCCATGAGGGCGCAGTGGAACGGCGCGCTGACCTTGAGCGGGATGGCCTTGCCCTTGTCGGCGGCCGCGAGCTCGCTCACGCGCGCCACAGCGGCCGCGTCGCCGGCGATGACGACCTGGCCGGGCGCGTTGAAGTTGGCGCAGCTCACGACCGCGGGCTCCGACGCCCCCTCGTCTCCCTCCGACACGCGCCGGCACAGGCTCTCGAGCGCGGAGCTGTCCATGCCCATCACGGCGGCCATCGCGCCCTTGCCGGGCGGCACCGCCTCTTGCATCGCGCGCCCGCGGGCCCGCACGACGCGCACGGCATCTTCGAGGGTGAGCGCGCCGCACGCCACGAGCGCCGAATACTCTCCGAGCGAGTGGCCCGCGGCGAAGCGCGGCGACGGCAGGTCGGGGTGCGCCTCGCGCAGCGCGGCGAGGATCGCGATGCTGGTCGTGACGATCGCGGGCTGCGCGTTGGCTGTGAGCGTCAGCTCTTCTTCGGGGCCTTCGAAGACCAGCTTCGAGAGCGGCTCGCCGAGCGCGCGGTCGGCCCGCTCGAAGACCTCACGCGCCGCCGCGGACGACGCGACGAGCTCTTTGCCCATGCCCACGAACTGCGAGCCCTGACCCGGGAAAAGCCACGCGATCTGCATGGGCCCCGCATAGCCCACGGGCGCGTGAGGCTCAAGTGAGAGCTTGTATGAGATGTAGGTCTGCGCCCGAGGCCGTGGATCAGCCGCCGTCGAGCGCGCCGCCGGTGTCGGGGGCGCCCGTGTCGGGCTGGCTGGTCGTGGTGCTCGTGCTCGTCGTGGTGCTCGTCTGCGTCGGCTCGGGCGCGGTCGTGCTGTCTTGCGCCGTGGCGCCCTGCGCGAGCCGCCCGCCGCCCTGGTAGTCGCTCTTCTCGAAGATGCACGCACTGGCGGTGCACAGCACCAAGAGCGCGAAGCCGACGCGCAGGCCGACGCGGCGGCGCGACGCGACGCGCGCGGCGACGTCTGCGTGGCGCGGTGCGGAGGTGTCTCGTGCTCTCATTGGCAGCTCCATCCCGTGAGGCCTTGGCAGGTGCAGGTGTCGGGCTCGCGCGACGAGGCGCCGAACGCCGGGCACTGTCGGCCGTCCTCGTAGAAGCCGAGGCACTGGCTGCGCGCGACGATCTGCGCCGACGGGCAGGGCGGGAAGCGCACGTTGAACTCGGCGGGCGCACGCCCTTCGCCGTCGAGGAACACCTCGCACTGGTAGCGGCCTGCCAGGTACGGCGCCTCTTCGGACTCCTCGCCCGTGTCCTTGCGCTTGGAGAGCTTGATGGCCTGGACGAGCTTGTCCTTGGACGGCTGCGGCGAGAACTCGGCGTAGCCGAGCACGCGGTCGGCGTTGGTGAAGCCACGTTGGGCTGGGTCGTAGCGCTGGATCTGGCGCAGCTGCACCTCGAGGGTCGCGCCGGGCCGCCCGATGACCGCCTCGATGATGCAGTTGATCTCGGCCGTGTCGGTGAAGAACTCCTGCCGGCGCCGCGCGCCGTTCGCGTCGAGCGACGTGTAGACGTCCTCGATGCTCGCTGTCTGGGTGCACGACGCGCCGAACGTGGCGATCACGCATCCTGCCGCGGTGGTCAGCGCCCGCAGACGTCCCTTCATCAGGACGGAGTATAGCTCACATTCGGACGATGGCGCCGCCCCACGAGATGCCGGCGCCGAGGGCGCACATCAGGACGGTGTGTCCGGGGCGGACCTTGCCCGCCCGGAGGCTCTGGTCGAGCAGGATCGGGATCGACGCGCTGGACGTGTTGCCCACTTTGTCGATGTTGAGCAGGACCTTGTCCATCTTCACGCCGAGGCGCGTCGCGGCGAAGTCGATGATGCGCAGGTTGGCCTGGTGCGGGCAGATCCAGTCGATCTCTTCGGGGGTCATCCCGGTGTCGTCGAGGGCGGCCTTGCTCGCGCCGTAGAGGTTCTTGACGGCCACCTTGAAGATGTCCTGGCCCTTCATGTGGACCTTGTGCAGCTTCTGCTCCAAGACCTCGGGGCCCATGGGCGTGACGCTGCCGCCGCCCGGGATCATGAGCGACTGCGCGAGCGCGCCGTCGGAGTGGATGCGCGTCGAGAGCAGGCCGCGGGGCTTGCCGTCGAGCATCGCGCCGTCGGCGGGGCCGAGGACGACCGCGCCCGCCCCGTCGCCGAAGAGCACGCACGTCGTGCGGTCCTCCCAGTTGACGACGCGGCTGAGCAGCTCGACGCCGACGACGAGCACGTTCTTCATCGCGCCCGAGCGGATGAACTGGTCGGCGATCGACAGGCCGAAGATGAACCCGGCGCACGCCGCCGAGAGGTCGAACGCGGGGCAGTGACCGGCGCCGAGCTTCTGCTGGACGAAGACGGCGGTGGCCGGCATCGGCATGTCGGGGGTCACGGTGCCGACGATGATGAGGTCGAGGTCTTTGGCCTCGAGCTCGGCGGCCTCGAGCGCCGACTTGGCGGCGGCCGCGGCCATGTCGCTCGTGACGACGCCCTCGGGCGCGATGCGCCGCTCGTGGATCCCGGTGCGCTCGACGATCCACGCATCCGACGTCTCGACCATCTTCTCGAGGTCGGCGTTGGTGCGGACGGTCGGCGGCAGGTAATGCCCCGTGCCCAGGATGCGGGAGGCGGGCTCGAGCGACGGCATGGCGCGTTCAATAGCACGAGCGCGCCGCGCGGACGAACCGCGCAGCGCGCTGATTTCTGAGGGCCAGAGGCCTCAGCTCTTGGGGGTCTTCGCGACGATCTCGCGGCCCTTGTAGTGGCCGCAAGAGGCGCACGCGCGGTGCGGGAGCGAGGGCTCGCCGCAGTTGGCGCAGGCGACGAGGTTCACCGGGGTGACCTTGTCATGGTTGGCGCGGCGCATGTTGCGCTTGGACCGGGTCGTTCGTCGCTTCGGGACTGCCACGGCGGAGCTCCTTCAGACTTCGTTCTTGAACTTCAACAACGCCGCGAGCCGCGGATCGAGAGGCTTCTCTTCGGCGTCCACGCTCGGATTCGAGCCTGGGGGGGGCGCAATACCCGCGCAGTCCTCCGAGCACAAGGGGATCATGGGGGTCTCGAGCACGAGCTCGTCGCGGACCAGATCGTCGAGGACCACGTTCTCCCCGTCGAAAGCGAGCATGTCGGCCTCGTCGGCCGAGAGCTCGTACTCCTCGTCTTTCTTACCTTTTTTGGCCGGGATGAGCTTGGCCTTGGGCACGAAGAGGGCCTGGATCTTGGACTTGACCGTGAACTGGGCGGGCCCGAGGCAGCGGCCACACGTCGTCGAGAGCGTGGCGACGAGATCGCCCGAGACGATGACGTCGGGGCCGGACTTGCTCGCGCGGACCGAGAGGTGGCCGTCCTCGCCGTTGGTCGTCGCGTCGTGGTCCTCGAGGGCGCCGCGGATCCAGGGCGCGCGCACGACGAACTCGTACTCCTTCGAGCCGTAGTCGAGGTCGGCGACGCGGATGGTGAGCTCGTGTTCGGACATGGCGTGGCCCCGAGGGGGAGCGCCTCTTAGCGCCGCGCCTGAGGCGGCGCAAGCACGCTCCGGGAGACCGCGGCGTCGCCTCCCGCGCCAGCGGGGCGCGCCCCCGTCGGCGTCGCCCGTCGCGCGCGCGACACGAGAGTGGATCACGCGCACCGCGACGCAGAGCCCTCGACGAGCGGGGCCGCGCGCTCCGTGGACGTGAATCCGAGCGCGGGCGAAGCGCGGTCTCGTGGTGCGCGGTTTGCACGACGCGATGCGTGTACCGCGCACGTTTCGCGTCGATGAGGTGGGTGTTTGTGGTCTTCGTGATCGCGCTCCTCGGCTGCGGCGGACGCGAGGCCACGCCGCTGCGCGCGTGGACGGCGCGCGTGGACGGAGGCGCGCCGACGCCGGTCGTGCTCCCCGCGCACCTCGCGCTCGCGCCGCGACACGCGCTCGTCGAGCTCTCGCACGACCTCACGATCCCTCCGGCGTGGCGCGGCCGTGCGCTCGACGTGCGCGTCGCGGGGTGGCAGGGCGCGACGGCGCTGGCCGTCGGGGGACGCGCCGTCGGACCCGAGCCGGAGCCGTCTTATCGCGCGCGCGGCCTCTCGTCGTGGCGCGTCCCGGCGGCCGACACGCGAGGGGACACGCTGCGCCTCGTCTTCACGGTGCGCCACGACTGGGAGAAGGCGGCGTGGCTCGACGGCGTGCCGACGCTCGAATTGGCAGACGGCGGCGCGCCGCTCGCGCGCGCCGAGACGGTCGAGTCGATCGGGCTCGTGCTCGCGACCGGCACCGCCTTCACGTTCGCGGCCCTCTTCGGATTGCTGTTCGCCCTCGACCGCCGACGTCGCGAGCACCTCTGGCTCGCGGTCTTCGCCGCGACGATCCTCTCGTACCCGCTGTTCGTGTCGGGCTGGCTCGCGGAGAGCGTCGGCTTCGTCGAGGGGGTCGCCTTCGGCGTCGCGCAGGTCGTCTTGGCCGTCGTGGGGCTGCACCTCTCGCGCGCGACCTTCGGCGCACCGCGCCCGAGCCTCGTCTACTGGGTCTGTCCGCTCGCCGCGCTCGCCGCGGGCGCGCTCTTCGCGCGGCCGTTCCACACGACGACGTTCTCGACGTTCGTGGGCGCGGCGTCGGTGGCGCCGGCGTTCGCGCACCTGGTCTTCTTGCTCCGGCTCGTCCGCGCTCGCGTGCCGCGCGCCGGCCTCGTCGTCGCCACGTGGACCCTGTCGACCGCTGGCACCCTCGTCGACGGCGCGACGTTCTTCGGTCGCGGGCTCGTGCCCTGGCCTGGGGTGCACGTCGGGCTCGCGAGCGTCGTGCTGATGATGGTCGTCTACGGCTACCTCCTCGCCGCGCGCCACGTCGAGTTCCGACGCGAGGTCGAGCAGCTCGACGACGACCTCCGCGAGCAGGTGGCCGCGCGCTCGGCGACGCTCTCGCTCGCGTTCGACCGCGTGCTCGCCGCCACGGAGGGCGCCGAGGTCCACGAGGGGGAGATCGTCGACGAGCGCTATCGCGTCGGTCCGGCCCTGGGCTCGGGCGGGATGGGCTGCGTCTCGCTCGCCACCCGTCTGCGCGACGGTCGGCGCGTGGCGCTCAAGGTGATCCGCGGCGAGGCGAGCGCGCTGATGCTGGCTCGCTTCGCGCGCGAGGCGCGGATCGCGTCCACGATGAGCCACCCGAACGTCGTCCGCGTCCTCGACGTGGGCGTGTCGAGCCGCGGGTTCTTGTACCTGGTGATGGAGCACCTCTCGGGCGCGTCGCTCGCGGCGGCGCGCGACCACTACGGCGACGCGGCCTGGGCGACGGCGATGTTGCGCGGGGTGGTCGACGCCCTCGTCGCGCTCCACGCGCGCGGCATCGTGCACCGCGACCTCAAGCCGTCGAACGTCGTGGTCGTGCGCGAGCGCGGCGGCGACGTGCCCAAGGTCATCGACTTCGGTCTCGCGATGCTCTCCGTGCGCGCCGGCGCGGGCTCGGGCGCGGCGGGCGCCGACGCGACGACGCGCTCGGTGCTCGGACGCGCAGACGCCGCGGGACCCGTGGGCACGCCGCTCTACATGGCACCAGAGCTCGTGCTCGACGGAAGGCCGGCGAGCGCCGCGTCCGACGTCTTCGCGCTCGCCGTGATGGCCCACGTCCTGTTCGTCGGGCAGACCCCGTTCGGCAGGCCGCTCTACGAGTCGGGCGTCTCGCTCACCGCGGCGCGGACGTGGGGAGGCGCCGACCCCGCCCTCGCGTGCGTGCTCGAGCGCGCGCTCTCTCGCGACCCGGCCGAGCGCCCCACGGCGAGCGAGATCGCCCGGGCGATACCCCGACCCCTCTTGGAGAGATACGCATGATGGCGAGCGAGGTCTGTCTGTCGACGCAAGACGCGCCTTCGGATCGCGGTGAGCTGGTGCTCGTCGTCTTCGGGTCCGGCGGCGTCACGCGCTTTCGGCTCCCGCGCGCCGGGTCGATCGTCATCGGTCGCGGCGAGCAGGCCGCCGTGCGCGTCGGCGAGCCGTGGATTTCGAGAGAGCACGCGCGCCTCGTCGTCGACGAGGGAGAGGTGTCGCTCGAGGATCTCGGGAGCGCCAACGGGACCCGAGTGCGCAAGCGTCCGGTCCGCGCTCGCCGCGTGAGCCTCGCGCTCGGCGACACGTTCGAGCTGGGCTCGACGCTCGCCGTGCTCGCGCGCGCCGAGGCGCAGGCCGCCGAGCGTGAGATCGCCGTCGATCGTGCGGCGTTCGACGCGCGCCTCCGAGACCTCTGCGCGGCCGACGAGCACCGCCGCGTGGGCCTCTCTGTGCTCGCCCTGCTACCGCGCACGGGCGCGGGCGCCGATGGCCAGCGCGCCGCTGCCGCCGCGCTCCGCGCCGCCGCGCAAGGGGGCGACTCGCTGTCGGTCGACGACGAGGGCGTCCACTGGGCCGTGCTCACCGGCGGCCTCGCCGAGGACGCCGCGCGCGTCGTCGACAGGTTCCGTCACGCGCTCACGGCGCGCGGGTTCGGCCTCGACGCGGCTATCGCGAGCGTGCCCCGCGAAGCGCACGACGCCACGTCGGCGATCGCGCTCGCCCGCGCGCGGCTCGGCGCGCCCGGCTCGGCGGCGTGGGTCGCGCCCCACGTCGTCGAGAGCGACGCGATGGTGCGGGTGCGCACGCTCTCGGCGCTCTCGGCCGACGGCGACGAGCCCGTCGTCGTGTGCGGCGAGCCCGGCGTCGGCAAGCGCGTCGTCGCGGGGTGGCTCCACACGCTCGGTGCGCGCGGTCCGCGGCCGCTCGTCGACGTCGACGCGAGCGCGTGCGACGACGCGGCGCTCGCGCTCGCCGCGCGGGGGAGCGTGGTCGTCCGGGCGGCCTCGGAGACGTCTCTGCCCGAGCTCCGCGCGCTGGTGCGGCGCGCGCGCGAGCAAGGCGCGCGGTGCCTGCTCACGATGAGCACGGGCGACGCGCGTCGCGCGGCCGCCTTCGCCAAGGAGCTCGGCGCCGTCGACCTCTGGGTCCCGCCCCTGCGCGAGCGCGCGGCCGATCTCGAGCCGCTCGCGCGTCAGCTGCTCGCGCGCGCCTTCGCGGCGTCGGCGTTCGCGTCGGTCCCGCAGCTCTCGAGCGAGGCCCTCGGCGCGCTCGCCGCGCACGGCTGGCCAGAGAACGTGCGCGAGCTCGCCGTCGCGATGTTCGTCGCAGCGCACGCGTCCGGGGGAGGCGAGGTGACGCCCGAGCACCTGCCGTCGAACGTCTGCCCCGACGGCTCGCCCCTAGGCCTGCGTGGGGCCGTCGAACAGGTCGAGCGCTCGCGCGTGGCCGACGCCCTGGCCGCGCACGGAGGCAACCAGGCGCGCGCCGCCCGCGCGCTCGGCATCGCGCGCAACACGCTCATCGCGCGCATGCGCCGGTTCAACCTCCCGCGAAGCTGACGCGCGCGCGTCGGTCAGCGCGGCGCGTACTCTTCGCAGACCGTCCCCAGGCTCCCGGACGGGGTCGACCAGCTCCAGTCGCGCGACTCGACGCGCGGGTAGTACATCAAGAAGGCGAAGCACATCTCGTCGGCCGTGCCCTCGCCCATGATGACGCGCTGGTCGCTCGTGTTCTCCCACGTGCATCGCGTTCGGATCACGTCGCCGCGCTCGACGAGCGTGTCGGCGGGGCGGTTGTACTGACTCTCGAAGTCGAACGGCTGCGGCGCCATGATCGGCAGCGGCTTGTTGTTGCCGGGCGTGAGCTTCTCGACCGACATGTGGCGCCCGAGCTTGTGCATGTGCGGAAAAACACTGAAGATTCTGATGTCGGGGTGCCCGTCGGTGTGCGACCCGCTCGGCCCGGCCCCCCACGCGTACTGGCACGACAGCTCGTGGCGCGCGCGCGGCGGGATCGCGAACTCGAGCCCACCGGTCGCGAGCATGTCGGCGTCGTAGCGTCGCAGCTGGTCCGTCGTGCACAGGTCGAAGCCGCTCTCGTCGGACTGGCCCGCCGCGCCGACGGCGTTGTTGTAGTGGACCTGCATCGCCCAGTGCGTCGTCCCCTCCTCGGGGAAGCCCGCCGCGGGCGGTAGCTCGAGCGCGCCCACCCCGGGCGCCCAGCCGGCGACGAGCTTCCACGCGGGGGAGGCCGAGACCGAGCACGGGAACGGCTCGCCGGGCATCGCCTCGGGCGTCTGGAAGAGCAAGAGGTGGTGCACGTGCGCGAGGTTGTCCACGTGCGGAGCGAGCCCGATGACGTGTCGCTTCTTGTCGACCTTCCGCTCGAAGCCGTAGCACACGTACTGGTCCGCCTTGTCCGACGGGATCACCGCGCGGGCCTTCGGGCGGATGCGGAGGTCGACCGCGCAGCTCAGCGGCTTGGCGGCGGGGTCTGTGGTCTGTGCGGTCGCCGCGCACGAGGCGCCCGAGGCCGCGCCGCGCGTCGCCCAGTCGGTCAGCACGCGTCGCTCGTCGTCGGTGAGGCGCGCGTTCGGCGGCGGGGGCATGGGGCGCGCGTCGCTCGCGATGCGCTCCACGAGCAGCTCGCGGACGCGGCGGCCGGGCGCCGTCACCGCCGGCCTGTGCAGGTCGGCGAGCGTGACGAGCGACATCGGCGCGCCGAACGCCGGCTTGGCGCCGTGACAAGAGCCGCAGCGCGACGCGAGGACCGTCGCCACCTCACAGGGCAGCTCCCCTGTGACGTCGGCGTCGGCGACGGCAGGCGCGGCGGCGTCGGGCTCGCTGCTGCACCCGGCGATGGGCATCGAGACGGCGGCGACGAGGCGCGCGAGAAGGTGCAGACGAGGGCGGGGCAGACGAAGCATGGTGGTTCCTCCGCCGCCCCACAAAGCAGATCGCGGACCAACGCGAGCGCTCGGAGATCGCTGCGCCGTGTGGCGCCGCGTGGGCTCCGAGCGTCGCAGTCGTAGTGGGCACGCGGGATCGTGGTGCGTCGACGCGCGCTGCTCAAGTCTTGCGCACCTTCGCCGTCCCCGCCGCGCCCGGGCCTCGATTCGTCGCGCGATCGTGCGCGTCGCGCGCCGACCGAGCCTGCGTCGCCGCGTGGCGCGACGGTTGCTCCATGCGTCCCCGAACCGCGCCGCGCACCGTCGTGGCGCACCCCCAAGGAGGTGCAAGATGCATGGGATTCACGTAGCCACGGCCGTCCTCGTTCTCGTCGCCGGTTGTTCTTCGCCGGCGCCGCCAGACGGCGCGGGCAGCGGCGACTCGACCACCACGGGCGCGCGCGGCGCCTCGAGCTCGGGGGAGGGGAGCTCTGGGCAGGCGGCCGGGAGCTCGGGGGGTGGCGGGGCCGGCGCGGGCGCCTCGAGCAGCGGCGGAGGCGCGGGCGCCGCGTGCGCCAACGCGGGCATCTGGTCCGGGCCCGTCGAGGGCACCTACGTCGATCTGCTCAAGCCCGACAAACGACTGCCGGTGACCGGCACCGCCACGGTCAAGCTCACGTCGGGCAGCGGCAAGTTCCAGATCGACGCCGACAGCGGGATCGAGATCGTGCTCAAGGACATCCTCGGCGCCGGGCGCGACGCCACGGTCAAGCGCCCCCTCACCGGCGACAGCACGTGCGAGACGCTCACGGCGCAGGGCAACGGCGACACCGGCATCCTCAAGGTGAACGTCACCGCCGACTGCAAGTTCGCGGGCGACAAGTGCCAAGGAGCTTGGACGGCGGTGACGCCCGGCAAGAACGGCGAGGCCGACACCGAGGTCGCGAACGGGACGTTCTCGATCGCGAAGAAGGAGTGACGACGCCCGCGAACGCGCGGCGGCTCACTGCAGGA
>JAGQJA010000192.1:16500-20395 GCA_020430845.1 Myxococcales bacterium
GCACTTGCCGCCGGCCTCCTGGATGTCCTTGCGGGTCACGCGCGCCACGTAGTTGGGCGACGCGGTGTCGGTCTCGATCGCGGGCATCTCGGCCGCGTCGTCGTCGCCCTCGGGGCCGGTGTCGGCGGCGCATCCCCCGAGGCCGAGCGAGGTGAGCGCGAGGAGGGTCGAGAGGATCGAGATCTTGAGCGTGTTCATTTGGTTCTCCGTGGGGGCCGGTCCGTCCGGCGCACCACCCACGATAGGAACGGCTCGGCGCGTCGGGAGTGTGCGGCGGCGCATGGGCGCCATAGCGCGCGGCTATCACCCTGGCGCGCGGTGCAGGTGTCTGCAGTGGCGCGGCGCGGGCGGTCGCGACCGTGGGGCGAGGCCGCCTCGCGGCGCGGGCGCGACGGCAAGCCGAGCGACCACCGAGGTCACCCGCGTAGCCATCTAGGTCATTGATTTCACATCTGAAAAGTTGCGTTGCGTGTGTGCAGCGCCGCGGCGCGCGCGTTCGCGTGTTTTCGCGGCGATGGAGGCGGCACGGGTCGTGCTCTACCCGTGGCGCCCCCTATGCCCACTCCCTCGCCCTTCGCGCTGTCCGAGCCGCCGCTCTCCGCAAGCGAGCTCGCCCGAGCCGAAGCCGACACGCTGCCGCCGCCGCCCACGTCCGGCGCGCATCCCACGCGCCGGCTGCCCAGGGTCGCGCCGCTCCCCCGAGACTTCGTGCTCCAAGAAGAGGTCTGCGCCGATCTCTCACGCGACTGGCGCGCCGAGCCCGCGGAGCCCGCCGACTCGGCCGACGCGTCGTTCGTCCGTCGCCGGAAGTGACGCCGCGGCGTCTGCGCTCACTCGAGGATCTTGTCGGGATCGCCCAGGAACTCGAAGTGCATCGTGTCTTGCAGCACGTCGTGCCCCAGCCAGTAGAAGCCGTAGCGCTCGAACGCGTGCACCCATGACTCGGGCATCGCCATGCGCTCGTAGACGCTCTTGACCTTCTTCTTGCAGAGCGGGTGCTCGTTCCACGGCTTCACGCAGCCGCAGCACGTGTTGAGGTTCGGCTCGATGTCGATCGCGATGCCGTAGACGTGGTTGGACACCTCGACGCCGCGGTACGTGTTCTTGAAGCGGATGCCGCCCATCGCCTTGGGGTGGTACTCGGCGTGCGCGCCGGTGGCCTTGAGGTCGGCCTCGACGCACTTGAGGGCGGGGATGATCCGCTTGTTCACCGTGACCGTCATCCCCATGAAGCTCGTCGACTCGGCGTAGTGCTTCGGTGCGTGGGCGTTGAGCTTGGCGGAGCCGAAGCCCGGAAAGTACCCGTACTTCTCGGTGCGGTACCGGATGGCGTCCTGGAGCAGCTGCCGGCCTTTCTTCTGCGCTTCGGCGTCGTTCGTTCGCGGGAACCAGTTGCCGCGGATGAGAAAGTCCTGCGCCTTCTGGCGCGCGCACCGGTGCGTCTTGCCGTCGGAGGTGATCGACACGCGAGGCGTCGCCGCGTCTGCGGAGGGCTTGGCGCCGTCGGCCTTGGCGTCGGCGTCGGCGTCGGCCTTCTTGGGCTCTTCGGCCTTCTTGGCGTCGCCGTCGCTGCGCGCCGGGGCCTGCCAGAGCGCGGCGGCAGCGGCCAAGGCCAGGAGGGGCAACGCGCGGCGGACGAAGCGGTGAAGCGGCATGCCCCAGGCATTGCACGAGCCCGACGGCGAAGGCAAGTCGGGGGCGGTCGACCGGCAGCCTGCGGTCACCGGCGCGACCACGCGGGCGTGATGGATCGGCCGTTCCGCAGGTCTGCGTCGTCGTTCTCGCCGCGCGTCTGACTATCCCAATGGTTTCGTGCGGGTGAACCGCGCCACGGCCGAGCATGCGAGTTGCACCTACATCGTCACCACAACTCTGCCGGGGGTCCGTCGTCCATGGGTCGCACGCCGCTCTTTCGTCGTCTGCTCTCCACCATCAAGCACGCCGGGGTCGATCGCCCCGCACCCACCGCGCGAGGGGCCGTCGGTCGGCGCCAGCTCTTGCAGCTCGGCGGGATCGCCGCCGCCTCGCTCGCCGTGCCGTCCCTCGTCGCGGGGTGCGCGGCCGGGGCGAGCCCCGAGGACGAGCGCGTTGATCGCGCCCGCGCGCGACTCAAGAAGGTCAACGCCGACATCGGCATCGTGGGGGCGGGCATCGCGGGCATCGCGTGCGCGTACGAGCTGCGACGCGTGGGCGTCTCGGCGACGATCCACGAAGCGAGCGAGCGCCTCGGCGGACGCATCTACTCCATGGGGGGCTCGTTCGCCGGCCCTGTCGACTGGCGAGGCCAGGTCATCGAGCGGGGCGGTGAGCTCATCGACACCGGGCACAAGACGATGATCGGCTACGCGCGCGAGCTCGGTCTGTCGCTCGAGGAGGTCACCAAGCCGGCGCGCGAGACGTTCCACTACTTCGACGGGCAACGCGTGCCCGAGTCGGTCATGGTCGACGAGTACCGCGTGCTCGTCGACGCGATGCGCGACGATCTCCGCACCGTCGGCGCTCCGACCGCCACGGCCTTCACGCCCGGCGACCGCGCGCTCGACGTGATGAGCCTCGCCGAGTGGCTCGACGCGCGCGGGGCGCCGCCCAACATCAAGCGGCTGCTCTCGGTCGCGTACGAGATCGAGTACGGCGTGTCCGCGGCCGAGATGAGCTGCCTGTCGTTCTTGCTCTTTGCCAAGGCCTCTCGCCAGGCCAAGCTGCGTCTCTGGGGCAACTTCAGCGACGAGCGCTATCACGTGATCGGCGGCAACCAGCAGGTCCCCGTCGGACTCGCGGCGCGCCTGCCCGGGCGCATCGAGCTCGGGCGAAAGCTCGTGCGCGTGCGCAAGCTGAGCGACGGGCGGGTCGAGCTCACCTTCTCCGTCGGCCGCAGGACCGTCACCGCGACGCACGACGCGGTCGTCCTCGCGTTGCCCTTTCACCTGCTGCGCGGCGTCGATCTCGACGCGAGCCTCGGCCTGCCCGCGACCAAGCGCCACGCGATCGATCACGTCATCTACGGGCAGAACGCGAAGCTCATGGTCGGGTTCCAAGGGCGGCCCTGGATCGAGCAGGGGAGCAGCGGCGCCGCGTACAGCGACCTGCCGCACCTGCAGACCACGTGGGAGACGAATCCGTCGCTCGCGGACGCGTCGCGCGCGGTCATCACCGACTACACCGGCGGTGCGCTCAGCCTCTCGCTCTCTCCGCGGCGAGCGCAGGCCGACTGCGCGCGCTTCCTCGACGACTTCGAGGTGGTGTACCCGGGGGCCAAGGCACGCGCGCGCCGCGACGCCCGCGGCGACTACGTGTGCCACCTCGAGCACTGGCCGTCGAACCCGCTCGCCCAGGGCGGCTACACCGCGAACCAGCCGGGCTACTTCACCGAGATCGCAGGCCACGAGGGCACGCCCGTGGACAACCTCTACTTCGCCGGAGAGACGACCGACTCGTTCTACAGCTGGCAGGGGTTCATGGAGGGCGGCGCGCTCTCGGGGCTGCGGGTCGCGGGGGAGATCTCGCGAGACTTCTGACGGGGCCGATCCGGCTCCGGGCGCGCTCGGCGTAGGATGGGGCGCATGCGGATCGGAGGCGTCGTCGTGGTGGGCGCGTGCGCTTGGGCGTTTGCGTGGGCGGGGGCGTGCGCGCCTGCGGGGGTGCTTGCGGGGGCGGACGCTAGCGCGCCTGCGCGTGCGGGGGCGAGTGCGGGTGCGAGCGCGAGTGCGGGGGCGCCTGCGAGTGCGAGTGCGGGGGCGGCGGCACATGCAGATGCGGGGGCGGGTGCGCGTGCGAGCGCGAGTGCGGGTGCGAGCGCGGGGGCGGATGCGGGGGTGGGGGCGGACGGGGGGGCGGTTGTGTCTGCGGTGTGTGACGTGGCGCGGACGAATACGCCTTGTCTCTTCATGGTCCAGGG
>JAGQJA010000193.1:0-3331 GCA_020430845.1 Myxococcales bacterium
CGGCGCCGCGCGAGCCGCGCGCGCGACGCCGCGGCCCGAGGACGTGACCACGCTCGACCGGTGCGTGGCCGCCGAGCGCAACGCCGAGGTGGCGCGCATCTGCCGCGAAGGCGCGCCGCGCGCCGACGGGCCCGGGCATGCCGTCACGGTGTTCGTCTACGGCGAGACGACCTCCTCCCCCCGCCCCCGCGCGCCGTACCTCCTCCAGTACGCCGACGGTGTGCTTCGCGCGGGCCTCGCCGACCGGCGCGGCGCCGTCTTCGACCCGGCCGCGCCTCCGGGTCTGATCATGCTCCGCCCGCCGCAGTGACAGC
This sequence comes from Myxococcales bacterium, assembly GCA_020430845.1. Classification (GTDB taxonomy): domain Bacteria; phylum Myxococcota_A; class Polyangia; order Polyangiales; family Polyangiaceae; genus Labilithrix. The sequence continues at coordinate 315 of JAGQJA010000193.1, forward strand.
CCCAACGCCGCGCGCGCCACGACGCGCGCGCGCCCGCTGAGCAACCACACACGCGCCGATGTAGGTACCGCGACGCGTCAATCTCGCGTCCGTCTCGCGCGCATTTGACGCGGGATGACGATTGCTTCGTGTCCTAAGTTTCTGCGCGATGGGAGCGTGGGAGACGAAGCTGGGAGGAGGCGTGCGCGCTGCGGCGCTCGCGCTGGTGACGACGGCCCTCGGCGCGATCGGATGCGGCAGTGAGGCGGGCGCGGGCGACAGCAGCCCCACCGCGTCGACCCCGCCGGCGGTCGCCACGCCCGCAGAGGCCACTTCGCCGCCGAGCGCCGGAGGCGCGGTCGCGGCCCCCGAGCCGCCCGCGGCGCCTGCCCCCGAGCTCGGCGCGCCGTACCCCGTGGTGTTCCTCCACGGCATGGGCGGCTTCGGACGGCTCGAGCTCGGTCCCGTCGGGATGACCTACTTCAAGGGCGTCGCCGAGGCCCTCGCCGCCGACGGGGAGGACGCGCACTTCACCCTGGCCTCGCCCTACGACGCGAGCGAGGTCCGCGCCCAGCAGCTCGAGGCCCAGATCAAGGCCATCCTCGCCGAGACCGGCCGGGCCAAGGTCAACCTCGTCGGGCACAGTCAGGGCGGGCTCGACGCGCGCATCCTCGCCAGCCCTGCGGGACGCGCCCTCGGCGCGCGCATCGCCTCGGTGACGACGATCGCGACTCCACACCGCGGCAGCAAGGTCGCCGATCTCGCCCTCGGCCTCGTCAAAGGCGTGCCGGCGTCCGTGGTGGACGACGTCACGGGCGCCTTGCTCGGCACCCTGCAGAAGTCGGCGTACGAGCTCCAGACCGAGGCGCACCTGCGCGCGCAGCTCGCGCAGCTCAGCGAGACCGAAGCGGTCGCCTTCAACGCGCGCTACGTCGACGATCCGCGCGTCACGTACATGAGCTACGCCGGACGCACCAACCTGCGCACCGGCATCGGCGCGTGTGACGGCGGCGAGCTGCCGAACAACCCGATCGACGTCGACGCGGCCCAGCCCCTGCTCTACCCCTCGGCCGTCTACCTCGAGCAGGGACGCTTCATCGCCAACGACGGCCTCGTCACCGTCGCGAGCGCCAAGTGGGGCCGCTTCCAGGGATGCGTAGCCGCCGACCACATGAAGGAGGTCGGCCACGTGTCCGTGGGGAGCACGCCGCTCGGCTTCGATCAGGTCGCGTTCGCGCGCAGCGTCGTCGCGCGCATCCGCGCGCAGGGCTTCTGAGCGGGGGCGCCGTCAGCGCATCGCGAGCACGGCCGCGATCATCGCCAAGAGCGCCGCAAGCCCGCCCACCACGAGCACGAGCAGCGCGCCGCTGAAGCCGGCGTCGTCGGGTCGCCGCGGCGGACCCGCCACGTGCACGATCTCGGGCACCGGGCCGTGCCCGGGCGGCGCGACGCTGCGGTGCGGCCCCGGGCTGCCGTAGCCAGGCGGAGGCACGCTCGGCGTGCGCGGCCGCCCCACCGGAACGGCCCGAGGGGACGGCGGGCCATACGCCGGCGACGGGGGCCCGTAGCCCGACGGGGACGGTGGGTACCCCGACGGGGACGGCGGGTAGCCCGACGGCGGCAGGTAACCGGGCGGCGACGACGGGCGGCCACCGTGGGCCCGCAGTGCACGGGGGGACGCGAGGCCGTACGTGCGCTCGGGCGGAGGCCGGCTCACCCGCGCGGGCCCCGACGGCGCCCTCAACCCCGCCATCGCGTCGAGATCGCGCGCGACGAGCGGCGACGCGAACGGCGCGAGCGCCCGCGCGAAGTCGACCGCAGACGGGAGGCGACGGTCGAGCGACTTCTCGAGGCTGTGCATGATCGTCGCCTCGAGCTCCGGCGGCACCGCGCGATAGTGGCCCATGGGCGTCGGCGCCTTGGTCAAGATGAACGGAATGGTCGACGGTGACAGCGGCGAGCCGAACGGGCCGCTCTTCGTGAGCAGCTCGTAGAGCAAGAGGCCCACGGCCCACACGTCGATGCGCGCGTCGACCCGTTTGGAGTCCGACATCTGCTCGGGCGCCATGTACGTGGCGGTGCCGAGCTGCGCGCCGGTCTGCGTGAGCCCCTCGCCGCCGCCCGCGCCCTCGTAGATCTTCGACACGCCGAAATCGAGCACCTTCACCAGCGGGTGCCCCTGCGGTCCGGGCGTGACGAGCACGTTGCTCGGCTTGAGGTCGCGGTGCACGATCCCCACCGAGTGGGCCTCGGCCAGCGCCGCCAGGATCTGGATGGCGTAGTCGACCGCCTCTTCGATCGGCAGCGGCGCGCGCGTGTGGATGATCTCGTGGATGGTCTGCCCGGGCAGGTACTCCATCACGATGTACAGCTCGCCGAGCTCGGTGCTGTCGACGTCGATCACGCGGACGACGTGCTCGTTCTTCAGCGTCGCCGTCGCCCACGCCTCCCGGCGGAAGCGCTCGGCGTCCTCGGCCCGCTCCTTGGGCGACACGCCCTCGGTCTCGGTGAGGAGCTTGATCGCGACCCGCTGCTTGAGCATCAGGTGCGTCGCCATCAACACCACGCCGTACGCCCCGTGGCCGAGCTCTCGCTCGACGCGGTACTTGCCGGCGATGACCGTACCGGCAGGGTAGATGGGGGCGTTGCTGGCCACGGCGGTCCGGCGGCGATGGTAGCATCGAGGACGTGGCGAAGCGGAAGCACCGGCGTAAGCTGACGGCGCCCGAGCGGCTCGAGGACATGCTCGACCGCGCGGGAGACGCGCGCTTTGCCCGCAACAAGCCGCCCATCCCCATCGCCGCGTGGCGCACGGCCGTCGGCCCGCGCATCGCCGAGAAGGCGCGGCCCGTGGCGCTCGATCGCGGGGTGCTCACCGTGCGCGTGGCCTCGAGCGCGTGGGCGAACGAGCTGTCGCTCCTGACCATCGAGCTCGTCGCGCGGCTCGAGGCGCACGGCCACGATGTGAAACAGATTCGCTTTCGCGTCGGCGCGATCGAGCCGGTCGCCCGCCCTCCCGAGCGGCGCAAGAACCGGCA
>JAGQJA010000193.1:3383-12861 GCA_020430845.1 Myxococcales bacterium
GAGCTGCGCGCGGTGCTGCACGCCGCCGCGCGCGCCAACCTCGCGTGGCAGCGCTACGTGGGATCGGCCGCGGTGAGCGACGCGGCCGTCAACGAAGGGCCGCGAGCCGCTCCAGGCCCTCGATCCTCTGGAACAGGAAGCGCTCCGCCGGACCGTAGCGGTGGAGGTTCTGTCGAAGCAGAGAGATATAGGCGCGGAGGCGGTTCATATCGACCGCGGTGACCTTGCGCATCGCGTTGTAGAGCTCGTCGATCACGCCCGCAGGGCACGGCCGCTTCTGCGCCTGATAGAGCTCGACCACGTAGTCGGCCCAGCCGCCCTTGCCGGTGGCGGTGGCGAGCTTGGCCGAGAACTTGGCGGCTTGGTCGACGAGCGTGGGCGGGAGCGGGCGGTTGGCGCGCGTCGCCTCGATGACGTCGGCCAGGGCCGAGGCCAGGAGCCGCTCGGCCTCTCCGGCGCGCCCCATGGCGAGGGCCTTTTCGGCGACGCCGCTCAGCAGCTTGAACTGGTCGGCCCGGCGCACCATGCTCGGCTCGGGATCGTTCTCGACCTGGGCGGGCCGGTACGACGAGCTGGGCGTGGTCACCCGCATCTTGGGCAGCGTCATCTTGCCCACGCCGCCCCCGCCCACCTGGGCGTCGCGGGCGGCGAGCAGCGTGAGCTCCTGTGAGCCGATGAGGATGCGGTCGCCGACGGTGAGTCGCATCCGCGTCTCGATGCGCTGCCCGTTGACGAGCACACCGTTACGACTCTCGAGGTCCTCCACCGTCACACCGTGAGGCGACACCTCGAAAAGGGCGTGCCTGCGCGAAACGAGGGGATCGTCGAGGGAGAGCTGGCAGCTCGCGTTCCTGCCGACCGCAAAAGTACCTTCGGTCAGCTCGAGATCGTGCTGCAGGTAGCGCAATCGAAAGCGCATGGGCCCGCGACTATTTGAAATAGCGTCCCCGATTCCAAAACGGCAAGAGAACGTAGCACGATCCTGCCGATGAGCGTCGCCCGAGGGGCGTCAGCTCAGGGCCGGCTTGCCCAGCCCGCGGGGCAGAGGGGCGCTCCGCAGGCGCTCCAGGGCCGCGATCGCCGGCGCATCCTGGGGTCCGGCCGGGATGGACCGGACGTGGGAGACCAGGTGCTCGACCGCGTCGGCCATGTCGGCCGGGAACCGGGCGGTCAGCTGGGCGACGACGTCGACCACCTCGAGCGGGGCGACCTGAGCCACGCGGCGGTACACCTGGGCGACCCAGACGCCCCAGGTCGGGTCGTCGCTGTCGAGGCTCGCGCGCGCCGCAGAGACGGCGAGCTTGGCGAGCTGCGGCACGTCGATGGGGTCGCCGCGCATGATGCGCTCCTCGACCTGCACGGTGGCCCGCCGCAAGATACGGTTCGCGTCGTCGAAACGCCCGAGCTGCAGCGCCCGGTCGAGCACCTCGACGAACAGCTGCACGCTCCAGAGGCCCTGCGCGGTCGCCCCGAACTGCCCGCTCAACGTCTCTTCGTCGAGCGCCTCCGAGCTGCCGCAGCTGGGGCACGTGCCGGCCTCCTGCGGGTACGGCATGCGGCACGAGGCGCAGTGCCGCAAGAACCCGGTCGTCTTGGCGCTGGAGTTGGGGCGGGTCTCGATGCGGCAGAAGACCAGCTCTTGGGTGCCGATGCGGAGGCGGTCGCCGTCGTGGAGCTGGGTGGGCTCCTTGATGGGCGTGCCGTTGACCCTCACGCCGTTGCGGCTGCCCAGGTCGTACGCCGTGGCCGTGTCGCCCTCGAGGATGATCTTGGCGTGGTGGCGCGAGACCAGCGGATCCTCGATGGTGACGTGGCAGTCGGAGCTGCGGCCCAGGATCGTGGCGCCTCGCGGCAGGTCGAACTCCTGCAGCAAGAACCGCAGACGGTAGCGCGCTGCCCCGCCCCGCGAGTTACGACGACCAGCCATTCGAAGCTCAGTATAGCCGTAACGCTTCGCGACGTCACCCGCATGTCCAAGCGATCTCGATGTGTGATAACGTGGCTCTCCGTGGACGACGCCGCCATCGAGCAGGTCGGTCATCAGGTCCTCAAAGCCCTGAAGGAGCTGGTCGCGCCTCTCGTCCAGGCGGACGGTGGCGTGATCTACTTCGTGCGCGCGAGCGCCGACGAAGTGCATGTACACCTCACGGGTACGTGCGCCGGCTGCCCGGGCGTCACCATGACGCGCTCGCGTCTGCTCGAGCCTGTCGTGAAGTCCATCGCGGCGAAGGCGACCGTGACGCTCACCACGGGCCCGATCATCCCCGAGGGCGCGCAGAAGGTCGGCTGACAGCTCGGTCGGCCCGCGAGGCCGGCGCGCCCCCGCGACACACGCGGAGGCGGCGCGGCGTCGTCGTCACTTCTTCTTGGGCGCCTTCTTCGGGTCCTTCTTGCCGTTCGCGTCCTCTTCTTTGCCGGCGTTGGGATCGCTGCGGTTCGAGCCCTTGGTCACGGCCGCGATCGACGGATCGATCGCCGTCGGGTCGACGTCCTTGTTGGGGCGGAGCGAGGCCAGGTTGCCGAGCGTCTGCTTGTCTTCGAGGATGAGCGCGACGACGCCCTCGCCCGAGCGGTCGAGCAGGCGCAGGTGGCTCGAGTTGTCCTGCCAGTCGACCGTCGTGGCGTTGATGCCCTTCGAGGCGTCAGCCCCGAGCACGCGGCCGTTGACGCCGAGCTGCGCGGCGACCTTGTTGACGGCGTCGAGGAACGCCTTGCCGTACGGCCCGCCGTCGGCGAGCGGCACCTCGTCGTAGATCTTCCAGAGGCGATCGTTGATGAAGAAGAAGTAGCGCTTGCGCCCGTCCCTCTGCACCCACATGAGCGACTCTTTGTTGCGATACGTGTACTCGCCCTTGATCCCGGTCGCGTCGTAGCCGGTGGGCGTGTTCTTGAACTCGATGTGCGACCGTCCGAACGCGGCCTTGGCCTGCTCGCGCTCGTTCTCGAGCGCCGTCATCTCGGGACCGACGCGCGCGTGCGCCAGCTTCTTGTCGTAGTCCTTCCAGATGATGCCGTTGGTCTGCGTGAACGCCTTGGTGAGCTCGTTGTGGTTCATGCCCCACTTGAAGCCCTCCTGGAACGTCGCGAGCGAAGGGACCCCAGGCGCCTCGCCCTTGCCCGTCTTGGGCGCGTTGCCTCCGCCGCCCGACGGGGGCGCGAGCGGGTCTCCACCGCCAGACCCGCCGCCGCTCGAGCCGCCCGAAGAGGAGCCGGGCTTCGCGTCGTCGCCGGAGCGACCGTCGGTGACGAGGTCGGGCTGGTCCGGCGAGCGGGGCTTGCGGTTGGCGTCGGCGCAGCCGACAGCGGCCAGCAGCGCGAGGGGGACGAGCAGAGTTGTGCGGTTCATAGGGCTTCGACCTTCGACGGGTGAACGAGCCTTGGGCGGGCGCCCGGCATTCCGTTGGCGGAGAAGGTACCACTCGTCACCACCCCTCGCCAACACGGGCGCCCGCTGGTAAAGGGCAGGGCATGCTCAGGCACTCGGCCGCCCTGGCCCTCCTGCTCGTGGTCGCGGCGTGCGGCGCGCCCGCCCCGGCGGCCCCCACCCGCGAAGTGCCGCCGTACTCGGGCCGCGCCGCCCAGCTCTTCGACGACTCGATCGAGCCGGCCGGCGTGGGGCTCGACTACGACCGAGGCTACAACCCCAAGACCGACCCGGCCGTGCGCGAGCGCGCGCAGGTGGGCGACGCCGTGCTCCGGGTCAAGGTCAGCACCGTCACTTCCAAGAAGGACGGCCCCGACTCGGTGTTCCGCATCGGCCTCGTCACCGTCGAGAAGCTCGCGGGCTCGCACCCGCCGCCCACGTCGTTCTCGGTCGAGATCAACAAGGCGAGCGAGTCGCTCGGCATCATGAAAAACTTCGAGAGCCGGCTCGTCGGCTACTCGTTCATCGTGTTCGTCCGCGAGTTCGCGCGGGTCGACGGCGAGCGGGAGTACCACTTCCACCTCGCCCCCGACACCAAGGACGTGAAGCTCGCGGTCAGCAACGCGCTGCTGCTCGGCGAGACGAAGTGAGGCGACGTGCCGATTGACATCAAGAGCCCCCGTGAGATCGAGGCGATGCGCGCGGCAGGCGCCATGGCTGCAGAGACCCTCCTGCTCGTCGGCGAGAAGATCCGCGCCGGCATGACGACCGAGGAGATCAACCACCTCGTGCACGAGGACACCGTGCGTCGCGGCGCCAAGCCCGCGCCGCTCAACTACCGCGGCTTCCCGAAGAGCGTGTGCACGTCGGTCAACCACGTGGTCTGCCACGGCATCCCCGACAAGAAGACGGTGCTCCGCGACGGCGACATCGTCAACGTCGACGTGACGACGATTCATCAGGGATTTCATGGTGATACGTCGGCCACGTTCTACATCGGCGTGCCGAGCCCCGAGGGCCGCAAGGTGACCGAGGTGGCGCGCCAGGCGCTCGAGATCGGCATCGCGCAGGTCAAGGAGGGCGGGCGCATCGGCGACATCGGCGCCGCGATCCAAGAGTACGTCGAGGCGCAGGGGTGCAGCGTGGTGCGCGACTTCGTCGGCCACGGCATCGGTCGCAAGTTCCACGAGGACCCGCAGGTCAAGCACTACGGCCGGCGCGGCACCGGCGAGCGCATGAAGGCCGGGATGACGTTCACGATCGAGCCGATGGTCAACGTGGGCCACTGGGAGGTCGTCGTCGACCCCAAGGACAAGTGGACGGTGACCACGGCCGACGGATCGCTCTCGGCGCAGTTCGAGCACACCATCCTGGTGACGAAGACCGGCCCCGAGGTGCTCACGAAGCGTTTGAAGCCGCTGCGGATGAGCGAGAACGTGGTCGCCGTGTTCGCCTGACGCTCGGACGCGCGGCGCCCGCCCCGGCGATGAGCTCGCGCGCGGCGCTGCGCGCGGCGTCACCGACACGAACGCCCCCGAGCATGCGCGCGATCTCCCCCACCCGCTCGTCGGCCGACAGCCGCCGCACGTGCGTCGACGTGCGCGAGCCGCGCTCGGTCTTCTCGACGAGGTAGTGGGCGTCGGCCAGGGCCGCGATCTGCGGCAGGTGCGTGATGCAGAGCACCTGGCGGTGGCGCGCGACGTCGGCCACGGAGCGCCCGATGACCTCTGCGATGGCGCCGCTGACGCCCGCGTCGACCTCGTCGAACACGTAAAGGCCGGCCGGTCCGATGTCGGCCATGACGCGCTTGAGCGCAAGCAGGGCGCGCGACAGCTCGCCGCCGCTCGCGATGCGGCGGAGCGGACGCGGCTCCTCGCCCACGTTGGGCGCGATGAGGAACTCGACGCGGTCGATGCCCGAGCCGCTGAGGCGCGCGCCGTCGACCTGCGGCAGCTCGCTCACGCCCTGCGTGGGCGCGACATCGACCAGCACGCGGGCGCTGCCCATGCCGAGCAGCGCGAGCTCCTGGCCGATGGCCTCACCCAGGCGCTCGGCCGCGACGCGCCGTGACGCCGAGAGCTGGCGCGCGAGCTCGGCGGCGCGCTCGAACCCGCTCGAGATCTGCGACTCGAGCTCGGCGACGCGCTCGGTGCCCGTGGCGATCGCCGCGAGCTCACGCGCGAGCTCTTGGCGGCGCGCCGTGAGCTCGACGACCGTGGGCCCGTGCCGACGCAGCGCCTTCTGCAGGCGGAAGAGCCGCTCGTCGATCTCCTCGAGGCGCGCGGGGCTCGACTCGATCGCTTCGGCATAGCGCGCGAGGTTGCGCGCGACCTCGGCCAGCTCCGACCGCGCCGCCTCGACGAGACGCGCCGGCTCGGCGAGCGCCTCGTCGAGCTCGGCCGCCGCGCCCAGCTCCGCCGCGTGACGACCCAGCTCGTCGCAGATCGCGCCCTCGACGTCGTAGAGGCGCTCGGCGGCGGCGCGCGTGACCCGACGCAGGCGCTCGGCGTGGCGCAGGCGCATGCGCTCCGCGTCGAGCTCGATGTCCTCTCCCTCGCGCGCGTCGAGCTCCTCGAGCTCGGCCAGGTCGACGCGGACCACGTCCTCGCGCGCGGCGCGCGCCGCCTCGAGGGCGCGGAGCTCGCTCAGCGTCTTGGCCAGGCGCGAGAGCTCCTCGACGTGTCGCGCCACGACGTCGCGCGCGTCGTCGAGCTCGCCGAACGCGTCGAGGTACTCGAGGTGGGTCGTCGGGTCGGTGAGGCTCACGCTCTCGTGCTGCGACGCGACGTCGACCAGATCCCGCGCGAGCTCGGCGAGCTGCGCCGCGGTGCACGCGCGTCCGTTGACGAACGCGCGGCTGCGCCCTTCGGCGTGCACGACGCGGCGCACGAGCACCTCGACACCGCGCTCCGTGCGCTCGCACGGGATGCCCCACTCGGCGAGCAGCTCGACGGCGCGCGACGTGGCCGCGCGGCGCGACGGCGGGAGCTCGAACTGCGCGGCGACCTCGGCCTCTTTGGCGCCGCGCCGAACCAGATCGGGCCGCGCCCGTCCGCCGAGCACCAGCCCGAGCGCGCCGACGAGCATCGACTTGCCCGCGCCCGTCTCGCCGGTGAGGACGTTGAAGCCCGGCGCGAGCTCGAGCTGGAGGCGGTCGATGAGGACGAGGTTGTCGACGGCGAGGTGGAGGAGCATACTGAACAGCTGTACATCATAGCTGCTCACCCGTCTAGTCTTGGCCCCCACGCCACGACGCTGTCGGCGCCCAAGCTGGGCCGTGTGAGCGTCCGCGCCGTCGCACGTCGGGTGAACAGATGTAGGCAGACGCGCAGTTGCATGCCGTCGAAATGATTGTATTTTCCACTTGTCGGCTTGCAAGTTGCGAATCTTCTGCGCTACCGTCCGCCGGCTCCGCGGTCGGGGCCCCCCGCGACACCGGTCTCCTATGGCTTCGAAATCGCCCGCGAAATCGTCGAGGAAGGTACCGGCAGCTCCGGCGAGCCGCGCCTCGAAGAAGAAGAAGGTCCCGTCGAAGGCGCCGCCCGCCGTGCAGCTCCCTCCGCCGCCGCCCAAACCGCTCACCCTCGAAGAGCGCGTGGCCGCCCTCGAGGAGCGCCTCCAGAACGCCGGCGAGGAGTTCCGCAAGGCGTACCAAGAGAGCCTCGACATGTCGTGGATCTTCCACGACGCGGCCATCGAGGGGACGGTCTACACGTTCCCCGAGCTCAAGGCCGCGATGGACCCCGACGCGGCCATCGTGACGGACTCGAGCCTCCAGCCGATCTGCGAAGAGGTGCGTCGGCACCGTGAGGCGCTCGACTTCATCCGCGACTACGGCCTCAAGAAGCGCCTGCCGATCACGGTCGATCTCATCAAGAAGATCTACCTGATCCTCCACCCCGACGAAGGCGACATCAAGACGGTCAAGTACCGCAAGGACATCCCCCAGCACCGCCTGTACTTCCACGAGTACGCGCCGCCCGACAAGATCACCTACAAGGTCCGGCAGATCATCGACTGGCTCAATGATCCCGAGACCAAGCGCACCCGCAGCGGCGTGCGCATCGCAGCGCGCGCGCACTACGACCTGCTCCGCGTCTTTCCCTTCGCGACCGACAGCGGCAAGGTCGCGCGCCTCTTCATGAACCTCCTGCTCCTGAGGAGCGGGCTGCCCCCGGCCATCGTCCACTCGACGGAGCGTCAGCGCTATTACGACGCCCTCAAGGGGGCGAGCACCGCGATGACGCAAATCGTCCAAGAGGCGATCGAGAACAACCTCGCCTCCGTCGAGAAGCTGCTCGACGTCCACGAGGCCAAGGCCTACACGGCGCGTTGAGCGCGCCGGCAGCTCCGCCGTGCTGACGAAGCGCATCATCCCCTGCCTCGACGTCCGCGACGGGCGCGTGGTCAAGGGCGTGCGCTTCGAGGGGCTCGTCGACAAGGGCGATCCGGCAGCCCACGCGCGGCGCTACGACGAGGAGGGCGCCGACGAGATCGTGTTCCTCGACGTCACCGCGACGCACGAGGGCCGCGGCGCCATCCTCGACGTCGTCGCGCGCGCCGCAGAGCAGACGTTCACGCCGCTCACCGTGGGCGGCGGGGTCGACAGCGAGGACGGGGTGGCGGCGCTCCTCAACGCCGGCGCCGACCGGGTGAGCCTCAACTCGGCCGTCGTGCGCGATCCCGAGCTGCTCGCGCGGTGCGCGGGCCGGTGGGGCGCGCAGGCGCTCGTCGTGGCGATCGACGCGAAGCGCTCGGAAGCGCCCGGGAATTGGGAAGTCTTCGTGCGCGGTGGTAGGACTCCTACCGGCCTCTCTGCGCTCGCCTGGGCCGAGCGCGTCGCCGAGTTGGGGGCCGGAGAGATCTTGCTCACGAGCATGGACCAGGACGGCACGCACGCGGGGTACGATCTGGAGCTGGTGCGCGCCGTCTCGGACGCGGTGGGCGTGCCCGTCATCGCCTCGGGGGGCGTCGGCACGCTCGAGCACATGCGCGCCGGGCTCGTCGAGGGCGGCGCCAGCGCGGTGCTCGCGGCGTCGATCTTCCACGACGGCAAGCACTCGATCGGCGAGGTCAAACGTTTCCTCGCCCAGCACGGCGTCGCCGTGCGCGTCGACCCGCTCGCGGAGGCGTCGTGAGCCTCGAGAGCAGCGTCACCCTCGAAGACGTCTTCACGGTCGTCGAGGCCAAGCGCGTGCCGCTCGCGCCCGAGCTCGCGGGCTACCTCACGCTCGAGATCGCCGATGGGACCGACGCGGCGGGCGGCGCCGTCGACCCCAAGGTCGTCTACGTGAGCGAAGAGGGCTCGGTGGCCCTAGTGCGCCCCAAGCGCGAGGGCGCACAAGGCGACGCCGAGGCGAGCGTGCGCGCGATCCTCGCCAAGCTGCTCGAGGGCAGCGGCTCGTCGACGCCGGCGCTCTCGGCCGCCGCCAAGCGCAAGGCTGGGCAAGGGCTCAAGTCGCTCTCGAGCGAGCTCGAGTCGGCGCTCATCCCGGTCAACCGCGCGGCGGGGCGGCGCGCGCTCGCCCGGCTCGCCCGCGAAGTGAGACGCGTCACGCTCGGCCTGGGCCGCAACGCGTCCGTCCCGCCCACCGCCTCGCCGCAGCGCCCGGGCTCCCGCCCCGATCGCCCCGCCTCGCAGCCCGATCGCCCCGCCTCGCAGCCCGACCGTCCCGCGTCTCGCGTCGCGTCCGAGCCCGAGATCCGTGAGGCGCCGCGTCCCGCGATGCAGAGCTTCGACGACGAGGCGGTCACGGCGCGGCGACCCAACCTCGCGCCCGACGGCGAGGCCGCAGACAAGGCCGAGAAGAAGCCCGAGCCCAAGCCGGAGAAGAAGGCCGAGGCGCCCTCGGGCCCCGCGAAGGTGGCCGACAGCGCGCCGCCCGGCGGTCCCCTGCCCTTGCCTCCGGTCGTCAAGCCCACGGCGCCGCTCGCCCCGCCGCCCAAGCGCGAGGACAAGCTCTTCAAGGGCAACGAGGTCGAGGACCTGCTCCAGACGTTCGAGGTGTCGAAGCTGCACCCCGAGGGCGACAAGGGCATGACCGACGATCTCAAGGCCATCGCCGGCCTCGATCCGACGCCGCCGCCGCCCGACGCGCGCACGCTCGCCGAGCT
>JAGQJA010000193.1:12870-13244 GCA_020430845.1 Myxococcales bacterium
GATCTCCCCAAGAAGCTCGAGGGCGACAGCGTCGAGGACCTGCTCGCGTTCGCCGACGCGAGCGCCCCGGTGCCCCCCGCCGCCGTCGGGACCGCGGCCGACGCCAAGCGGGTCGACTCCGACCAGATGCCGACGCTCGGGCTGGGCGAGATCAGCGCCCTCGTGCCGTCCGAGGGGGACAAGCCGCTCGACCTCGGGCCGTTGTTCCCCGAGGCCAGCGCGCCCGTCACGGCCGAGCCGCCGGCGTCGCCGCCGCCCATCGCGTCCCCGCAGACCGTCGCGCTGCCCGAGGCCCCGGCCAAGGCGGTCGAGCCCGCGATCGCGGTCGCCGTCCCCAAGAGCAAGCCCCCCGTCTCGCCGCGGCCCGCCGCCCC